>JBLNEL010000288.1:0-5539 GCA_050262615.1 Bacillota bacterium
CATTTCTACAATAAGTTTCAGTGCAGGTAAGAATAAGGATTTCAAGATACCATATGAAAAGTACAAACTTTCAAATGGTATGAATGTTATTCTGCACGTTGATAAATCCGATCCGATAGCGGCAGTATATGTAGTTTATCATGTAGGAAGTGCCAGAGAAGTGCCGGGTAAGACGGGATTTGCTCATTTATTTGAGCATCTCCGTTTTAATGAAAGTCAGAATATTCCACAGGGGCAGTGGTTTAAGAAGCTGCAGATGGCAGGGGCCAGCAATGTAAATGGTTCTACCAACAATGACAGGACAAATTACTTTGAAGTCATTCCCAAAAACGCAGTTGAAATGGCACTCTGGATGGAATCAGACAGAATGGGATTTCTTTTAAGTAAATTCACAGAGGAAACATTTGTAACACAGCAGAATGTAGTTCAGAATGAAAAGCGCCAGGGAGAAAACAGGCCATATGCGCAGAACAGCTACATTATGGACAAACTGATGTATCCTGAAAGCCATCCATATAACTGGCAGGTAATAGGTTCACTTGAAGATCTGTCAAATGCTTCGCTGCAGGATGCAATTGATTTTCACAATAAATACTATGCACCGAGCAATGCCACACTTGTTGTTGCCGGTGATATTGATCCAAAGCAGACGAAAAAGTGGATCGAAAAGTATTTTGCAGAAATAAAATCCTCTGAGGCGCCGGCTTCATTGCCAAAGATGCCGGTAACGCTTAATGAAACAAAGAGAGCCTATTATGAAGATAACCTAGCCAATGCTCCAATGCTCAGCATTGCATTTCCAACAGCTGAGGATTTCAGCAAAGATTCATATGCACTTGATTTCTTAAGCAGAATTATTGCCGGAACCAAGAAATCTCCTCTTTATAAAGTACTGGTTGAAGAGAAGAAACTTGCTCCTAATGTCATGGTCCGTCAGAACAGCGGTGAAATAGCAGGAACAATACAGGTCTCAGTAAGAGCATTTCCGGGAACAAAACTAACGGAAGTTGAAAATGCAATAAAAGAAGCATTCCAGAGATTTGAAAAAGAAGGTTTCAGCGATAAAGATATTGAAAGGCAGAAAGCGGGAATTGAATTTGCAGTATATAATTCAATGTCGAGCGTGCTTGGGAAAGCAATGAGGCTATCTGATTATAATATCTTCAAAGGTTCACCTGATTACATAAAAGAAGACCTAAAGCAGTTTAACAGTATTACAAAAGATGATGTCTGGAGAGTATACAATAAGTATATTAAAGGAAAGAATTATGTAATCTGCAGTATTGTGCCAAAAGGCAAAGCAGAACTTGCAGCTTCAGATTCAAAGCCATTTATTATACCTGAAGAATCTATAGACAAGCAGGGTACAAAGAAAAAAGAAATTTCAAGTGTAAAATTAGAACCAATTGCTTCAAAGATAGACAGAACAAAAGAACCTGTAAAAGGTCCTGACGTCGAAGTAACACTTCCCAAAGTATGGACAGAGAAGACAACAAACGGGATCCAGGTATTCGGTATTAAGCAAAGTGAACTTCCGATAGTACAGTTCTCAGTAATACTAAAAGGCGGTATGCTCTTAGATGATCCACAGAAAGTCGGCACAGCATACTTAACAGCCAGGATGATGAATGAAGGGACAAAAACAAAGACTCCGGTAGAACTGCGAGAAGCCATTCAGGATCTAGGTGCAGCGATAGATATAAGCGGATCATCAGAAGCAATTACACTTAACGGAAGCTGTCTGGTAAGCAAGCTAGCTGAGGCAATTGCTCTTGCGAAGGAAATATTATTAGAGCCGCGCTGGGATGAAAAGGAATTTCCGATCGTTAAAAGTCAGGTAATTGAAGAGTTAAAGAGAACTGAGACACAGGCCGCTTTCATTGCTCAGAATGTCTTCAGCAAACTTATTTACGGAACTGACAATATTCTTTCAAATCAGGCTTCAGGAAGGGTAAGTTCGGTTGAGAAAATCACATTAGAAGATCTTAAGAGTTATTACGAGAAGAATTTTTCTCCTTCAGTTACAAAGATCACTGTAGTTGGCGATATTACAAAAGACAAGGCTGTCGTTTTATTCAATAGTTTTAAGGACTGGAAGTCAAAGGAAGTCAGATTTCCAGAAATCAAGTTTTCGGCTAATACAAAGCCTGGAATTTATTTTGTTGATGTTCCCAAAGCAAAGCAGTCGATTTTTAATGTCGGCCACATAGCTTTAAGCTATAAAGACCCAGATTACTACAAAGCTGTTGTAATGAACCACAAGCTTGGCGGTGATTTTTCAGGTGTTCTTAATATGATACTTCGTGAGACAAAGTCATTTACATATGGTGCACGTTCAGGATTTTCAGGAAATGGTTTTGGCGGCATGTTTGCGGCTAATACAGCTGTTCAGGCCAATGCTACGCATGAGACAGCACAGATAATAAGGGATGAAATTGCAAAATACCGCAATAATGGTATTTTGCAGGAAGATCTCGACCAGGTAAGGAGTTCGCTCTTAAAGAGCAATTCAGGCAGATTTGAGACCTTAGGGCAGCTTTCACAAATGCTTATTCCTGTTGTAATGTATGATCTCCCGTTTGATTACATCAAGCAGCGCGAACAGGCATTAAAGGATATGACCATTGATGAGGAAAAGCAGCTTTCTCAGAAATACATTCAGCCTGATAAGCTTATTTATGTTATCGTAGGCGACAAGGCAACACAGCTAGAGCAGTTAAAAGATCTGGGACTTGGCGATCCGGTAATACTGAATAATAATGCTGAGCCTATAAATCTGTAAGGTGTTTTACAGACTTTAGAAAGATAAACTTCAGGTAAGAAAGGGACTGTGGGCAAAAATCTGCAGTTCCTTTTTTTTTATTTTATCAATTCCGCTTTATTTTTTAAGATTTTTCCTTAATTTTATCAGTCCTGAATTTAAAAAGAAATATCTGCAATCAGATTGCATTTCAAAAAAATGCATTTTCCAAATGATTTTATCTCAAAGCGATTATTATTTTAGAGGTTATAATGGAAATTCTTGAAAGGCTTGCCGGGTGCATTGAGATCGGAAAGGCCGATGAAACGACCGCATATCTGCCAGAGCATAAAGGTCAGAAAGGTGCCTCGGAGCTTACAGTTGAAGCTCTTCAGATGGGTTTTACTCCCGGAGACATCCTTTCAAAGGCTCTTATTGCGGGTATGAACAGAATAGGAGAGAAATTTTCTACAGGAAAAGCTTTCATTCCTAACTTACTTATATCTGCAAAGGCAATGAAAGCAGCGATGGTACATCTCGAGCCATATTTTAAGAGCGGAGAGGCCAAGTATAAAGGAACTTTCGTAATAGGTACCGTCCAGGGTGACATGCATGACATTGGTAAAAATATAGTTAAAATGGTGCTTCAGGGGAGCGGATGGAATGTTATTGACCTTGGGACAAATGCCACAGCCGACAAATTCATTGCTGCAGTTGAAGAAAACAATGCGAAGATGGTTGGTTTAAGTGCGCTTCTTACGACCACTATGCTTAATATGGATAAAATTACCTCTGAATTAAAAAGCCGTTTTAACGATCTGAAAGTTTTCATCGGCGGGGCTCCTGTTTCGCAGGATTACTGTGATAAAATCGGAGCTGACGGATATTTTTCAGATCCCCACAGTCTTGCAAAACACCTGGACTTAACAGGAGGAAATGCATAAGCAATATGAATCTTTATAATCCGAATCCCGACATTGAAAATTTTGTTAAAACCCTGAGGGGCGGCAGAGGGAAATTTATTCCTATTTGTGAATTAGGAATACATCCGGAAGTTAAAAAAAGGATAATAGGCAGACCGGTTCTGACCTTAGAGGATGATATTGAATTCTGGTATAAGACCGGTTATGATTATATTAAACTTCAGCCAAGTGCTGATTTTAATCCGGCAAAGATAGGAGCCGGCAGTAATCTTACATTTAAGGAAGACGGCACACTGCAGATCAAATGGGCAAATGAATCTCAGGGAGTTATTTCAAGCTGGGAGGATCTTGAGAAGTATCAGTTCCCGCATAAAAGTGATTTTGATTATAACAGGTTTGAAAAAGTCAGAGGTCTTTTACCTGAAGGCATGGGAGTTATCGGGCAATATGGCGACATATTTACGATGACGTGGGAGATGATGGGATTTGAAGGTTTTTCAATGGCTTTATTTGAAAATCCTGAACTTATTGATGCACTGAACAATAAACTAGGCGAACTGGTCTTAAGTATGTTCGAATATTTTGCGCAGTCTGATGCAGTAGATGTAATCTGGTATACTGATGATATAGCTTATACCAATGGGCTTTTAATGGGGCCTGATGTGCTGGACAGGTATTTTTTTCCATGGCTTAGGAAAATTGGTGATCTGGCAAAAAAATACAACAAACCTTTAATGTATCATACAGACGGTGTGCTTTGGGATGTTTTCGACAGGATAGTTGACTGCGGAGTAAACGCACTGCATCCGATCGAGCCAAAGGCAATGGATATAAAGGAGGTTAAAGCGCGTTATGGTGATAAGTTATGTCTTATCGGGCACGTGGATGTTGACCTTCTGTGCCGCGGAACAAAGGAAGAGATAAGAAATAAGGTAAGGGAAAATATTGAAAAAGCAGCCTATAACGGCGGTTATATTATCGGAAGCGGCAACAGTATTCCGGAATATGTGAATTTTGATAATTATTTAACACTGCTTGAAGCATCTAAAGAATTCGGCAAATACACTGAGATTTAATTACACTGAGATTTAATTACACTGAGATTTAATGCTAAATAAATTACGCGAGCCTGTAAACGGCCTTAGTCACTTATTTGCGGCAATTGCCGCAGTTATTGGTCTTATTATAATGCTGGTAATTAAAACTGAAGGTACTCTGAAAGGTATTTCGCTTTTAATTTACGGTTTAAGTCTGATAGTAATGTTTTCTGCCAGTGCTGCATATCACCTGATAAATTCAGGTGAAAAAGTTACTTTTTATCTGCGGAAACTGGATCATTCTGCAATTTTTCTGCTTATTGCCGGCACATATACTCCAATCTGCCTGCACTTTTTTTCAGGATTCTGGCAATACGGGCTTTTAATAATAGTCTGGTCAATTGCTTTGTCGGGGGTGCTGTTAAAACTTTTTGTAAAATCGACGCACCGCTGGATTTCAACAGGACTTTACCTGATAATGGGGTGGCTTTCGGTTGCTGCAATAAAAGAGATAACCTCAACTATGTCTATAGAGGCGCTTATCTGGTTTTTCTCAGGCGGATTTTTCTTTACAGCCGGAGCTGTAATATATGCTCTTAAAAAGCCCAATTTTAATCCCGGTGTATTTGGATTTCATGAGCTCTGGCATATTTTTGTTATACTAGGCTGTTTCTGCCATTATGTTGTAATTGCTGCTTTTGTAGCCCCTGCCGGATAAACATTTTTTTTAAGTTCCTTTTTATAAAGTTACTCTTAAAAGGCATTCCCCTGCATTTTTTATAATATTTTAGGTAAATGGAACTTTCAATAGCATCAAACGATCTAATTGTCTACCGAAA
>JBLNEL010000289.1:0-2694 GCA_050262615.1 Bacillota bacterium
ATCCGATCTGGTAATTACTATTTCGGAAAGTGAAAAACAGAGACTCATTGAACATGGGATAAAGACAAAGATTGATGTTGTATACAATGGTGTAAGTAAAAAATTTAAAGAAAAAAAATTCTTTGACGAAAGCAGCCTTAAGAGTGCAGCTGAAAAATACAGCCTTCCATCTGAATTTATACTTTATGTGGGCAGGCTTAATATAAGAAAGAATATAAGTAATCTTCTTAAAGCTTTACCACATCTTAAAAGCAGTCTGCCTTTAGTAATAGTTGGCGCAAAAGACTGGAAGATGTTTGATGTTGACGAACTGATAGATAAACTTAAGATTAAAGACCGTGTTATATTTACCGGCTCAGTAAGTGATGATGAACTTGTTTTGATATACTCACTGGCAAAGATATTCTGCTTCCCTTCGTTTGCTGAAGGATTCGGTCTGCCGGCGATAGAAGCCATGGCCTCAGGTGTTCCGGTAGTTGTGTCAAATACAACCTCATTGCCTGAGGTATGCGGCGAAGCCGGAAGTTACACTGATCCTAATATCCCAGAAGAAATTGCGCGAAGAATAGATGAACTGGCATGCAATGAGAGTTTATACAGGCAGAAAAAAGAACTCGGGTTAAAGAGAGTTGAAGTGTTCAGCTGGAAGAGATCTGCAGAACGTTTGATTAATCTGACAAAGAGCATAATAAAATGAGCAACACATATCCATTAAGAGCTGTAGAAAAAGTAATCTCGAAACTGAAGAAGGACCCGTCTTATTCAATTGAGATCAACTATTCAACAAGAGAACTGCTGCATATCATCATCTACAGAGCGGGGCAGATCCTTCGCGGTGCGGTAAAAAAAATAAAATTAGGCAAGACACGCGGAGTAGTTTTTTGCGGAGGAAGCGTAAAGATCCGTCACGGGTATTTAATTGAGAGCAGAGGTAATCTGATATTAGAGGATAATGTTTTTCTGGATGCATTGTCTGAAAATGGTATTAAGTTAGGCAGCAATGTAACTATTGCAAAAAGCAGTGTTTTGGTATGCACCGGAGTAATTGCAAAAAAAGGTACAGGCATCAGTATAGGTGACAATTCTGCAGTCGGGGCACAGTCCTTTCTTGGAGGACAGGGAGGCATAAAGATCGGCAATGATGTAATAATGGGTCCCGGAGTAAGAATATTTTCTGAGAACCATAATTACTCAGATCCCGCACTGCCTATAAGAAAGCAGGGTGAGAACAGGAAAGGTGTTGTTATAGAGGACAACTGCTGGATAGGTTCGGGAGTTACAGTCTTAGATGGAGTCAGGATCGGCTCGGGATCTGTTATTGCTGCAGGATCAGTAGTAACAAAAGATATTCCCACTGATAGTATTGCTGCCGGCGTCCCGGCAAAAGTTATTAAGAATAGGATAATAGAAAAATGAAAATTGCGATAATTGGTTCACGGGGTTATCCTTATGTATATTCAGGATATGAAACATTTGTTAAGGAACTCGTTGAGCGGCTTGTAAAAAAGAATATTGAAGTAACAGTGTATTGTCATAAAAATTTGTTTCGGGATTTTCCGAAGAATGTAAACGGTGTAGATCTGGTTTATATTCCTACGATTGAAAAAAAGAGTCTTAGTCAGTTTGTACATTCAATTCAGTCGATATTCCATGCCTGCCTGCGGGATTTTGATGTGATACTTGTAGTTAACTCTGCAAATGGACCTTTCGGACTTATAACAAAGATATTCCGCAAGCCAACGGCAATCAATGTTGACGGGCTGGAATGGCTGCGTCCGAAATGGAAAGGGCTCGGTGCCAGATATTTTTATTTTGCTTCAAAATTATCGACTATCCTCTATGATGAAGTCATTACTGATTCGGATGAAATGCAGAAGATCTATAAGAAGGAATTTAATGCCGATTCGACCGTTATAGCTTATGGCGCAAATATCCGCTACTCAAAGACTCCGGAGCTGATAAAGAAGTGGAATTTGTCAAAAGACGGATACTATCTGATCGTAGGCAGACTGATACCGGATAACAATTCTGATATTATTGTAAGAGAATTTGTTAAATCCAATTCTACAAAAAAACTTGTTATTGTAGGAGATGTACCATATAACGATGTTTTTGCTCAGGAAATAAAGAAGACAACTGATCGGCGTGTGATATTTACGGGCTATATCACAGATCAGAATGAGCTTGCTGAATTATATCATAATTGCTTCGCCTATTTTCACGGACACGAGTTCGGCGGCACCAATCCTACGATGCTAAAAGCATTGGCTTACGGATGTGCGATACTTGCACTTGATACGGTTTTTACAAAGGAAATGCTGGATAGGGACAGGTATGGATTGTATTTTACTAAGGAAAGCGATAATCTAAAGACTTTGATTGAAAATGTGGAAAAAGATCCTGAAAACCTCTGCAGCTTTAGAGAAAACTCGAGGGAGAGAATAACGGCTAATTATACATGGGATAAAATAACATCCCAGTATATTGACCTGTTCAATAAACTGACAAATAACAAAACTGATAAATAAAAAAACTGATAAATAAAAAAACTGATCACGCCGGGAAAAATTTCCCTTATTTAATCAGGGACATCTTCTTGCAAATTGTACTACGGTCGGTCTTAAGGCTGTATAAATAGATTCCGCTAGAGAGGTCCCCTGCATTAAAATACACACTGTAATCGCCTGCCTCCTG
>JBLNEL010000290.1:0-2715 GCA_050262615.1 Bacillota bacterium
AGAATATAGTTATAGTCTGAGAGTTAGTAAAAGAGCCAAATATATGAGACTCCAGGTTAGTCAGGAAAAAGGTCTGGAACTCATTATACCATATGGGATCTCGTTAAAAGAGGCCGAAAGGTTCCTGAATACAAAAAAAGACTGGATATCTAAATACGTTGGCAGGTTTAGCAATAATAAGTATACTTATATGTATTTGGGAAGCAACCTTGAGATTGACCATCAGTATGATCTCTATATTAAAAAACACAGGGTTGAACTCGAAGGGAATAAATTAAAAATACTTAGCCCTTCACAAAATAAGTCTCCTGTTAAATCAATATTTACGACATGGCTGAAAATTAAAGCAAATAATTATATCCCTGAGCGGGTATATTACCTTGCCGGCAAATATGGATTCCATGTAAATAAGGTTACTATAAGAGATCAGAAAACCAGATGGGGAAGTTGCTCAAGGTTAGGAAACCTTTCCTTTAATTTTAAACTGATGGTTCATTCTGAAGATGTAATTGACTATGTAATTATTCATGAACTCTGCCATCTTAAAGAATTGAATCATTCAAGCAGGTTTTGGTATCACGTGGAAAGGATACTGCCAAATTATAAAACGCTACGAAGAGAATTAAAGAAAATTATCTGATTTTGTAAGTAATCTTAGGTGAGGTTATGGATATTAGGACAAAACATGCTATTAGCCTGTGGGAAAAGCTTTTCCAGGCATATGAGATCTACAGAAAAGCACAAGTCAAAACTGTGTTCGAACACAAACTGACTGCCCCTCAATACAGTGTACTGGAGGTACTATTTAATTCCGGTCCAATGCCGCTAAAAAAGATCGGCGAAAGATTATACGTAAGCGGCGCAAATATTACATGTGTTATCGATAACCTTGAGAAAGAAGAGCTTGTAAGAAGAGTCCCATCTTCACAGGATAGAAGAATTATTATTGCAGAACTGACATCAAAAGGAAAGGAAAAGATTGAAAAACTTTTCCCTCTTCAGGCTCAGAATATCTTAAAAATTACAGAAACCCTGAACAAGGACGAACAGGAAGAACTTTTCAGACTTCTTGAAAAACTTGACTCTAATGGGTCGAAAGTAGTAGATCAGCAGCAGGGCAACTAACCTCAAAAACTATATACAATAACGTTGTCCTTTGGTTTCTGATAAAGTATACCGGCAACTTGTAAAAAATAAGTTGCCAGTGACTTTTCTCAGCTAAAGAATACTCTTCCTGTTTTAATTTGGACTTTGCTGTTAGTTTACACAAAAAACTAATGAAAGCCATTCATCCATTTGCATCCGGTCAATTGGCTTAAAACCAACACTGGTATATTTTCTTATTATTTCTTCCTGATCAGTTATCAATAGTCCTGAAAGAATTAATGTCCCCTGCTGATTAATATGGCTGCGGATCTCCTGTGCAATTTCAAGTAGTATTGGCTTATTTATGTTGGCAACTATCAGATCAAAATCTTTCTTTACAATATCTTTTATTTCCCCAAGCTTTATTTCAACTTTGCCAGTAACTGAGTTTTGTTCACAGTTTTCAATGCCGTTATCATAACACCATTCATCGTTATCTACTGCTATTGCATCCTTTGCACCAAGTTTTACAGCTGCAATTGCAAGAACACCTGTTCCTGTACCCACATCAAGAACTGATACCCCGGTCTTAATATATTTTTCTATCATTAAAAGCATAAGCTTTGTTGTCTGATGTTCACCCGTACCAAAAGACATTTTGGGATCGATTGTTAAAATAAGTTGCCCCGGTTTTTCCTCATAATCCCTGAAACTCGGTTTTATTACTATCTTATCCGATACTTCAATTACTCTTATGGTTTTCTCCCATTCTTCATTCCAGTTTCTATCTTCAAATGTATTCTCATCAATTGAGTAATTGACAATTACATTCTGACTTTTAAGCTGTGTTAATGCCACTTCAATCTGGCCTATATTTATTTTGTTTTCCTCGACAGCGAAAACCCTTAGAAACGATTCTTCCTCTGTAATTCCCGCTATATCAAGTGTCCATAACATACCGCTGACAAGTTCCGGTACAAATGGTTCAGTCTTAATTATATATTCTTTGAAATTTTTCATTGTGCCAACCTCTTTTTCTTTTCCCTTATACTGATGGTTTACTGAATTCAAGTGAATATATCAGCACAGTCAATACATTCCCAACCTGCTGAAGAGTTTCCTTGCTTATATTCTCCATTGTATCGTTATGTGTATGCCAGTAGTTTCGCCTTGCAACAGGAGTAGATGCTCCAACAAGGTCAATATCAATAATGTCTACTGTAATAAGTCCAGCTTCATTTAACGGAAGATGATCATCCTGAATCTGATGCCCCTCAGCATCATTGAATGCTGACGAATTTACTTTCTTTGCTAAACTCCAGATCATATTTGTAACATCAGGAGCATAGGCCATTGATAGTCCTTCTTTTGGGAAGACTGCTTCTTTATCGCCAACAAGGTCAAGTAAAATACCGAATGCAGGGCTATAATCTGAGGCTTTTGTAGCAGCGAAATATTTTGATCCCAGAAAATAATTACCTATATCCCCTTCTTTTCCATAATCTTCACCGTCAAAAAATACAAGATCAATACCATAATTAACAGGATTTCCCTTTAAGATGCGTGCAAGTTCCAGTAAAATTCCTGCTCCGCTTGCCCCGTCATTTGCTCCTGGAATTGGCAGATTCC
>JBLNEL010000291.1:0-42919 GCA_050262615.1 Bacillota bacterium
GATGAGTACCTCGAAGCAAGAGACTTAAGTAACCAGGACCAGAAAAAAGCTCTTATGGAATTAGAAGAAGAGGATTCGGTAGAAGAATAGATCTGCCCATAAGATAAATAGACTTAAAAAATATAAAGGCAGTGAAGTCCATTAAAACTCCACTGCCTTTGTTTTTAATATAAAACAGCTTTCAATATAAACACAGTAAAATTATCTTCTCTCTCCGGCTGGATCTGCTCCCCCCTTACTGCAGGCTCTGCTCATCACTCTTTACCGAACCCTTCCTTGCCATGGCATATACGATCGACCTGACTAGTGTCTTGCCGTCTATCTGTAGCTTTATTAAGTAATCCTGCGCACCTAGCCTTACAGCTTTCATTCCGAGCTCTTCATCTTCCAGCCCTGTCATTATTACAACTGGTATGTCCTTTATCTCAGAAAGAAGTTTCTCCACCGTGTCAAGCCCGCAGCTGTCGGGTAATGTCAGATCAAGCAGTATTACATCATAATGCCCCTTCTTAAGCTTGTCAATCCCGCTCGAAAGCCTGAATGCCTGCTCGATGCTTATATCTACCCAGTCCTCTTCCTTAATAATAGCACTGATATACTGCCCGTCACCCATACTGTCTTCGATCATAAGGACTTTAATAGTATCAAATTTCATGTTTTGTGACCCCCGGGTTATGTGTGCATTAGTGAATTTATAATAAAAATTTTCAAATGTAAAGCAAAATCATTTAGTCTGAAGATTGACCTGAATTACATTTTCTTATGTGTGCCGGTAGACCTCTTTACTTACACTCTCAGCTTTTTTAAATCTGGACTACTAAATTAAATGCTGGCAAAATTAAAGTAAAAGCAAAATTATTGGGACTGTAATATTAAAAGGAAAATTTAAAGGATTAAATCTCTCTTTACAATTATAATGTGTTTAACTATCTTTCCCGGGTCAATTTGAAAATTATGAATCTAAGATTAATTAGAAATATTGTATCTGTACTGCTGCTGAGCTTTGCTTTTCACTTCGCTCACTCCGAGTTTGATTTCCTGACCCCTGAACTGGATAATCATTCAACGCATGACTATTGCCAGCTGGTTAACTCGGCTACAGTAGCTCATCACATTAACCTGGGCTCGGTTGTAAAACTCTCTTTCAGTATCGACCATAATTTCCTGGTCCCGCAATTCGAGATCCCTGTCGTTAACCAAAATGAACTGCTTGTCGACCGGCATAATATACCCTTGCTGCATCCGGGCAGCCCTTCGTTTATTTTAAACCGCACAATTCTGATCTGAGAGCCTTTATCATTCTCTGATCTGTGTTTTCCTTTTTTAAAAGGGTTAAATACACCTTTAATTTATTTCTCAAAACTCCAAAACAAAGTAAAACTATTATTATGCAGAAATTATTTAACGCCCTGTTATACTCTTTAGTATTTACAGTGCTTTCCTTTGCATCTCTCAGGGCACAAAACCGCCTTTCATTAAAAGAGGCCGTTGAAATTGCTCTTGGCAAAAACCCTGCTCTGGCTTCTTCTAAAGCCGGTATTGATAGATCAAAAGGAAAGTACTTAAGCGGAATCTCGCTCCCTAAACCATCTCTCTCCCTTAATTATGAGTACGTCCCGCGTAATAAAAGCCTTGGTAAGTTCGGCGAACGCACTATTGAACTCTCTCAGGAAATTGAGTTTCCTACTGTTTACTTTACACGCGCCTCTCAGCTTAAATCCCAGATCGGGCTGAGCCAGGCTGAATATGAAAAAACAAGAATTACAGTTGCTTCACAGGTAAAAAAAGCTTACTGCAACCAGCTTGCAAAAATTAAACACGCTGAAATAGCAAAACTTAACCTCGGCTTCGCTGAAAGTTTTTTGGAAAAAGCTAAAACAAGATCTGATCTCGGCGAGGCTTCAAACCTCGAACTGCTTACAGCCAGGGTCCAGGCTAAACAGGCTCTGAATGAACTCCAGTCGGCTGAATATGAAGTCAAAATTGCTGAAAATGAATTGATCAGCATTCTGGGCTATCCCTCGGAAGCCTTAAATAACCACCTCCTGCTTTCCGATAGCCTAGGCTTTAAAGAAATTGACCTCAATATAAATGAGCTTATCAATCAGGCCCTTAACTCTAACCCCGATTATAAAATGGCTGAGGCTAACCTTGACTTTAGCCGCGCAGGCAGTACTCTGGCCTATTCGGGACTCCTTCCCGGCTTTAATATCGCATACGCAAGACAATCTGAACAGGGTAATTCTGACCTCTATGGAATGACTTTCGGTATTTCTCTCCCATTGTGGTTTATCTTCGAACAGAATGGACAGATTCAGGAGGCTAAGGCCGATCTTAGAAGCTCCGAGGCTGAACTAGAAGGTGTTAAAAATTCTATCAGACTTAATGTTAATAACTCTTATAACAGACTGAAAAACGATGAGAGACAACTGAAACTCTACCGCGATGAGATCCTTATCCAGTCTGAGGAGATCTTTAAGGCTGCCCGCATAAGCTACGACGAGGGCGAAATATCTTACCTCGAATTTATGCAGGCTAGCCAGACTCTCCTTAATTCCAGAACAGGATATATTGATATGCTCTTAAACTATAACAATTCACTTACTGCCCTCGAAGAAGCTCTCGGCAGGGAAATAGAAAATTAAAATTGACAGAAAATTATAATGAATAGAAAATTAAATTGGAATTTATAATGAAATTAAAATTAAAATTTGTTCTGCCGGCACTTTTAATTGCCTCAAACTTTTTGCTTTTCCCCGGCTGCTCTAAGTCTTCAGAAGAAGGTCAGAAACCTGAGGAAAAAGAAGAAACTAAAACTGAAGTCACTCTGAGCAGTAAGTCAGTCAGCAGTATCCACCTCGAAACTGTAACCGCTGAGGAAAAACCTTTAACAGGCGAACTTGTCTGCCCGGCTGAACTTGTCACCGATCAGGATAAAGAAGCACTCGTCGGATCATTTGTCCAGGGACGTGTCCACAGGGTGAAAGCAAAACTTGGCGACTATGTAAGAAAAGGCGAAGAACTGATGCTGATCGAGGGACTCGAGGTTGGTGAGATCAAGGCCGGATTTATTAAATCAAAAGCTCAGCTTGAATTTGCTGAGGCTGCTTATAAACGCTCTAAAAACCTGCTCGACCAAAAGGTAGGCTCTCAGAAATCTTTCCTCGAGGCTCAGTCTGAATACCATAAGGCCCTGGCTGAATTTAATGCCGAGGATAAAAAGATACATTCTATCGGTCTTAAAGATGAGGATGTCGAAACTTTTATCTCCGCTAACAGCAGCGACCATACAAGCGGCGTAATTTCTGTCAAGTCCCCGATCGACGGCATTGTTGTCGAAAGAAATGTCGTCATTGGCCAGCAGGTCGACCAGTCTACTAACGCTTTTAGAATTGTAAATACTTCCACTCTCTTTGCCGACGGACAGCTTAATGAAAAAGATGCTATGCTCGTTAGCGGCAGAACCGGATCTGAAGTAAATATCTCCCTTACTTCTTTACCCGAACAGTGCTGCAAAGGAAAAATAAGCTATATCGCTGAAGTGGTCGACGAGAAAACACGTACCGTAAAGGTAAGAGCATCTCTTTCTAACCCGTCGCGCAAACTAAAACCCGAAATGTTTGTCGAAATGCGCATCCCTTACTCCTCAGGCGCAAAAGCCATAGTACTGCCCCAGGAATCTGTTATTAAGGATAATAACGAGGCTTTTGTCTTCGTTGCAAAAAACGATACCGTTTTTGAAAAAAGAGTAATTGAGATTATCCCCTCATCAGCTCAGACTGACTATCTGCAGATTTCTAAAGGCGTTAAGGCCGGCGAAAAGGTTGTCTCAAAAGGCGCCTTCCTGCTTAAATCAGAACTCTTGAAAGATAGACTCGGGGAAGGAGAATAATAATGCTTGAAAAAATTGTCTCCTTCTGCCTTAAACAGAAGACCCTTATCGCTGTGGTTTCACTGCTTATTGCAGCTGTCGGAATTTATTGCTACGTAAAACTCCCGATCGACGCTTTCCCCGATGTAACCAGCAACCAGGTCGAGATCGTTAGCAATGCACCCGGACTCTCACCCCTCGAGATCGAAAGGTTTGTCACTTACCCGGTCGAAATGTCAATGCGCGGCCTGCCGGGACTCGAACAGATGAGATCGGTTACTAAGTTCGGACTCTCTGTCGTTACTATCGTATTTAAAGATGATCTGGATATCTACTTCGCCAGACAGCTTGTTAATGAAAGACTTGAAGATATCTCGGGCGACCTGCCTAAAGGAGTTGATGTTTCTCTTGGACCAATTACAACGGCAATGGGCGAAATTTATCAGTTTACCCTCGAAGGCAAATATCCTGATAACCCTAATGACCAGGTGCGCTACTTGACTGACCTGCGTACCCTTGAGGAGTGGACCGTTACTCCAATGCTTAAAAATATCCAGGGAGTAAATGAGGTAAATTCTTTCGGCGGCTATTTCAGACAATACCAGATAACCGTTTCACCTGAAAAGCTTGTCAAATATGACCTTACCGTAGATGACGTCTTTCAGGCAGTCGAAAACGGCAACCAGAACGCAGGCGGTAATATTCTTGAAAAATACTCTGAACAGTATATCGTACGCGGCGTTGGACTTATAAGCTCAATTGATGATATTAAAAATATTGTTCTTAAATCCTACCACGGCACCCCGGTCTGCATCCAGGATGTGGCAGATATTTCAGCTGGCGAAGCTGTGCGCCAGGGAGCTTCACTTATTAATGGCAGCCGCGAAGCCGTCGGCGGAATTGTTATGATGCTCCAGGGCGAAAATAGTAACGAGGTCGTCGAAAGAATTAAAGATAAGGTGAAGGAAATAAACGATAGCAATATCCTCCCCGATGGAATAAAAATAAAACCTTACTACGACCGTTCGCAAATAGTCGGAAAAAGCATCTCTACGGTCTCGTCTACTCTTATCGAAGGCGCAATTCTGGTATTGATCATACTCTACCTTATGCTCCGCAATTTCAGGGGAGCTATGGTTGTACTTCTTGCTCTTCCGCTTTCATTGCTGCTTACTTTTATCGTAATGAAACTTACTCACCTCGAAGCAAATATTATGTCTTTGGGCGGACTTGCAATTTCAATCGGTATGATAATCGACGCAACAATTATTCAGGTCGAAAACGTGCAGCGCCACCTGACCGGCAGCGGAAAAAGTAATGAAAGAAAATTAACCGGTGTGCTTAATGCAGTCCTCGAGGTAAGAAAACCTTCTATCTTCGGTGAACTTATTATCGCAATAACTTTCCTCCCTATAATCTCCCTGCAGGGCCTGGAAGGTAAAATGTTTACTCCGCTTGCTCTTACTGTTGCAATTGCACTTATGGCTTCAATGCTCCTGTCGGTTTTTGTTATCCCTGTCCTCTGCGCTTATTTCTTAAAACCGGGCGAGGAAAAACCTAACCGCCTTCTCGATGCAATAAAAAAACTCTACTTCCCGCTGCTCGACTGGAGCCTTAGCCGTAAAGTGCCTGTTATTGCTTCTGCAGTTATACTCTTTATCATATCCTTAATTATGCTGCCTCAGCTTGGAACTGAGTTTATGCCGGTTATGGACGAGGGGGCATTCGATATGGACGTACAGCTGCTTCCTGGTGTGTCTCTCCCAAAAGCTCTCGAGGTAAACCGCCTTATAGGCGAAAAATTAAGAAAATTCCCTGAACTCGAAACTATGATCTCCAGAACAGGTCAGACCGGCATCGCCTTGGAAGCCCGGGGAGTCGATAAAACTGGCTATACCGGCGTGCTTAAACCTAGAGATCAGTGGACCTCGGCGAAGTCAAGAGAGGAACTGACAGAAAAAATGAGAGAGGCCGTTGCTTCAATCCCTGGAATCGGCTTCGGCTTCAGCCAGCCTATACAGTGCCGCATCGACGAGCTCGTAGCAGGCACAAGAGCACAGCTTATCGTAAAACTCTTCGGCGAGGATATGGATATCCTTAAACAAAAGGCTGAGGAGATCTCAGCCGTGCTTTCAAAAATTAACGGCTCAACTGACGTCGTAATTGAACAGGTAGCAGGCCAGCCTTACCTTACTATTAATGTCGATAGAAAGAAAATTGCACGCTATGGACTTAATGTGGGCGACGTCCTTAAGACTGTCGAAATATGTATAGCCGGCAAAAGCGCCACCCAGCTCTATGAACAGAATAGATCGTTCGATATTACCGTAAGACTCCCTGAACAGTATAGAGGCTCCGCTGAAGCTATCAGGAAAACACTTGTCCCAACCCCCGGAGGATTTAATGTGCCGCTTGAACAGCTATCAGATATCAGTATTACAGAAGGACCAATGCAGATAAGCCGCGAAAATGGCTTAAGACGAATAGGCGTCGAACTTAATATACAGAACAGGGATATCGGCAGCTATGTCGAAGAGGCTAAGACAAAAATAAAACAGAATGTAAAATTCCCCTCAGGCTATTATACCGAATGGGGCGGACAATTTGAAAACCAGCAGAGAGCTATGCGGCGCCTTATGATCATTGCTCCGCTTGCAGCTCTGCTTATAATTCTGCTTTTATTCGTTACCTTTAGATCCTTGAGACTTACTTTCCTTGTGACCTCAAACCTGCCGTTTGCTCTTATTGGAGGAGTCTTTGCCCTCTATTTCTCAGGCCAGTATCTCTCTGTGCCGGCATCTGTCGGATTTATTGTGCTCTTCGGCGTGGCTGTCTTAAACGGCGTAGTGCTCGTTTCTTATATAAGCCAGCTTCGGCAAAATAATATGCCCGTTAAAGCTGCCGTCCTGAAGGCTTGCAACGATAGACTCCGGCCTGTGCTTATGACTGCACTTATTGCAATTTTCAGCCTTATACCAATGCTCTTTGCTTCAGGCCCTGGCTCTGAGGTCCAGAAACCCCTTGCAACTGTCGTTACAGGCGGACTGTTTACTTCAACTTTCTTAACCCTTATCGTTATCCCGACCCTTTATGAATGGTTCGAGGGAAAGAAAAGAAAAATAATTGTCGACGAGGTCTTGGTAGAAGAAGAGATCTGATTTATTATTCTTTTTTATTCTTTTTTTCAGGCTGCACCCGGTATACTGCTCCGGGTGCAGCCCTCCTTATAACCTCCTTAAAACTAACTTTTACCCGACCCCTTTTTCATCTCTTTTTTACTCATCTGAATTTCCTTAAAATTTGTTTAACCGTTAATATCTATTGTTTAGAATTTGTTTAGCGCTTATAGTTTAATGCTTGGGAATTTAATTTTAGAGTATTTATTCCCGGAATTATATAAGTTTGAAACCTGATTATTACCCGGCTCTGCTTCTTTTATTTTGCTGAGATGCCGGAATTACTATTGGAGTAAAATCTTTATGAAAAAATGTTTTATCGGCTTTTTTGTTATTGTTTCTCTTCTTGGTTCATTGGAAGGAAAAGATAAAAATAGAAATTCTGGAACCCAAAGACCGCCTAAAAATGTAATTATTATGATTGGCGACGGCATGGGATTTAATCATGTCGAGGCTTCCGGATATTATCTCTACGGTGAAAAGGGGAAACAGGTTTTTGAAAATTTTCCTGTTAAGTTTGCCGCTAGCACCTATCCTGCAAAGATAGGCGAATATCCTTCAAAACTTAAATGGGCGCATGGCTACGACCCTGCCGAATACTGGAAATCATTTAATTATTCAAAGGATAATGCTACCGAAAGCGCTGCGGCTGCAACAGAATTATCAACCGGGAAGAAAACCTATAATAATTCAATCGGAATGGACCTCGACTATAAACCCCTTGTTAATTTAAGCGAACTTGCAAAATCAATTGGAAAGTCTGCCGGCGTAGCTACAACTGTCCCTTTCTCACATGCAACCCCTGCTGCTTTTGCAGCTCATAACGTTACAAGAAATAATTATCCCGAAATAGCAAAGGAAATGCTTTTAGATAGCAGACTTGACGTTATTATAGGCTGCGGCCATCCTTTCTACGACGAAAAGGGAATGCCCCTTTCCTCTGCAAAGACTTATAAATATGTCGGCGATAGCCTTATTTGGAATGGATTAAAAGAAGGCAGAATAAAATTTAACCTGGGCAAAGAAATAAAAACCCTGAAAGATGCCGATGGCGACGGAAAGCCTGATAAATGGACTTTAATTGAAAATAGATCTGACTTTCAGAAATATATGCATGCACCTGCTCCGCGCAGACTCCTCGGTGTTGCTAAAAATATTAATACGCTCCAGGAATCAAGAGATGGCGATCTTAATGCAGACCCTTTTGTAGTCCCTTTGAATAGCAATGTCCCGTCGCTTGATGAAATTTCCCTTACAGCTCTGAATGTGCTCAATAATAACCCTAAGGGATTTTTCCTTATGATCGAAGGCGGGGCAATCGACTTTGCAAACCACGGCAACCAGCCGGGCAGAATGCTCGAGGAAATGGCAGACTTTAATAAGGGCGTTCAGGCTGTCGTCTCCTGGATCGAAAAATATTGCAGCTGGGACGAAACTTTGCTTATCGTTACTGCTGACCACGAAAGCGGCTACCTCTGGGGACCTGAGGCCGGTATGCCCGATAAGTTTAGCCCCATCGTTAATAACGGCAAAGGCAAACTTCCCGGTATGGCTTTCTATTCGAAAGGTCATAGCAACAGCCTTGTGCCTGTCTTTGCTAAAGGCCGCGGAAGTGAACTCCTCGAACTTTTTGCCGACGAAACTGACCCGGTAAGAGGAAAGTTTATTAATAATACCGAAATACCTCAGACAGTCTTTCTGCTCTGGAAATTAAAGAAATAAAATAAAAGGAATCTTCATGGAAGAAATTACTAATGAGTTTATGATGCAGATGATCTCAAAAACAAAAAATTATTGTGTGGTTATCTTAAAAACAGGTCCCAATATCTCTATGCCAGAGACAGATAAAATAATCTGGGAACATGCCCGTAGAAATTTTTCACTCCGCTCAGCTGGAATTCTCTCTGTGGTTTGCCCGGTTAACGACGGAAGTAACGTTACAGGCATAGGTATATTTAATGCCGGAATTGAAGAGGTAAAGAAAATTATGGATGATGACCCTGGAGTTAAAGAGGGAGTATTTACTTACGAAGTCCACGAGTGCAGAAGTTTTCCGGGAGATAGCCTTCCATAAAAAAAAGAAGCAGAGTTTAACTCTGCTTTTTTTATGCCTTCATTTATCTTATATCTTTAACTTTTTTTAACCTTCAGCTTTTTTTATCCTTCAGCTTTTTTTAATTCCTAAGTGCATCATAAAGCCCTGAGCTTCTTTTAATGTTTGTCTCAATTGCCCCCATTAAGACTTTCTCACTGCTCCAGACTTCACATGTGCTCTTGGCTCTTGTTACACCGGTATAAAGAAGCTCACGCGTAAGTACGGGATTCTGCTTATCCGGAAGTATAAGTACTATGTTGTCAAACTCTGAACCCTGACTTTTATGTACCGTCATTGCATAGACTTTCTCAAACTCCGGCAGCCTTAACTGATGGAGCTTCCTGTAGCTCCCGTCAGGAGAAGGGAAGAAGGCCTTTAGTTTTCCTCCTGCTGAACTGTCAGGCAGAACAATACCGATATCGCCGTTAAATAAATTAAGACTGTAGCTGTTCTGCGTTATCATTATCGGCATCCCTTTGTACCAGTCTTTCTTTACGTCCGTAATAGCTTCACTTTTTATTATCGACTCTATAATTTCATTTATATTGTTTACTCCAAAGGGCCCTTCACGCATTGCGCAAAGTACACGGAACTGATCAAATAACTTAAATGCTGTAGCCGGATCATCTTCACAGAGATACTTTTTATAAAAGGTATTTACTTTTTCCTTTAACACTTTTTCTAACTGAACTTCACTTGTGATATTCTTTAAGTTAATATCCTGAAAACTGCTCTCCTTTAAGAGCTGAAGGGCGGCTTCTTTGTTTCCTTTATTTATCTGACTGCTTAATACTCCAATGCCGCTTTGATCGTTAAAACGGTGACTTTCCTTCAAATGAATAAAACAGTCTCTTAATGAATGCTTGTTTTTAATCGATGTCCCGTCTTCAGGTGGAAACCCTGTAATGTCTTTAATGACATTATAAAAGTCAGGCGAGTAGCTGCTCTCAAGCGCACTTGTGCATACGTCGCCTAAGAATTTTCCTGCCTCAACCGATGAAAGCTGATCTTTGTCCCCTAAAATAATTAGCTTTGCATCCTCTCTTAAGGCCTCAAGAAGTTTCGACATAAGCGCAACATCTATCATTGACGCTTCGTCAACTACAAGCACATCTGCTCTTAATGGATTCTTCCTGTTATGCATAAAATATGGCGACCCGGGCCTGCTGCCGAGCAGCCTGTGTATTGTCGAGGCTTCTTCTGGTATAAGGTCTAATACCTCTTTTGAAATTTTTATTCCGGAAGAGCTGACCTTGCTCTTGAAATTTTTAATCGACTCCTGCAGCCTCGCTGCAGCTTTGCCCGTCGGCGCTGCTAGCTGTATCCTTAAGCCTTCCTGATTTTTTTTGTTTGCAGCAGATGAAAATAGATCTTCTTCATTTTCTCCACTGCCCGTGGGATAAAGCGCAAAGGATGCTAATAATGCAAGTATCTTCGCGACCGTTGTTGTTTTTCCTGTCCCTGGCCCGCCTGAAATTACACAGAACTTTTTTACTACTGCTGTGTAGGCTGCAAGCTTCTGAAGATCAGCTGTGCCATTATTCTTTGACGGAAATAACTCGTTTAGCCTCGAAGGCAGCTCTTCTAAACCGCCTTCTGTTATATTCTCTTCAATGTATTTTTTTATCTGCTTTGCTATCCTGTTCTCATATGCCCAGTAACGGTAAAGATAAAGCCTGTTCTTCTCATCAAGTATTAAAGGCTTGAAATCTTTTTCGGGCTTCCCGACTATCGGACTTGCCTTAAGCTTCTCTAACCAGTTGCTTAACAAAGGACATACTGTCAGTTCATCATTTGCTATAAGATTCCTTCCTTCATATTCCTCAAGATTTATGCAGATGTGACCCTCTCTTGTCTTTCTGCTTACCAGTGCGGCTGCTAATAGTATCTCTGTCTCTTCTTTACCGGTCAGACCTGTTGCAAATTTTGCAAAATGATAATCTAGGTGATCTATCTCTTTTTTTTCCAGAAGATACTTTATTAGTTTGTCCATAGATTATTTCTTTGCTCCCCTTGTTAAATATCCGCTTAGCTTTTCAATCGCCGCCTTAAGCGGCCGGTGAAAATAAACACCATAGCCAGAGCCTTTTACCGGATCTATGCCTCTTAAAAATAAATAAAATACACCGCCGAATTTATCTTCACAGCTAAATGTCTTTAAATATTGATAGGCTGCTATACTGTATATATGATACTGCAGAATGTACATCTCGCTTTTCATTGCACCTAAAATGCTGCCCTGACTGTATGAATCAATGTCTTTCCCCAGATAATTTGATTTCCAGTCGGCAATGTAATACTTCCCCTCATGCTCAAAGAAAAGATCTGTAAGCCCGTTCATAAAGCCTTCAATCTCATCCTGCCTTAAGCGCCTTAAGTATTTATAAAAATCACCTAAGGCTTCATTGCCTGAATATATTTCTTCAAATATACTCGCAAGCCCTTTGCCTGAAACTGCAGGCATCGGAAAATAAAATTCCATTTCATGAATACGCTTCTCAGCTGTAATATCTTTTAACCTGATGCCGTCTTTCAACTCAGTATTTAATACGTTACTGACCATTGCCATTGCAGGCTTCGTAAACTTCTGGTCAATTCTGTATTTCTTAAGCTTTAAGCGGATAAGTTCTTCGTTTTCAGGTAAGCCAAAGTCAGTCTCTTCTAATATCTCATGCAGGCATAACCCGGACCTTATTCCTTTTGGAAATGTAAATGGACTTAATTCATCTTCTTCCTCTTCAGGCTCCTCAGTTCTTATTTCCTCAGCCTCTTCAGCCTCACTTATTATATCAGCCTCAGGCTGAATCAGCCTGTCTGCATGCCCCTGAATTAAAGATGTGTAGCTTGCAATCTGCGACTTGCATATCGTGC
This sequence comes from Bacillota bacterium, assembly GCA_050262615.1. GTDB lineage: Bacteria > Bacteroidota > Ignavibacteria > Ignavibacteriales > SURF-24 > JAUZPB01. The sequence goes on from JBLNEL010000291.1 coordinate 12,014, forward strand.
TGCCTCTAAAGCTTAACTCTCTTAGCTCAATTGCATCTGTGCCGTAATCAAATGTAATGCTCTCAGGGTTTCCTTTTGGCATTTCATATGCCCTGATGCACCCATTAGATTTTTTGGTAAGCTCATCCTGACTGCTGAATATATCATTCATTACCCCTTCTTTTGCTGTTTTATAAATTATGTAACAGCAGTTCTTTGCACGCGTTACTGCAACATAAAACAGCCTTAATTCTTCGGCCATCTTTTCTTTTCTGAAAACGTCTTTGTTTTCTTCATACTTGTCCGACCCAAGCTCCCATGTCTGAATGTTGCCGTTGTTTCTGTCATGAAATAAAAAGTGAGATGGCTCCCTTACTGTTGACCACATGAAGGGAAGAAATACTATTGAATACTCAAGCCCTTTGCTCTTATGAACTGTTATTATCTTAACCGCCTTTTCATCACTCTCAAGCCTTAGCTGATGCTCCTCTTTGTCCGGCTCCTCTGAATTGATGTTCTCACTTAACCACTTTATCAGCCCCTGCGGCGAAAGCTTCGTCTCTGTCTCTGATTGATGAAGCAGCTCCATAAGATGAAGCATATTCGTGTTGCGCCTTTCACCATCAACATACTGCATCAGCCTGGGCATTACATTCTCTCTGCTTAATAACTCACGGAACATTTTTATAAATCCTTGCGAATGCCAGACCTTTCTGTATTCTCTGAACTTTTCTAGCCACTCTTCATAAAGATGCTCCTGCTCGGTCATCTTGTCTATCTCTTCACACGTAAGCCCAATAATATCTGTTATTAAGGCTGCCCTTACTAATTTGCTGTTGCCCGGCTCTAAAATGGAATTTAATATGCACTCTGTTTCTGAAGCTTCATGACTGTCGAAGATGTTCCCCGAGTTATAAATAACACTCGGAATGCCTGCCTCTGTAAGAGCCTTCTGCATCTTTATTGCCTGCATGTTCTTCTTTACCAGTACGGCAAAATCTTTTTCTTCAATCTCACGTTCGCCTATCTTTGCCCGCTTTTCTCGTCCGAGCCCAAGCAGCCGCTTTATTTCACAGGCTGTCGATAAACATATCTCTTCTTCATCTGAAGCCTCACCTTCTGCGTTCCAGATGTGAAGCGGCGTATAAGGCTCGTTATCTATCATCAGCCTTTCATTTTTCTTTACGCTCTCTTCAGGCGCATTGACGTTTATATACTGGATCTCTTCGTATATAAATGGATTTTCTTTTTCAAAAATTAAATTGACTCCCTTTATCAGATCTGCCTGCGAACGGAAGTTTGTGCCCAGCGTACGCTTTATGTATGAAGTATTCCCTGAAGCTCTTAAATATGCAAATATGTCCGCTCCTCTGAATCCATAGATCGCCTGCTTTGGATCACCTATAAGAAAAAGCGTATTACCTTCTCCGGTAAAAAGCCTCTGAAATATGTCAAACTGCACAGGATCAGTATCCTGGAATTCATCTATCAGCGCAGCCTTGAATTTTGTGCGTATGTTTTCTGCCAGCGCCTCTCCATGCTCCGACCTGAGAGCTTCTCTTAAGTTAACCAGTAGATCACTAAACGACTGCACGTTCTTTATATGCTTGCGATTTGAAAGCTCTGCGGCGGCAAACTTAATGAAATGAACTTTCATCGAAGGAATTATCTTCGCGAAATTATCATGCGCCTCTGAAAGCTTCTCACACTCTGAAAAAAATCCTGCTTTGTCCTCGGGTGCTTTCTGCCCCTTTTTTAACCCGCCTTCAATATTTGATAATATGAACTTTTTTAACCCCGGAAAGTCAGGCGCCGGAATCTCACTTAAGTTCAGATGCTTGTCCAGATTATTAAGTATATCTTTTATTGTCTCCCACTTATACTTTACCTGGTTGAATTTGGCTGTGTCTGAAAATATTTTTCTTATTTCAGAGGAATTCTCATTCCACGTCTTCTTAAGCGCCTCAAAACAGCAGAAGTAATCTGCCTCAAGCTTCTTTAAGTCAACCTCTTCTTCCGGAATAAGCCTCATGTCCGAAAGGTCTTCTATTTTTTCTGATAGCTCAAGCAGCGAAGAAAATTTTATTTTGCCTGCACTGTTATTCTTCAGGTAGCTGATTATATATGGCGGCAGCTCTGCAATATGCTTGCGCCAGTAGTCTGCTGTAATCTCACGCCTTATTTCACTGTCGTCTTTTATAAGCTCAACATCGAATAATATGCCGCTTTCAAAAGCATTTTCATTCAGCATCCTCCGGCAGAAACTGTGTATCGTAAATATATTCGCTTCATCAAAGTTTATCAGCGCTTCCTTTAGTATCTTCTCTGCAGCTTTAAGGTCTGTTATTTTATTTAAGAACGCTTTCTGAAAATCATCTTTCCCAACGCCTTCCTTTACTGTATCAAGCATCCCGGCAATATTCCTGCGTATCCTGTCCTTTAATTCCTCTGTCGCAGCTTCTGTAAAGGTCACAACTAGTATGTCTCTTACACTAAGCCCCTTTTCTAAAAGCAGCCTTAGGAAAAGCCCTGAAATTGTATAGGTCTTTCCTGTGCCTGCGCTTGCCTCTATAAGGTTTATTCCGCAAAGTTCATGCTCTGTTAAATTAAAATAATTCGGATGCATCCTGAAATCCTTATTCCTCTGCTTTGACGTATAGTGATAATGGTGTGAAAATTCTCTGCGAAAGTCTTTCAAATTCACTGTCGAATATGTCAGCGTCGCCAAAACAAAGCCTGTTGTTTAATTCATCTTTCTCTCCTTTAACCCTTCCTGTTCCTGGCCTCCAGGATTCATTCCATTCTGCCTGCGCTTTCTTTATAGCAGAAGAATTTTCCTTTCCTTTTATTACCAGCTCTTCAAAATAAGCCCACGAGGCCATAGGAGAGAACTTTATGGGCGCCGTCAGACCGTCTTTATATATCTTTATAAGTTCTGAAAGCCTGTCTCTGCAGTAACTTCTGAGACTAATGCCTGCACTGTCTCTCTTTATTGCATCAATATCAGCCTTATATATGCCGCAGATCTTTTTGTCATCTTTTAATACCATCTTTGCACCTGTCGGAATATCCTGACCTGCATTTAATGCAAGAAAACTTATCCAGAACCTTATCCTGTCTTTTGGCTTTATCCTGGCATACCTGAAATAAATAAGTTCATTTCCGCATACGGAACTTATATAACCATGTAGCCTTATAGAATCAATTTCAGCTTCTATTGCCTTCGATGTGATCTGCCTTCCGTTAAGCAGCCCAAATACGGTCTCGGCAAATTCTGCAGCACTTATTGAGACTTCATTAAATGAGACTTTCCCCGGATTACCATGCGGCAGCCTGCCTGAGGCTTTATTCAGATTGTAATATTTTTCAAGAAAACTGCTTATCTCAAATGGAGCACTTTCCTGCATCCTGAACTCAATTATCTTTTCTGCCAGACTCCCGCCTAGCACTGTGGTGTCAAGCCCGTCAAGCTCAAATGATTCTGTTGTCTCAAATGAATCTTCATAACCCGAAAGCTGAACCCCTAGCCTTGAACGCAGAAAATACTTCGCCGGGTTCTCAAAGAATTTTATTAGATCATTTATATCAATTGCTGTTACTTCCGGACAGGGAAGTTTTATTCCGGAAATTCCCGGCGGAAGTTTTTTGTTGCGCGGACGAATATAGCATTCTGCTGTCCTGCGGTTGATCTCTGAAAAACTGAATAGCCTTTCTTTGCCTGTAAAATATTCGGGATTAAATGCCTGAAGCTTGTGCCTGATTGTTAAAAATTCTGCTGCGCGGATCCCTTCTGGAAATGTAAAAAAGTTCTCTGCGTAATCTGTTATCTCGCTTACTAGTACCGACGGCGGTATCGTACTGTTGTCTTTTATGCTTTGACCAACATAACTTATATATAACTTTTCCCTTGCTGAAATAAGCGATTCTAAAAATAAATAACGGTCATCATTGCGCTTCGACCTGTCGCCTAAATCAGGATGCTTCCGCATAAGATCAAACCCCGGCGTCTTCGACTCCCTTGGGAAACTGTCATGGTTCATTCCGATCATGCATATTACCTTGAATGGTATGCTCCTCATCGGCAGCATTGAACAGAATGTTACACCTTTCTTTAAGAACCCATGCCCGCTGCTTTCATTGTCTAAGCGGCTTTTTAAATAATATGTAATAAGAGCAATATCTGTCTCAGCCCTGAAACCTGAAAGCTCCTGCTTATTTTCAAGCTCTGAAAGAACAGTAATAAGCTTGTTAATCTCATTTTGCTCATTTTGATCCGGCTGAAAGAAAGTCTCTGCAATATTTATTAGTTCGTCTGCCCAGCCTGAAAGTGTAAAGGTTTTCTTTAGGGTTTCTATAGCCTGACAAAGTACCCTTATGAATTCATAAAACTTTCCTAAGGTTACAGCTTCTATTCCTTCAATGTTGTCATAGGGGAGAATGCCGTTAAAAAGCTCTTCTTCCCCTGCAGGCAGCGCATAACCTAAAAATAATCTCTTAAAGCCTGCATCCCAAGTGTTCTCTTCATACTCCGGAAGCCCGAGCGCACCCCTGTCTTTTGAATCTTTTCCCCACCTTATCTGCGTCTCTTTTACCCAGCGGCGTATGCTCTCAGGCTCTGCTTCTGTTATCCTGAACTTCCTTAATACTGCCGGTACATCAAGAAGCGAAAGCACTTCGACTGCATTAAGCCTCCCTGAATGCATATCAAGCAGCTTGATAAAAGTGTCAATTATCCTGCTTTCTCGCCTTATGCTCCTGTCGGCAATGCTGAATGGGATCTTCATCTTCTCCTGCGCAGTGCCGAAAACAGCATTTATGTATGGAGCGTATACTTCTATATCAGGAGCCATTACAACAACATCATCTGGCGTAAGCTTGCTTCCTCCAGTTTTACTTCCTGCTTTACTTACCCCATCTGAATTAAAGATCCCAAGCAGATTATCAAAAAGTACTTCAATCTCACGCATCGGACTGTGACAGGAATGTATCTCAATCGACCTGTCGCCTTCGTCTACACAGAACTTCTCCTCTGGTCCCATAGGGTCTGCAAGTTCTAGTATATCCGACTGAATTGCAGAAAGTATATCCTTTCTTTCTATCTCTGTGAAGAATTCCTGATCTTCATTTGCATATATGTTGTTGTTTAACAGTATTTCAAAAAAATCACGCCCTAACTTTCCCATAGATGCAATAAGCCCGCTCTCGGTCCGCCTGTCTGCTTTACCCCAGTATTCCCTGCAGGGATTTAAATGATATAGCTTTACATCGGTCTTTTCAGATATCAGATTGAATACTTCAACGTGAAACTTCGGAAGTGAGGAAATCCCGAATATGTATACGTGCTTCGGAAGATAACTGCTTGTCTTTTCATTCCTTTCAAATTCATCCTTGAACTCCTCCCTTAACTGCGCCGGATGCCCTGTCCCTGACTCCTCAACTATGGCACGCCATAATACTGCCTGCCAGTGATTGTCTTTTTTGTTCTGCCAGTTAAATATCCACTGCGGTCGGAATACAAGATACTGATCATATATAGATGCGATCTTTTCGGCAAGCTGGTAATACTTTAAACTGCTCTCCCTTTGCTTTAAATAGGATTTTAAACTGTAAAACTCTCTTTGATCTGTAAAACGCGGGAGCATCTCCATTATTTTCCATGTAAGCGTCTCTTTTTCGTATAAACTCTCCGACGGAAGCCTGCCTGCAATTCTGTGGAAGATTTCGTAAATAAAATCCTTTGGAAAACGGAATTCAATGTTGGCACATATGCCGTTATGCTCTGAGATGCGCAAAGAGAGCCACTTCATCATGCCGTGACTCTGTACTATTACAACCGGCCTGTCAAAAGGGGATAGGGCGTTCGATTTTATGTCTTCAGCCAGCCTTATGGCTAGGTCTTCAAGAAAATTCCCGGTAAAAAATGTGACAGGCATTTAGTTGCGCTCTCCATTAAACTAATAGTGTATCAGCAGTTTCGAAATCATTATCGGATAAACTGCATAATTAATGAGGAGCATAATTTACTCAGGCCCGGAAGGATTGTCAAGTCGGCCATGACAGATCCCGCAAGAGAAGGTATCTTATGACATATAAAGCCTTAAAACCTGACTCCGGGATTTATCTTAAGACTCATTTTTAAGTCTTAAAGCCTCTCTGCTTTTTATTTCATTAAAACGATCTTCTCCGTCCTGCTGTAGCCCGCAGCTGTGAGATTATAGAAATATATTCCGCTTGGCAGACTGTTTGCATTGAATGTAACTGTGTGATCGCCTTTCTTTTCAAATCCATTTACCAGACTTCTTACCTTCCTGCCTAACATATCAAAAATGCTTATCTCAATTTGCTTGTCCTCAGGCAGAGTGTAGAATATCTTTGCCATTGAATTAAAAGGATTTGGATAGGCCGAAAGCCTGTAGCTGCCTATTACACCCGGGACTTTATCATCTGCTGAAGTGTATTTGTACCTTACCTGGTGAATATAAACATAAGGCGAGTCTATAAAAGGATTCGATGGACTATCTATCCCTGCAAGACTGTATCTCCTTATTACTTTTTCCAGATTTATATCAAATATAACTAATGAATCCTGCTCTGTCCGTGCAAGGTAATGGAAGTTTCTGTCTATATCGGCATTAAAATGCGTAAAGCCGTCTGATATTACTCTCCCGTTTACAAATTCCATCTTCGTGCTGTCGTAATCATATTTCTGAAAACTCTCGTAAAACAGAAGATAAAGCGAATTATTCTTAAACCTGTAGTAATCCTGCAGGCCGGCTCTTGAATATGAGGTGTTTACCACCTGCTTTTGAAACCTCAGCGTGTCGTTTGAAAATGAATATATGCAGAAGCCTTCCATGTTTGTCTCGGCAAGATAAAGATCCTTTCCCGGAAGCTTTATTATACCGTAAAGCCAGTTGAAATTTGAAGCTGAATTGTCCTTGAATATTATTTTCCTGGCCTTCGATGAATCCATATCTGGCGTCTCTGCCTGATCAAGCAGAAAAAATTCATACCGCGTCTGCCCGTAAGCACCTGTACCCCTGAATACCGCCAGCGGTTTTTCACCTATCTTGCCTATTATTGAAATAAAATTGCTGCGGAAATCCTTTTGGCTGCCGTAGGCATTCAGGTCATTTATTACAGCAAGACTGTCATTATTAAATAGAAAAGCATTTCCAAGCTCTCCGTTTATTAACCATAATCCGCTGTTGGTGCGGATAAGTTTGGTCTTTTCATACATGTATGGAGTAAAAACATCCATCCCGGCTTTTGTCCGGCTTATCTTTTTTACTTTTAAGAGATTCTCCGATTCAATCGAGTTGTTGCCCCCGTTGAATTCCATATAGGGACTGTCAAAAAATTGCTCCTGCCATTTAAGGAAATATTTGTTTGAGGGCATCTCAATGTGATCATAATATCGGGAATTGTTAGTAGTGTGTCCGGTAGAATAGCTTCCGCTTTCTGTCGACTCCCAGAACCCGGTTGTATCTTTTAATGAAATCTCTGTGTTGTTGATGTTTATCTTTAGCAGATTGCCTTTTGTGATCTGCTGGGCATTAAGATCATAGAGCCCCGGAGTTGTAAGAAAAATTGCAGAAAGAATTGTAGACAGAAGCATTATCCTTTTCATATTACATGCCCCGCTCTGGTAAGGTTATCTATCTTTAGAACTTATATTCTGAAAATAATATAAATCTTAAAAACAAACTAACTATTTATCAGGAACATTCCCTGTAATATATTATTGCCGGAAGTGCACTATCCTGCACATTAAGTAAAACGTCTCTGGATTAAATCAGACAAACTAAATGAAATAGATAAATTAAATAGGCTGAACTAAATCTTGAATAGCCTTATAATATTGTAAGCTTTCTTGTATATGAATTATTCCCCGAAGTAAGCCTGTAAAAATATACCCCTCTGGCTAAACCGGCAGAATTAAAGTTTATTTTGTGCGTTCCTTTTGTCCTGTATTCATCTAAGACTACTTTTGCCTCTCTGCCAAGTATATCATAGACCGAAAGCTTTATAAAACCATCTTCTTTCAGGCTGAATGTAATTACTGTCGTCGGGTTAAAGGGATTTGGATAATTCTGCTCTAGCGAAAAACTGAACCTGGATTGATCTTTTTCAACAGGGGAGGGAATAAGCTTAAAATACATCAGCCCGCTGTCTGTGGCAGCCCATATTCTGTTGTTGTAAATGTAGAAGTTGTAAAGCCCTGCAAACTGATGGTCCTGCACTTTCCAGCTGTCCCCCAGGTCTTCAGAATACCACAGAAAGTAATCAGCTCCGCGGCTGTAGCCTGCAAATATCCGGTTTTTATCTGCAGCTAAATGAGTAACATATATCGGCATAGCTTTTATTCCTACTGAATCCCAGCTTAAACCGTAATCTTTACTCCGGTAAATGCCTTTGGTTGTTCCGGCAAATACCACGTCTCCAATATTTGCTAAAGCATATACATTGGGCGTCTTTACTGGATGAACTGTCTTCTCAGTCCATTCGGGAGCATTTAACGGCCTTATGTAATAATATCCGCTTGCACCTGAGCTTGCTATAAGATTTTTGCCTGAAAGACAAAGTGAGCTTAGTGTCCAGCCGTATAACGAGGGCAGCCCGGTGTTAAACTCCTGCCACGGCGAAAGTGACTTATAGTTCGAAAAATATACCCCTCCGCCGTCTGTGCCAATAAAAACAGTGTCGCCTGAAACTATAAAGGATATTACATATTTACCCCAGTCGCTTAAGCCCTCATTATATTCAACCCACGAAATCCCGTTGTCTGTGCTCCTGAAAACACCTTGCCCGTATGTGCCGGCAAAAACTGCCCCGCCAATCTTAATAAAACAATTTGATGAGGCAGACCTGTCTTTTAGTAATGCAGAAGACCGCCAGTTAACACCGCTGTCTGTGCTGATAAAAACAAGCGAGTCGCCTCCGGCATAAATGTCACTTCCGTCAAAACCGGCAGCAAATACGTGACTTAATGTGATCTGTGGGATCTTTACCCATTGGGCTGAAATGACTGAATTAAAAAATGTTGCACTAAAAATGATGGTATTAATTAAAAGAATAGTAAAGAAAAACCCTTTTCTCATTTTTATCCTGAAATATTATAAATTATGCTTGATGGCTGTCTGTGGGACTTCACCCCCGGCTGCTGCTTAAGCGCACCCCCCCCACCGGGTTTAATAAAATATAAGCAAAGATTTGCCAGGTTTGCAACTAAATGGAAGTAATTTGGAAATGATTCTGTGGATGGATTGTTCTTGACTTTAAGGCTGCTGACTGCTGTTGGGATCTGTTTCCTTTGATATGGTCAATAACCCTGAACTAGTTACCATTTCCTCGGTTTTATTGCTGACGTAAATGTAAACATAGTAATCCCCGCTGGTCTGTAGACCAATGAATTTCATGGGAATTTTGTTTTCTTCAAGTAAATGGTTTATCCCTGAAATAAGCCCGGGTAAAAGACTGTAGCGGTAATGAATTGCTTTTAACCCCCTTATCGAAAGCTCTATCGTCTTTATCTCGCAGTTGTCTCCACCTTTTCTTGCCTTTTCTGTGTTCAGGACTTCCCAGCTAAGCTCCAGATTGTCTTTTCTTAACAGCTCACTGGCCCTTTTAAGTATGTAATCTGTGTCAAAACGCCAGTCACTTTTGATCCCGAAGACCTTTCCCAATAGATCGGTGCGTACCGGAAGTCTCTCCCCCTCATCCCATGCCTCACCCATGTCAGTCAGCTCACTCTTGTCTATCCTCCGTAGTACGGCAGCTTCAAATTCCTTAAAGCTCATAGACCCCAAAAGCCCTGCTGACTGATATTCCTTGTAAAGCTGCTTTAGCATTTTCTGCTGATCACTTTTTAGCTGCTCTCCGGAAGAACTGAATATCTTTCCAAATATATTCATCTCATGCTCCTTTATATGCCGGGTTTCTGACCTTAAATTGTTACAGCTCAAAATTACTATCAGGAAGAATAATGCAGAATATTTAACGGGAAAATATTTACTGCGAAAATATTTTCCTGCCCTGCCTATAAGAACACTGCCGGTAAAAGCACAGTCTCTCACTGATGAAGCTCTTGAAAAAATTATCATCTTTAATGCTATGACCCTAAGTTCAGTTTGTGTCTGATATATTCCCTTATCTCATCATTAATAGGAAAAATAGCATGCTCAACCGATGGATCATATAGATCACGTACTGCAGAGGCCATCTGCATGGTCAGCGTGGGATTGAAAAAACGCCCTATCTCTATGTCTTCTACCTCAAGACTCCCGTTTATCTTCCGCTGCCTTAAAGTAAGAGCTATCATGTTCTTAAAAACTTCTATTACAAAATAACAGCCGTAGAACTTGTGGTAATAATCATTGTAGGTCTCAACACCTTCTGGAACCGGATCAACTTTCTGGATTCGGTTTAGCTCTGCAACCCTCTCCGGGGTCCACTCCAGGTGAAGCTCTTTTATGTAAGGCGTGTTTTGAAGTTCATTCAGATCATTAATCATACAGGAATACTCCGAATGTCTGCTCTAACTTAAATAAATTTTAAATTATAATACAGATAAATATTTGAAATAAGTCATAGTTCGGAATTTCCCTGAAAACTTTAGTCGCTTATTATCTTAACCAGGTTCTTTACTGAGACGTCTTTTGTGATCTTCTGCTTTAACCTTAATCTGTAATCGAAGACTAATACTGCATGAGAATCCCTAAGCCCTGTTTTCTCTGCTAAATGTGCCGTTTCAGTCAAACCCTTCTTTGCAAATATCTCGCCCTTAAATAATGAAGCGCTGGGATCCTTGGTGTCGGCCCTTTCCTGTATGCTCTTGTGGAAAAAAAGATGGACTTCAGAATTTTTGAAAAGATTAATGCCTTTATATAGGTCTTTTAGAAATTGCTTGCACCTGCTGCAGCTCCGGCATAGAAAAATAACAACTACTTTCCTCCCATCAGCTTTATTAATGATTTTTTCATTAATAAAATTATCATTAATAAACCCTTCACTAATAAACTCTTCATTATAAACCCCGGTACGCCCTGAAGAATTACTTTTTATTCTTTTTTCTGCATCTGCAGACGCATCTGTTCCGTAATAAATAAAAACCAGCAATGCCGCTGAAAGCAGACAATAAATACCGATTGCAATATTTCTGAACCGGTTTTTTAACATATTATCCGGATGCTTTTTGTTTATATTCCCGGCCAGGCAATAAGGAAGGGTAAATTGCCCGGCCGGGTCTTTTTGTACCAGCAGTCATTCCTCCCCCGAAGACTGCCGGCGCGCTTATATTAGAAGCAGAAGAATATTTTTACTTGACTAACAAAAGCTTCCTTGTATCTGTGTAATCTCCGCTTTTGATCCTGCATAGATAATAGCCGCTTGGCAGATTGCTCCCGTCAAAACTTAGTTCGTAGGATCCGGCTTCCTTGTACTCATTTACAAGCTCGCTTATCTTGTTTCCTAGAATATCATAAACCCTGATTGTAACAAGCCCATTCTTCTTTAAAGAATAAGAGATCCTGGTGGTTGGATTAAATGGATTTGGATAGCTTGATAAACTGTAATTCGTCTCCTTTGAGCTTGCTGCTGTCTTTAGTATTTCCCCTCCGTCAGCATATCCTGTTCTGCTTCCAATGAAAGCAAACCTGTTGTCATTTGGAATTATGTGTGCATAAGTGGCATCGGTTGAGTAATAGGGCAATACATTGTAATATAAATTATAATCCCCGTCTCCGTTTACTCTGTAATAAAGATCTGTATAAGAGGTAACCCCTCTCGGCACTGTAGCAATAATACTGGTTATATCTTCTCCTCCTTTTATTTGTTCGGCCCTTCTGGATATTTGGTATTGCGTTACATTTGAATTCGGATATTCATCCCACGAGAATGTCACCTTCGTATGATCGCCCGATGTGCTCGTTACATGTGGCGCGATCGGTTTGTCTGCATATCCTACATAAACTGCCTTATAGTTCTCTAGTTGTGTAGGCTTTGCTGTAAATGTTGATGAGGTTGTTAAGTGACCATTGTTTCTGCGCCAGGAATGAAAATAATAAATTATGTTGTCTGTCCCGTCAAGTTTGGGCGGCACTGATAAGTTGATCGGATTATTTTCCAGAATGTTAATATCAGGTGCCGTGTTTATATAAGTTACTCCATTTATTGTAAGAGGTATCTGCAGTGTGGATAGCGAAGTCTCGGTACTGAAACTGACTGGACAAATTCTTCGGGAGTGAGCTGTAAACTCAACTTCGAATTCATTAGGGTTGGTTGTGTAGTGGTAAATTGGATCTGACAAATTATCAACTACGCCAACACTTGTTTTCTTTTCCCAACAGCTTCTGCTCTCCTCGCTTGTGTTTGGATCCTGATTCCATATATAATCATATATGCCCAGATGAAAACTTTCCCTTGCTTTTAAGTCTAATTGAACATTCATCTGTAGCCAGTAGTGATTTCCGCTTGGCACAAGATGATATCCTCCGTTATTTATCTGCACATATATTGAATCCCCATAGTTGTTCTTTACCGTAACACTTGTCATAATAGCATATTTGTACGTGATCTGAAGTGACTCGAATTCATTGTTCGAAACTCTGTATCGCTCAGACCCTGCTTTTATGCCAAGATAGATCTTTGTCCTTGATTCCTGTAATGCTTGATTTACTTTCTCTGCCAGATCGGCAAAATAAGTCGTGTGTCCGATGGTTGAAGCACCCACTTCCCCTAAATATTCTCCGGACTCTGTAATACCCCATATATCTTCTAATGTTTTGTTTGGCGTAAAGCCTGAGATGGGTATATATGTAACAATGAAACTCCCGGAAGTGATTGCCAGAGTTTTATATGTGAAATATACCCCCGTTATCCGCGCGCCTGCTGGAAGGTTTGCAGGTAGATCAAACTCAAATATCGAACGGTAAGACTTCGACATCGAGTCCTTTGTTGCCGGCGTGTAACCGTAATGGGGCGGAGTTCCGGGCCGGTAAAAATTGACCGAACCATCTAAAGTCGACAGCTTTAGTACTGACGTGGTATAAATGCCGGTGTAGGGACCTTTTGTTTCCGTTTGAGCCAATGAAATTATACTTGTAAAACAGAAAACTAACAGTACTTTTAACAAGATGGAGGTTTTCATAACGACTCCGTTAGGAAAGTTTGTTAATTATTTGTTATTTTTAAAAACAAATAGCCCTCATTCGTGTAAAACGAAAAAGATTGCCGGTCTTTAGAGGACTATTAAAACGGGGATAGTGCTGCAACACTATCCCTTAATTTTTTTCTATGGCTTTGCTTTCCGGATTGTTCTTAATTCTCCTTTTACTAAATAAAAACGATTACTATCCCAGTCTTCTGCGAAAAAGAATATTTTGTCTTTTAGTGCTACTACTTTATCTATTATCAGGAATCTCGAATTCATCTTGAATATTGTCTGTACATCAGTTCCGTTATAGTGGTCAAGCCTGCCCATTATTCCCACAAATATATCCTTTGAATTCCTTCCTCCCAGCATGTTTCCATAGTCTATGGTTTCATATGGTAAAAAGAATTCAAGCTGTCCCTTGTTATACCTGTATATTTTTCTCTCCTTTATAATATATAGGTCTTTCCCAACCTTGCGCACCCAGCATCCGTCTTTGTTGTAATAGCCTGTATATAGCTCCCTCAGACTGTCTTTGCCGTTGTATTCATATATTGTCGTCCAGGCATCCATTGCATCATTAGGATTACGCTTTACTCCCCAGACAAAGCATTTATCACCTTCGCCTGTTGGATATATATGATAGAAATCAGTATGATTTTGTTTTTCAATATACTGTTCCTTCCACTGCCCGTCATAATGGTAAATAATTCCATAATATGTCTGGCTGTTTTTATTTGCGCAGCCTACAGCCCATACATGATCCGGCCTCAGCCCGTTAATTTCCTTTATTTCAACATTTCCTCCTTTGTAAAAACTGTCGATTTTCATTGTATACCAGTCTCCCCAGGAATAACCGTTAAAATGCATCATGCCGCTCCCTCCGGCCCATACGTCACGGCTGTTAAAACCAAATACAGTTTTCATGTATAGCCATATGGTGTTAGGCTGTATCCACTTTTCTCCCTGGTAAAGAAAAGACCTGTACTTCATCTCGTCAGATTCACCCACTACCCAGATATCATCATCACTGTCCCCCCAGATGCTCTGTAAATACACATATGGATGATCTATTGTGTCAATAGTCCAGACGTAATCCCGCCTCCCCTCGGGCTCTTCTTCAATGGTCAGAGGAATGGAATTATAGGTGCACGAATTAATTGAAATGATCAGAAATAAGATAACGGGCAATATAAGATAGGATCTAACTGTTTTCCGGAACATGCACTGCCTCTATGTGTTTATTTATATGAAAATAAATGACTGCGCTTTACCGAAGGGAAAACATAATGATCAAATCTGGGAAATCTTTTTTTAAAAAGATATTGGGATTTATACCAATTCTTTAAAGAATTCTGAATTTTATTTTTTCCCTGGAAAGTTTGCTCTGTTTTATTCTGATTTTCAAGAAAAAGACTGAATTTTTCTCCAAATTTTCCCTGACTTAACTCTTTGATAAATGGGACTTGTACTATAATAACGTGGTACAAATACTACCAACAGATTTCCCCCCCTATCCATCTTAAAAAGAAAATTTTACTAACGGTCATATCGCTTGATAAACGGGGATCAAATCAGCTCCATCATTCGTCAAAAGGTCAGATAAATTAAAATATTAATCACTGAGGTTCGCTTGAAAAAACTTTCTTATTTGACCGTCGCACTCCTCTCCCTTTCTCTTATCGCTACTGAATTGTCATGGACAAGAATATTTTCTGCGGAGTTTTTCTATACCTTCGCTTTCCTTATTCTTTCTCTGGCTATTCTTGGACTCGGACTCGGGGGACTTATACTGAGGCTCTTTCCTAAATTAAATGAAAAAGATAACCTCGGTAACCTGCTTTCTCTTACAGCTCTTATGGCCCTTGTCGGACCACCGCTGGTCTTTTTGCTTAAACTCGACTTCGCTCAGCTCTTTACCAGCTGGCTTATGATTGGCAAATTCTTGCTTACTGTAATACTTCTAAGCTCTTCTTTCTTCGTAGGTGGAATTGCTCTTACTAAGATCTTTAGGAATAATTACGAAGATATGCCCACACTCTATATGTCCGACCTTACTGGAGCTGCCCTGGGCGTACTTTTGTCTATCGTGTTTATGAACTGGTACGGAACTCCGGTTACAACTTTCCTGATCCCTCTTCCGCTTCTGATCTGCGCTTTCTTATTAAGCCGTAAGTGGATGAAAATCGTTCCTGTTGCACTCGCTGCATTGATGATTGTCCTTGTAACTAAATCAGATAAGCTCCTGGAAAACCCCGGAAGCGATAGATGGAAAGTCCCCGTTATCTACCAGCACTGGGATGCAATGTCTAAAATAAAAGCCTTTAAATATAAAGGCGACGACGGCATCGCTATGAATATCGATAACGCAGCACATACTTATACTTCTCCTTTTGACGGTAACTGGAATAGACCCGACTCAATGAAGTTCCAGTTCTCACTCGACCTGAGCTACCTTATCAATAGATTCGAAAACTGCAGCTTCCTTGCTATGGGCGCAGGCGGGGGACAGGATGTCCTTCAGGCCCTCCAGGAAGGCGCTCAGGAAATCCACGCCGTCGAGGTTAACCCTCAGATAAATTACCTGATGAAAGATGGCGGACTCGCTAAGTTCTCTGGCTATATCTATAGAGACCCCAGAGTAAAGGTCGTAACTGAGGATGCAAGAACTTATGTAAGAAGATTTGATAATAAATTCGATATTATCTACTCCTTTAGCTCTAATACTTTCGCTGCTCTGGCTTCAGGCGCTTTTGCTCTGGCTGAGAATTACCTCTTTACTACTGATGCTTTTAAGGACTACTGGAAAGCTATGTCTGATAATGGCTTTATGATGATGGACCACCAGTTCTATATACCGCGCATTACAGGCGAAATCCTCGACGCCCTGCAGGAATTGAATGTCAAAAATCCTGAAAAACATTTCGCTGTCTACGACGTGCCTAAAATGAAAAGAATGATGGTGCTTATCTCTAAACAGCCCCTTAATGATGAAATTATACGTAAAGCTTTCGGCGAAACTACACCTAAAATGCCTAACCATAGAGTGGCTGTCTATCCGCCTGCTGCTGATTCTCTTAAGGGTAACCTCATCGACCTAATAGTCTCTCATGGCTGGAAAGCTGCCTCGGCTAAGGCTCCTATCGATATCTCTCCTTGTACCGATAGCCGCCCGTTTACCGGACAGCTGGGACTGTGGAAAAATTTCTCTTTCAGTAAGCTCGATAAACTTACTCCTTATGACTTTAAGGGATTCCCGCTTTCTAAAATGATAATAGTTATTATTATAGGCGTGGTACTCTTCCTGATTATTCCGATGAACCTTCTGCCTTACTTTAGCAATGGACCAAAACTGAAACTCTATCCATGGCTCTATTTCTTCAGCATCGGAATGGCTTTTATGATTGTCGAGGTTATTCTCATACAGCAGTATACTATGTTTATAGGACCTTCATCTTATAGCGTCGTTACTATACTTTTAACAATGCTTCTGATGTCAGGTATCGGCAGCCGCTATTCAGACCGCATCCCGGCAAAGATCGCTTTCCTTGCTATCGTCGCATGGATAATCTTAGACCTGCTGGTCTTTAGCCGCCTGTTCTATGTGCTGGGCGACTTCTCAATGTTTTTGCGTATCCTGGTCTCTGCACTCTTTATTGCTCCGGTAGGGTTCTTTATGGGTATGCCGTTCCCTAAAGGAAGTATGATCGTTAAGGAATTAGTCGACTGGGGATTCGCTGTAAATGGCGCAGCTTCAGTGCTTGGCTCAACGCTTATTATCCTTGTGGCAATTTCATTCGGCTTCGGCGTCGCTCTCTCAATTGCCGCACTCCTTTATTTGTTTGCATTTTTCCTGATTTCAAAAGAAGCCGCATGGCAGTAAATTGAAATAAGGATATCTCAAAAAGGGCGCACCCCTCTCTCTCCGTGCGCCCTTTTTTCTTCCTGCTTCTTTTTTTTTACTTTTTTATTTTCTCTTTTGCTTTTTTTTATTAACCCCTTTTTTTTACTCCCTCTGAAGCAAAAGAAAACTACCATTACGAAAGTATTTATTAAGAAAGTATTTTAATCGAGCTCATGTAATTTGTGCCTAAAGTGCTCTGCAGCGTTACCGATAAAAGCGCAAGCTCCTCTAATTCACGCGAACGCTTTAATGGACCTGCGTCTATCGGCCTCATCCTTCCGGCTTCAATTAAACCCATTATTGTCTTTTTCGCATCCTGATCATCTCCGGCAACAAAAACATCAAGCGGCTGCCCGCCGACTTCTCCTTTTTGTAGCGTCCCGGCAAACGTCGTGTTGAATGCTTTGACTACCTTCGCACCCTGCTTAAGCTCATGCGCAATCTCTTCTGCAGCTGAACTGTTTGGCGGAGTTACTAAACCATCATATGTCTTGTTAAATGGATTTGTTATGTCAACCAGTATCTTTCCGCCTAATTCATTCTTGTAATCACGTATTACCTGAAGTGCTGCCGAAAAGGGAACAGCCAGTATTACTACATCACCTGCTATTGGACTGCCGAATGTTGCTGAACGGGCCGCCTGCTTTTTGCCCGATGATGATACCTGCTCCGAAAGCTTGTCTGCCTCGGCTTTGCTGCGCCCAATAAATGTAATGTTGTGCCCGCCTTCTGCCAGTCTGCTCGATATCCCGCTTGCCATCTTTCCTGTGCCTATTATTGTAATGTCCATATTGTTACCCTCCTTTATTTAAATCTTCTGATAATTCAGACAAAAATTAAGATAATTATTCTCCTAAAAATTACAAGCTATTATTTCCAGACACTTTGTTGAACAAAATTTCATGATTTTTTCCGTAGGACCAATTTTTTGCACTATTAATAAGATATGGAAAATATTATGTTGCACTCGTCCTTCTGTCCGGGTACTTAAGAAAATAAATATCTAAGGCTTTTTAATAAATTAATCTCTTTTTCCACTTATTCCGGGGATAAATATGAAAGTCGGCCGGTTTTCTTTTGCTTTGCTCCTTATTCTGTTTAACTTCTTGCTGTCTCAGAACCTCTTTTCACAAAAAACTTCAGGAAATTATAAGCTTAAAGGCGGCGCAGCCGACCTTAATACAGGTAAACCCTTAAGCGGCGTAACCGTTATTATCTCATCCAGGGAAACAGGCCGGGATTTTGCCGGCACAACTACAGACGATAAGGGATTCTTTTCTATAAATAATATCCCTGAACCCCTGGTTAAAGCTAAATTCTCTATGGTCGGATACCAGACTCAGATAATAGATTCCGTCTCTCTCGAAATGAATAGCGTGCTTGGACTTGTTAAAATGAGACCAACTGCTATCGTTATGCCGGAAATTGTTGTCAAATCTCTTAAACCTATGATTGAATACCGCCTCGACCGTAAAGTAATTAATATGGATATGGTCCCCGGCAGCCAGGGCTCTGTTACCGATGCCCTTAGAAATTCCGGAGCCCTGGACGTCGACCCTGCAACTAATAAGATCTCTGTCCACGGCGAAGAGGTAAAACTTCAGATGGATGGCCACCCGCTTAATATGCCGGTCGACGCTCTGGCTCAATTGCCTGCTTCGATGATCGACCAGGTCGAGGTTATACTCGCACCGGGCGCTAAGGAAAGCGCCGAGGGCGGAGCTTATATTGTTAACCTGGTTTCAAGAAAAAATACTCTCGATAATTATAACGGCTCCCTTAGCCTCTCTTCTTCTACTAGCAGCAGAACCTTCGGCGGCATTAATATGAACTATAAGGTGAGTAAGGTTAACCTCTTTGGCTCTTTTTTCGGCGGATTCGGCAGCTTCGGAACCTTTAGCGAGACTGAAAGAATTAATTACTTCAGCAGTAACCTCCATTTCCAGAAGTCAAATGTAAAAACTACTTTCGACGGCTTTATGGGTATGGGTAAGCTTGGACTCGATTATAACATGGACGATGAAAATTCATTTACTTTCTATGGAAACTTCTCGCGCCAGAAGGGGACTGACGAAAGCCGGAATGAAAGTATTGTCAATAATATAAGCGGAATTCAGCAGTATACTTATAAGAATAATAACGATGCAGACGTTCTATCTGATAATTTGTCTCTATATGGATTTTATAAAAGAAAATTTGATAAGAAAGGCCACGAAATAATCCTGGACGCTCTGTTTACTTCAATGAATAGCTCAAATGATAATTCAATGAATACATACTATAGCTATATAGCAAATTATCCGAAAAGGCAGGATAATTCAACCGGCATTAAGGCCGATGTCTTTACATTGAAGTCTGATTATACCTACCCCATGGGCTCAGGTAAACTCGAAGCCGGCTATAGCTTCATTACAAGATTCAGGGAAAATGACTATAACGTAGGCGATTATTCGTATCTGAAAAATATGTGGCTCGATAGCCTTGGACTTAGTAACCGCTTCAGATATACTGAAAATATACATGCTCTCTATGCAACCTATACTCACAGACTCGGACGCTTTGAGGTTAAAGCTGGACTTAGAATGGAAAACCTCCATACACACGGCGAACAGTTTACAACTAATGAAAACTTTTCTGAAAACTACCTGAACCTCTTTCCCGATCTGACTGCAGCTTATAAGATTACCGAAATGTACCAGATTACTTTTAATACTTTCAGACGCGTTAAATACCCGCCCCTTTATTACGTCAACCCCTTTAAGGTATATAATGGCCCGAATAGTTTTGATATTGGTAATCCTAAGATCGAACCTTACTTCCTTAATGCCTATAGCCTGAACTTCTTCCAGGTGCTTAATTTTTATTACGTCTTTTCAAGAGGAATGTTTAGGGGAGTTTCTTCAAACGTCCAGGATAGCGTTACGGTTAATAGCTATATCAACCTTGGCAAAAACCAGACCTATGGAATTGAAGTTACACTGCCTTACTATAATAGCCCTGCAATGCCTGTGCACCTTCCGGGCTTTATCTCAATGCTCAATATCAGATTTGAATATATGTGGCGCAAACAGGAAGGCGCTTACCTGACTGAAGACCTTAATTACCTTGTAAAACGCCCTTCGCTTAATGCTGCTCTGGGACTTAAGCTCTGGTATGACGTTAATGCATCACTGAATTTTTACTATGTGCCTTCTATCGAGAATAGAAGAGAGAAGAACAGGGAAGTAAAACAGCTCTACCTCTCAATGAGTAAAAGTATACTCGACCAGAAACTCAGAATATCCCTCTCTGTCTCCGACCTCCTGAATTCACAGTCCTATGAAGATGAGACAAATGGAAGTAATTACTACTCAAAAAGCCGCTTTAGAATGGAAAATAGCCGTAGTATCTCACTATCACTTTCATGGATGTTTAACGACTATAAGGATAGAAGAGATAGAAATCTTGACGACGGACGCGATGGCGGAAAGAACTATGGTCTCTAAATTTGATTATTTTTCAGTAAGCCTTAGTTAAGGCGGAAACTCTTTGATATCCGGGAGCTGTTCTCTTTTAAATTATCTTTCTGAGACAGCTCCTTATTTTTATCAGAATATTTTTTATTAGAAAACTTCTTTTCAGAAAACTTCTTTTCAGAATATTTCTTTTCAGAAAACTTTCTTTCAGAATATTCCTTTTCAGAATGTAACTTTGTTGTATTCAATCTTTGCTATCTCAACATCAAGCCAGTGATAATCTCCGCTTTTTAATTTCCATGTTACCGCTGATTTGTAAGGTATCCTTATTCCTTCAAATTCCTTGAAATCACTCTCCTTTGTCTCAATTACCCACTTCTCTAATGTGGGGCCTTCTTTTCTTTCAAAGTAACGCATGGCTTCAAATCCAACCATGTCACAGTTCCTGTTGAACTTAAATACCCCCGAAGCAGTTACACCGCCGTAAGTCATTGTAACCTTTGCAGTTGTGGAATCTGACTCCTCCCACTTAAGATAACTGCTTAAGGCAAACGACGGCATCCAGGCAGCTTCTGCTAAAAAACGCAGCATTGAACCCTGATTGATTTCTTTTCCTTTTGAATTAACTACAGGTACAAGCGACATGATCTTGATCAGCATGTTTCCGCTGCCGTCTTTATAAATATCCCTTCCTGTCAAATTCATTACCGGCATTGCCTCTACATCTACAGTCCAGTGAAACCCCGGACGGTCTAATGTAAAATGCTGCTCTGCACAAAAAGGCATCCAGTTCCCATCAGGCTTGCTTTTCATTTGCCCGGTCTGACTTAAATGTGCCGTCCTTATTATCTCTTTTCCTACTATGCCCGTATGCCTTAACCAGTTCCCTATAACAGGCGGAAGCCCTTTTAGCATATCTTCTGTTACAATTACTTTTTCTGAAGAGCTCCCGGGCATAAAATCAGGTATCTCACGCCGCACCATGCGGCCAAAATCCCACTTTCCATAGGCTAAAATACAGGCAATCAGTATAATGATATTTGCAATTGTGCCATACTTTGCATCAGGCCAGTATATGATTATAAGCGTCTGCGATAAAATAACGCCAGTAATAGCTGCAATCCACCACCAGTCTGACCTCAGTAAATATGCAGCTGCAGCAAAAATCAGTATCATGCAGGTAATAAGCCATAAGATACCTAATGACTTAGCCGTCGTTCCGGTTAATGTAAATAGGGTCTTTCCTGAAAGCTGCTTTACTACACCTAAATTTAATTCCTTTACAAAGCCTAAAAGGTGAATAACACCATGGCCGAATAATATAAAAAAAACAAGGAACCGTGTCATATTTTTTTACTCCGCTCTGTTTTCTGCCGGGGTGCCCTGATGAAAAATTATCTCCCAGGTTAAACCATTGAACTTCCAGATCGAGCTCCGTAATGAATTTACTTGATCCTCTCTGCCGGAACTTTTCCTTGTGATGCGGTAGGTTGCAAGCACTATGCTCTCTGAAAGTTTAACAATATCAAAATCATGTATCTCTGCTTCTGAAGACTGAACTTCATGCCTTAAGGCTTCAATTGTCCTGCTTTTATCATAGATCCGCCCTGAACTGCCGAATTCTCTGAATCCCTCCGAAAGAAGCAAAGAAACTTCTTCAGGATTTCTGCGCGTCTCAGGCTTTATAAGCCTTTCTTCTAAAGAATATATTAAGGCTTTTAATGAGACCTCTTCTTCCATATTTCTCTAGCAGCGGCTGAAAAGAAACATTAAAACCAGAATTATCCCTATTGCAATGCCGACTACACAGCCGCAGCCATGCCGCACTCCGCTGAAAAATCCCATGATCATTTCCTGTATGTGTCTAAATTACATAAAATCTCAGGACAAATTTAATGCTTTCCGGTTTTATATGAAAATAATCCCCTGAACCGAAGCTAAAGTGTATTTAATAAATAACTTACATGATAAATAATTAAAAAATATGCAGAATTAGACCTGTAATTTTAACTGCCTCTGCCGATGATATGACTTAGTGATTTGGCAATTATTGCCGGTCGTAAAATAAAAAGATCTTTTTATCTCAAAACTGTATAATTTTTCTTTAAGGATCCGTTATGCCAGGTAAAAAAACTGCCGCAATCTCGGCAATGTTTCCCTTTATAAGCTACAAAAAAGGTTTTGTGGGTATCCACCACGAAAGCCTCGACAGTTTAATCTCAGACCCCCACAATAGTGAACATAAAACTGATAATATTGCGATCGAGAAGATCGGCAGGGCATTAAGAAGTAAGGATTCTGAAATAGAAAAACTTAAGGCTGAAATTTCAGAACTGAAACTGAAAAATGAAAAACTGCAGAATGAAAGCCTTCTCTTTGAAGAAAAATTGAACTTTACTGAACATACCGAAAAACAAAGCAAGTATTCTTTCGAGAAAATTGGCAGCGCAATTCAATACGCTCTTAAAACATTCGAAACTAATATCGAATTTTCTGCCTCTGTTGATAACAGCATTAAAACGATCTCTTCAGGCGTTCAGCAGCAGTTCGTCGAATCTGAATGCATCGCCGGATCAGTCGAAGAAGTTACGCAGACCCTCATTCAGAATGCCGGTAATACCCAGTCTGTACTAAAAATAGCTTTGAATGCACGCGAAAAATCTCACACTGGAGTAAAAATTGCAAATAGTGTTAAAGAAAGGATCGGCTGCATAGATAATAAAACTAAAGATACTCATAAAAAAGTCGAAGGACTTGTAAATGAAATGAAGCAGATTGGCGAGGTTGCCTTAATTATTAGCGATATTGCAGACCAGACAAACCTTTTAGCCTTAAATGCTGCAATTGAAGCTGCCCGCGCAGGTGAACAGGGACGTGGCTTTGCTGTCGTTGCAGACGAGGTCCGTAAGCTTGCTGAACGTACAACAAAAGCTACTAAGGAAATTGGCACAATCGTCAGATCCCTTCAGAATGAAGTAAATTCAGTTGGAAATATGATGAACGACGTGAGCTCTGAGGTTAGACAGGAGCTCGGTCACGCTGAAGAACTTACAAGTAGCCTTAATGAAATAGAATCTCAGGCTGTTACTATTTCTGATTACGTCAATCAGATTGCATCTTCATACGAAGAACAGAACGCTGCAATGGAATCTATCAGCCAGAGCATCATCCAGATGAAAGATAATAACGAACAGTCGGCTGAGACTTCAAGATCTGTTTCCGTCGAAACCGAAGAAACAAAAAATAACGCCTATAGAAACTACGATAGACTCCTTATCAGCGTCGCAAAATCAGACCATATAAACTGGGTTAATAATATAGTCGAAAATGTTGTCCGCCACCGCGAGGTGGATGTAAATAAACTGACAGACCACCTGAACTGCCGCTTCGGAAAATGGTATAACTCAGAGGCAAGATCAAGATATGGCCACCTGAGAGTTTTTTCTGAGATCCACCCGATACACGTCGAAGTCCACAGAAAGGGAAAGGAAATGGTTGAAAACTGCAGAAATAAAAAAGCTGAGGAAGCAAAAAAATGCATTTCTGAAATTGAGTCTATGCGCGATAAGATATTATCCCTCCTGGATGAACTCGAAAGAGCCGTTTAATAAAACTTTAAAAAAGACCCTCTGCATGTACTGCTCCCCAGAAGTGGGACATTAAATAGGGGTTATTTAGTAAAATGGTTTCTGTATTCAACAGGAGCCATTTTTTTAATTTTAACTGGATTCTGCCAGTATTGTAAAATTTAATGTAGTTCTCTACTTCCTTTATCATATCTTCCAAAGATGTAAAGTTCTGCAAATATACCAATTCAGATTTTAAATTGAGAAAAAAAGCATTCACAGGGAGCATTATCCAGACAATTCCCTCTATTTGTCCTTTGCTTGCTATTGTTTAAAATAGAAAACCCCTAAAAGTGAAACAAAAATATTTTTATTATTTGTCCCACTTAAAGGGTTCAGTACATAGTGAGGGGCTTTTATTTTATATTTATTGGTAAAAAATAATATTCTTTATTCAATAAAAGTACTTATCCCAAATAGACAAGTGTTATTTCAACAAGGTCATTTTTTTGGTTTCTATATAGCTACCGCACTGAAATTTATATATGTATATTCCGCTCGGGAGTTTACTACCATCAAAACCTACTGTATACTCACCTGCAGCTTTTACTTCATTTACGATATCTCCTACTTTACAACCTAATACATCATAAATTTGTAGGCTAACCGTACTAGGACTTTTTATTGTATAGTTAATCTGTGTCACTGGATTAAAAGGATTCGGATAATTCTGTTTTAACCCCCATGATTCAACTTTGGAAATAGAGGTATTATCTAAAGTTTTTCCGAGGGGTTCAGCTCTCTCAGTGACTTCATCGCTAAAGACTGAATATAAATTTTGATTATCTTTTGCCTTAATTTTGTAAATGGGAGTGAAATCTCCACCTCCAGGGGCATAATAATATTCATCATCGATAAAATAATTATTACCAGTGATTCCAATAACATACCATACATTTCCAGTTAAATTTACAACCTTCCTGGAAATTTCATAAGAAACAACTCCCTCAGAAGATAAAGCACTTTCCCAACTTAATCGCATATGGTTATTGCTAGTATTACCACCTAATTTTAGATTTTGAGGCTTTGAAGGAGCACCTGCATATGGATTTGTAAAATAGAAGTTCACAGAAATATCACCTCCCATATTACCAGAAGTCAATTCCATTGTAAAATTCGCATAACTGGCTCTTGGATTACTAGCTGGTGAAAATACCTGATTATAATTCATATTGAAATAATTATTTTGACATCCCAACCAATCAGGATGTGATTTCACACCGGATGTTGTATTTACTCTTACCAAGTCTAATTCACTTTCTCCATTTAAAGGAGAAGGATATTCTCTTACAAATGGAAATACATATTCACCGCCTCCCATATCTTTCCAATACCATTTCCCATCTGCTACTTGAATATCAAGTGTATTTCCGTAGCCGTAGGATTGTGATATTAAAATTCCTCTACCAGGCAACATAAGAGGCCCTTGATTGTAAAATTTCCAAGAATTTTCGTAATAATTTATACCTTCGTGATTTTCAATATAATAATATCCAGTGTTAGAAGTTGGAATCTTGCATGCAAAGTTGGTGGTTAACGCATCTGTGATTACATAATTTATCTGATTTGATGTAATCAGTGTTGGTGTTACCCAACCTAATAGCTCTCTTTCATATGCATTCATCACACCCCCACCACCATCTGTATCCATAAGCCCATGATGACGAGTATGACTTAAATGTATGTCTCCTCCAAGATTATCACCAAATAAATAGTGACCTATTTCGTGACAAATTATAGGTAGTTGTTCATGTGCATCATAAATATTATGCTGGAATGTACCAGAACCAAAATCACCTGCTTTAATCTTCACTCCGTCTTTTATTATCTCTGAGCGACCACCTGGAAAGGTATTATATTCTCCTGTAAGGGAGGCAATTCCTTGATAAGCATCGTAATCAATTTGTCCCGTAGGTGCAATCCTAAAGCATATTGCAATCATATCAGCAATACCATCATGATTGTTATCATAGTCCGAGAAATTAACATAAGGAGATATTCCATTAATTATTTCTTCCGTCAAATAACTTATATTTCTAGAACTGTCTCTTGAATAATAACTACTTTCGTGCTGTGGAATATACAATATTGGACAGACATCCCCTATTACATCAAATGTATTATGCGACATTGTCTTAAAATATCCACTAATACTTGGGTTAAAATAATTGCTCATTACAGTAGAAGAAATTGTTTGGCTGGTCCATGAAGGTAGAGTATTTTGAGAAGAAGGCCATAAATTTGTATTTGGTGCTAAATCAAAAGTGTCATCAATAAATTTACAATAAACAATAAGCATTCTAAATGTTCCAGTATGTGGAATAAGGTTCATTGTACTATTGACGCTTGACGTTGCGTTAATTGATGATGAGTTCAAGTACATTCCGCAAGTACCTTGAGCATAACTTTTACCAATTAATAGCAATGTCAAAATAATGATAATTGTTCTGTGTTTCATAACGACTTTGCCTTTTGAATTATTAGATATTTTTTGCAAGTACAAGAGCAGAACAAAAGATTGATAATTCGATTTTATTCCATGTTTTTTCCTTATTTGATTAAAGCTATTTTCCTGTTCTTTATTGTAGTTGATAAACTGCCCTCAGTAATATCTAACCTCAAGAGGTAACATCCGCTTGAGACTGTGTTCCCATCTTCATCTTTCCCGTCCCAAATGACTTCATAAATACCTGAAGGTTTATCGCTGTTTATCAGGCATTTTATCATTTGTCCTGTAACTGAATAGATATCTAATCTCACCTGCGAATTTTTATTCAGTCTGTATCTGATCTTTGTTGACGAATTAAAAGGATTGGGAAAATTCTCCAGCAGAGCGAAATCATCCGGAGCATTGGTTTCTTCCTGCACAGATGTAGTTATGCGCGCAGTGTCTCCGTGACTAATACCGTTAATTACTGCTCCTACTAAACTTTTTGTTCCATAACCCTCTAATCCAATATACCTGGGTCCAAGGTCCTTCACAAAACTTACATCATGACCTGCAGTGGTTCTTTTACGGCTCATAAATAAGCCAAATGCGTTTAGGTTTAACAAGTCATCATATTTAGCGTATTTATTATCAATTCTATAATAACCATAATTGATAAAATTAAATGTATCTCCGACAGCAGCGCTTAACCTGTATCTCAGCACAACTTCTTTCAAATCACCTGTATATTGAAAGATATTGCCGTTGCTGTCAATCCTTTCGTAAATGTATGATGATGAATACGGAGTAGTTGCTCGGAATGTCTCTGATTTTATTTTTTTATAAGTATTCCCATCATAAAGCACTGTATCTTTTATAACCCGCCTTATTTCTGTTGTTATATATCCCACTGTTGGCTGAGAATATTTCCACATGTCACCAATGTGTAGAGGATAGTATCTGCCCCAGTCAGTTTTGCTGTTCTTAAATGCAAGTAATTCACCATAGCTGATGCTGTCGATAATTGCTCCCCAAAACCTCTGTTCTATAGGAACAGTACTAATATCAGTTCTTCCCTGCAAATATGTAAGTCCGAATTTTTCTATTACTGTCACAATCATCCATGATTGCAATAGTGTATCAATCAGTTCAAAGTCAAAAGCCTTCAGTGTTTCATTGAATCCAGTAACATTATAGATGCTCCTTACTTTCCAAAACTTGTCAGGGTATTGTGAAGGGTAAGTCTCACCAGTTAATTTTGTAAAGTCATAGAGCAGCTTATCTTTATTGTTATAAAACGTATATACGTTTCCTATTGAGTCAATTCTCTGGTATTCATATTCAGGCTGGCTGCTTTCACTGTTGGATAATGAGCTCCACTCTATAATCTTATATTTAATTCCATTTGAAAGAGTGGTATCATTTAAGACTTCTTTTTTTCTTGAGGTCCATACTCTTTCTTTAAATACAAGGATTTCTGCTTTGTCTCCGTTGATAAGATGGTAGTTAAAGTCACTTTTATTTACAGATTTATTCCTTGTGCTTCTATAAAGGATTTTACTAGTTCTCTCGCTTCCTTCAA
Organism: Bacillota bacterium; assembly: GCA_050262615.1. Lineage (GTDB taxonomy): Bacteria > Bacteroidota > Ignavibacteria > Ignavibacteriales > SURF-24 > JAUZPB01. The sequence continues at coordinate 40,138 of JBLNEL010000291.1, forward strand.
TTTTATAAAAGAAGCTGTTCTCCGTTTTATACAATTGGAGATTAATAGGAACATCTGGCCTTGGACTTTTCTCCTGTGGATTTATACAGTTATTGATCAACAATATTGTGGTAATAATAAAATAACTAAGTAAGTAACAAGTATTTTTGGAATGTCTCATATCGCCGTCCCAATTAATAAGCTGTTTTTTGAGATGTGTATATAATATAATTTGTTACAATTAATATGATAAACGATCTATATGCATTTTGAATGTCTTATCATGTCGGAAATGAACAAACCTTTCTATGCCTTTTTTCCCAGATAACCTGAACGTATTCATGTAGTCATTTTACTTTAAATAATTATGTAAGTCATTGGAGGTATAATTTAATAGCAATAGACGAATTTTATTTCTTAAACTGTAAGAATAATTTAATAAACAGATAATAGTAACACAAAATATATTTTAATTCTGTTGCAAGCTATGCAAAAAGCGATGTGCCAGGTCCTCTGGATGATCTAAACATCACAAGGGCCTTTTTTGTTGCTTAAAATCATTTTCATATTTCAGTATTATTTTCTATTATTGCATCATAACTGACAGACAAATTTTATATAGATTTTTTACAAGTAACAGGTTTTCTCCGCTTAAAATATGAGAGAAGTAACTTTCTTAAAGAAAAATGCTGAAAGATGGAAGAGCTTTGAGGCTCTGCTCGATGATCAGAAGCCCTCAGACCCTGATAAACTGGCAGGACTGTTTATTCAGCTTACTGACGACCTCTCGTATGCCAGAACTTTCTATCCCGAAAGCAAGACTATAAACTACCTGAACGCGCTTACTGTAAAAGCACACCGCAGGATCTATAAAAATAAAAAGGAAGACCGCAAAAGTATAATTAAATTCTGGACAGATGAGCTTCCGCGCCTTTTTTATAAACATAGGCTCGTCTTGCTTATTTCCTTTATAATTACTTTGCTTTCGTTTTTGGCAGGAATCCTCTCTGCTGCTAATGACAGCCGCTTCGTTAGAGTTGTAATGGGCGACTCTTATGTCAATATGACAGAGGAAAATATCGAAAAGGGCGACCCTATGTCTGTCTATAAAAAAATGAACGAGGTCGATATGTTCCTCGGTATTACTTTTAATAACATCCGGGTCTCTTTCTTTGCTTTCGTTATGGGACTGCTGTTTTCATTCGGAACAGGATATATTCTTTTTGTAAATGGCGTTATGCTCGGAGCTTTCGAGTATTTCTTCTTCCAGCATGACTACCTGCTTAAATCCCTCCTGACTGTCTTTATACATGGAACTCTCGAGATATCTTCTATAATAATTGCCGGAGGCGCTGGCATTCTCCTCGGTAAAAGCTTTATTATGCCCGGTACTTTCAGCCGAAGGGATTCTTTTATGAATGCCTCAAGAGACGGAGTTAAAATTATTATTGGACTGATTCCGCTGTTTATCGTTGCAGGCTTTTTTGAAGGATTTGTTACTAGACATACTGAAATGCCTGTATTTTTTAATCTTTTTATAATTATTTCTTCACTTACATTTATTATCTGGTATGTGATAATTTATCCTAAACAACTGGAAAAAGGAGTGGTATATGGAACAGACGGGAAAAATTGAGTTCAGAAAGGTCAGGGACTTTGGCGAAACTATTAACGCTACGTTCGAATTTCTGAAACAGAACTATAAGGGACTTGGACTTTCATTGCTCTATATCGCCGGACCGGCTGTGGTCTTGCATGGCATAGTAGCTGGAATGAATAATGTCGACGTAACTAACAGCAGATCCTTTAGCTTTAGCTTTGCTTATTTCCTTACTTTCCTGGTCTATATCGCCGTTACTCAGCTTGTTGTAAGCGTTTCCTACGGATATATAAACTTGTACCTCGATAATGAGAAAAAAGAATTCAGCGTCGATGAGGTCTGGGAAGAGGTTAAAAGAAATATTAAACCCTTGTTCTTAACTGGACTGGTAAGCTTGTTTTTGATTTTACTTGCATCTCTGGCACTTATAATCCCGGGAATTTATTTCTCCGTCGTCCTAAGTATCGTCTTTATAGTTAAAATAAGAGAAAATGGAAAAATTCCTGATGCCATAGCAAGAAGCCGCTACCTTATTACAGGTAACTGGTGGTATACATTCGGACTTGTAATCATACTCTATATTATTCAGTATGTCTTTACTTTCGTACTTGGCGTTCCGCAGAGCATCCTTATGTTTTCAGCTATGTTCGGACTCAGAGGCGAAACATCTTATGCCGGAAGCGTTATATTTATCCTTACAACTATCATAGCTTCATTCAGCAGCCTGTTTAATGTTATTTTCCATACCGGAATGTCTTTCCACTACTACAGCCAGCTCGAAAAGAAAGAGGCTGTTGGACTTATGGATAAATTAGACAGTATTAAAGAACCTGATTGATAAAGAACTGAACAGAAAAAGAACTGAACATAAAAAGAACTGAATTGATAAAGAACTGAACAGATAAAGAGCTTGCTTGAAACATAATTACTTTAATTTTCTTTTACTGCTGCTTTTCTTGCTTTTAAGCCGAAGCCTGTGCTTTGCTCAAAATATGAAATTTGATACTGCGGGGGTTCACCTTAGAACCCCTTCAGAAAATCTGATAAATGAGTTTAGACACAATAAAGACTTCCAATACGACAACAGACAGCAGGGCGCAACTTTAAGCCAGATTATAATTGCCTGGATTTAGGGAATTATTGAGGATATACTCGGCACAGGAGCTGCAGGTTTTATTTTTAATCACCTTAATTACCTTATTA
>JBLNEL010000292.1:0-4051 GCA_050262615.1 Bacillota bacterium
TTAGGATAGTCCTTCAGAATTGACCCTAGTGTGTCTGTAAACTTCAGCCTTCCTTTTTCAACCAGCTGCGCAATAGCTGTAGCGGTTATCATCTTGCCTATCGACCCTGTGTGAAAACGTGTATCCATAGTGTTCAGAATATTCTTCGAATGGTCACTGTAGCCATATGCCTTCTGAAAAATTACTTCTCCTTCTTTTGCAATAAGTACCGTTCCCGAAAAGTGGTCAGCTGAGACTTCTTTCATTACACGCTCGTCAATTGCCTCAGCAATGCCTTTACTATCAAGCTTTTCCTTTGTCCACTGGTATGGACCTTTGGACATCTGGATTGAATGCAGTTCAATTGCTCTTAACGTGTTGTCATTTCCCTTAAAGAATTCAACGCTTAAGATCCTGTCATTTACTGATTCTATCTGAAATGTTATACCTATATATTCCGCAGAATTTTCCTGCCTTAATTCAGCAGGAATTATCCTTTGTGCCTGCTTTTGCAGGTTATGCATCAGGACAATATATTTCTGCTTATTAAATTCATGCGGACCTACATTACTAAGGTCTTTTGATAGATAATTCTGAACAAAACTCTTTGTCTTCTCTTCATCCCCGGAATTAATTGCAGATATAAACTCCTGAACTATTTTCCCTAAAATTGTTTCCGGTATCTTTACTGTGGGCAGATCCTGATTATGTTGTGATTGCGGAGTCTGTGCTGTAGTGCTAATAAATATACTTGTAGCAGCTATAATCATTAAAGCAATTTTCTTCATTAAATTCATCATTGGTAAATTCATAACAGGTTCCCTTCCCGCTTAAAATTATTAGATTCGAAATGAATAAAAGTCTGCTCATAATATTATGACTTATAAATAATCAGGAAGGTTACAGCCTCAAAGAGGGGAGAAAGGCTAAAAATAAAAACTCTCCTTTGCCGGAGAGTTTTTATATAGACTAATGAAGAGCATTATTTTAATTTCTATTTATCTCGGTGAACAGTATCAGGCGAAAAAGCTGGCAGGCAGACGGCAATATATTCAGCACCGCCTTCATAAGGAGTACTGTATTGGATCCATTCGCCCCCCTTTACTAAGATTGCTTCCTTTTCCCTTAACTCAAATTCATCAGTTTGTGTCTTAACTTTCAGCGTGCCTTTTAATACAACTGTGTATTCATCAAATTCCGGCTTTTGCCCGGGTTCAACCCATCCCTGGGGACTTGTCATTTTTGCAATGCTTAATCTGTCTTCCTTTGTATTTACTTTTCCAACATATTCCTCAATAAGCTTGGGCTTGTTTCCGGCAGCTTCAATTACCGTAGGAGAAGGTATTTTAATGGCCATGATTTTGTTCCTTTTGTAATTAGTTTTAACATGAAATAAATTTAATAAAATTTTCAAACATGCTCTCAATCTTTATGGAAGTCTATTTAAACATTCCGTCTATTTAAACATGCTGCTTATCTAAACAATCTGCTTATTTAAACATTCCGTCTATTTAAACATTCCATTTTCTGTTTTATCACGCCCGTCGTCAATTGTCTTTTCCTGCCTGTTCTTAAAGTCGTTAAAATTATACCTTATTGAAATGCCTATATTCTGATTCTTAACAAAATCCATCCTGTTGTAGCTATAGAAATTTGATCCATAGGTTTCGTTTACCGGATGCATACTGTCAAAAAGATCGTTGATATTCAGACTCACCTGAAGCTTTTTATCCCAGAAATCGCGGCTTATTGCAAGTCCTGCAAAGTTTACCGTCCCGTTTCGGTAACGGCTATCTTCAGCCTTTGGAGTAAGACTGAAATAAAGCATTGCGTTTATTTCTTCCCATAACTTAAGTGCAAGGTTACCGGTAAACTTCCAGTTATCTCTTTTTATCGAGTAGTTTTCCGTAAGATATCCTCCATCTTCAATAAACCTGTTAAATGCTATTCTTAAATTGAACATCTGAAACCATTCAGGCAGCTTTATCGGGAACCTGGGCTCGTTGATAACCGGAATAGTTAGTTCAAAACCATAGTTTTTTGTCGAGGCAGAATTAATTGTTGTATTAACAGTCACACTATCCATAATATTCGTTGAGATTGAGGTAGGTCTTCCCTTTGATGTATTATAGAAAATATTCAGCAGGGGATTAAACCTAAGTTCAAAAGAATTAACATATGTAGGCTCAAGTTTCGGATTGCCTCGTGAAATATTGTTTGGTCCGTTTACACGAATAAATGGATTTATCATCTCCATCTGCGGACGGTTGATTTTTCTTGAAGCGTTAAAAGCAAACTGCATCAGGTCGTTTATTTTGTACGAAAGTCCAAGCGATGGAAACAGACTCAGATAATTGGTATTGAAATTTTCATTTGTCGTCAGCTGCTTTCCGTCTGTATAGGTGTGCTCTAGCCTTAAACCCAGCTTGTATTCAAATATTGAAAGCTTATTTGTATATGCCGTATAAAATGCGTTTATACCTTCTTTATACTTAAAAGTATTGCTCAGCTTTGTACTGTCAGTATACTCTCCTGTAATATAGCTGAAATTCCTGTTCTCAAGTATTGCTGTCCTGTCTCTTAAGGTTAACTTGTAGCCGGCTTCAAATTTTCCTGACTTTTCAGTTGGATTAACATAATCGGAATTAAAAATGAAGGTTCTGTTCTTAATATCATTTTTATTATCCTGCAGTCCGGGGTATAAAGGACGATAATCATAATTAGTTGTAAGCAGGTCCTTCATCGAATTGATCATATCTGAATAGAACAGATCGGCAGAAATCTCGTGACCATTGGTATTAAATTTTCTTTTATAGTTTGCTGTCAGTGTATAATTGTTAAAGTCACCCCTGCCGTCGTCATAAAGACTGTAAAGATAAGTCTGAATATCATTTATATTGAAGTTCCTGTTGATAGATGAGTTTATCATCTTCCCGTTTGTCTTGCTGTAATTGCCTGTAAATGACAGGGCATTAAGGCTGTCGAAATCATAATCAAAGCCAAGCTTAAAATTTGCCATGTAGCCGCGCATTGAGTTTTCACTCTCTGAGTTCTGCTGGTGCAGCGAGTTGCTAAGGTAATTAACTCTTTGACCATGATTCCTTCTGTCTAAATGACCAAAGTAAGCATTGGCAGAAGAAAATATATTCAGACTGTTCTTTCTGTAGTTTAGCACCACGTTTCCAAAACCAACTTCCTGCGTAGAGGAGTAAAGTGAAACAGAACCATTATAATTATCCATTGTGTTTTTCTTTGTGATAATATTGATAGTCCCGCCGTCCCCCTCAGGATCATCCTTGGCCGAAGGAGTGGTTACCACTTCTACCTTGTCAACATATGTAGCAGGCATCTGCGAAAGCAGGTTGTCTGCCATAGGCTGCGGCTTACCGTCAATTAATATGTTAACGTTGCTGTTACCCCTTACGCTTATTTTATTAGTTGAAGGTTCTACCTCAACTATACCTGTATTTTTTAATGCATCTGTAACAGACCCGCTCGATGACCCAGGTACCTTCTCCATGTTAATTACCTGCTTGTCAACATGAAATTCAACCATTGGCCTCTGCCCTTTTATTTCTACTGCACTGGTCATTATAGCAGAAGGGTGGAGCAGTATAGTTCCAAGTTCGGCTTTACCGTTTTTTACAGTAAACGAGTCTGTTACGCTGTTTTCATAGCCTACAAAAGAAAATCTGACAATAAAGTTATTATCCTTTAAATTGGTCTTTATTTCAAAACTGCCGTTTTCGTTTGATGCTGTCCCTGCTAGCAGCTTCTGATTTTCTTTGGAAAGTAAAACTACTGTAACGCCTGCAAGAGAGGTTTTGCTTTGATAATCTTTTACGGTCCCTGTAACAGTCCTGACTTGTGAAAACGATGAACAGACAAATGCAAGAATCATCATGACAATTAAATTAAATCTCATAGTTATCCTATCGTTAGAAAAATATTAGAAAAGTAATTTTCGGTAGACAATTAGATCGTTTGATGCTATTGAAAGTTCCATTTACCTAAAATATTATAAAAAATGCAGGGGAATGCCTTTTAAGAGTAACTTTATAAAAAGGAACTT
>JBLNEL010000293.1:0-3551 GCA_050262615.1 Bacillota bacterium
GATTTCCCAGGCAATAACCAACCTGTTAAGCAATGCAATAAAATTTACAGACTCAGGTAAGGCGATTGAAGTTACTGTAAATCGCTTTAAAAAAGGCTATGCCGAATTGATTTTTAAGGATGAGGGTGTTGGGATCTCAGAGGAAAACAAAAGAAAGCTCTTCAGGTTCGATCAGAAATTTACACTCGAAGGTACAAAGGGGGAAAAAGGAAGTGGATTAGGGCTTACTTTAGTAAAGGAAATTGTTGAAAAGCATGGTGGTGATATCTGGTTTTATTCAGAAGTTGAGAAAGGCAGTGAATTTCATTTCATCATTCCGGAGGCTGAAAACATCGTACTTCTTGTTGAGGATGACATTGCTTCAAGAAATCTATTACAGAAAATTATTCAGAAAGAACTTTCAGGTTTTGAATTTATGCTGGCTAAAAATGGTTACGAAGCTATGACGATGATAATGCAAAAATCTCCAACTTTGGTAATTACCGATCATAATATGCCATTAATGAATGGAATTCAGCTTATTGAATCGATGCGTAGAAAAGAGGAGACTAGTAGAATTCCTGTTATTGTTATTGCAGCTCTGCTTACTGACGAGCAAAAAGATAAGTATATGGATCTGGGCGTTGAAGAGATACTAAGCAAACCTGTAGACATCAATAGATTTTCTGAAGTTCTCACTGAGCTGGTAAGGTAAAGAGAGTTAAAAAAGCTGGCAATTAAGAAACAAAATTATATCTTAGGTAAGAGATTTTTCAGGACAATTGTTATGTATTTAAGATTTATCCGGAAGTTGCTCATATGATTGAAAATCCAAACATTTCCTCAAACATCAAAAACTGGTTTGCATTATATACAAAACCTAAACATGAGTTTAAGGCAGCCGAACAGCTTTCTGATACTGGAATAGAATATTATCTTCCAGCAATCATTAAGATCAAGCAGTGGAGCGACAGAAAGAAAAAAATATCTGAACCCCTTATACGCGGTTATATCTTTATAAAAGCTAATGAAAAAGAAAGAATACTTGCTCTTCAGCAAAGTGCAATGGTAAGGTGCGTAACGTTTAACGGTAAGCCTGCGACAATACCCGATTGGCAGATAGAGAACCTGAAGATAATGCTCAGTACAAATGAAGATGTATCGCTGACAGAAGTAATCCAATCAGGTACAAAGGTAAAGATCATTTCGGGGCCTTTTGAAGGGGTAATTGGCGTAGTAAATGAAACCTCAGCCGGAAAAACTCTTTCTATCAGTATTGATCTGTTAAAGCGTTCTGTAACAGCTACTCTTCCTGTAGAAAGTGTAATAAGACTAACTAATGAGGAACTAGCAGAATAAAGTTCTTTCAGATAAAAGTCCTTTTAAAATCAGACAGAATTTATCTGATTGCTATTAATCCCTTGTTTGGGATTGCTTGAATAGAATCAGCTTATCTTGAATTTCCCGGAACAGATGGTCCGGGATTTTTTTTGATCAATTGAATTTCCCAACCTTCTTTACCCAAATTTAACAGCTCTAAAAAAAACAGAAAAATAAGAAAAAATATTTTTTTTCTTGACAAGTGATCGTTTGTTCACTATTTTAATAGTAAACAAATGAGCACTCTTATGAAAACTGAATTAACTGAAAGACAGAAAGAGATTTTGAATTTTATTCAGAAATTTCTTCAAAAAAGCGGTTATCCGCCGACAATTAGAGAAATTGGTAAGGAGTTTAAGATCAGTTCTACCTTTGGGGTAAAGCGGCATTTAGATGCTCTTGTAAAGAAGGGGTATCTGAGCATTGACAACAACATAAGCCGTGGTTTAAGTTTAAGGAATGTTCCAGAGGTTGTTTTGCCTGAGGCGGATGTTGCTGCCAAAGGTGCCAATGTCTTAATTTCAGTTGTACCGGATATAATCCGGGCCGAGATTCAGTATTTACCTGTAGTAGGGCGTGTAGCTGCAGGGTTTCCTATTACGGCAATTGAGAATATTGAAGGAAATATTCCCGTTGATTCAAGCCTTATAAGAAAGAATCCTGATTGTTTTGCTTTGAGGGTTAAAGGTGATAGCATGATAAACGCAGGGATATTTGAAGGTGATCTGGTAATTGTTTCGCCGCAGAAATTTGCGAACAATGGGGAAATAGTTGTAGCACTTATAGGCGATGAAGCTACAGTGAAAAGGTTCCACAGGCAGGGGGATGAAATAGTTTTAATTGCCGAAAACACCAATTATCAACCTATAATAATTAACAATCGTGAAGATTTTTCGATAGTAGGAAGAGTAATAGGCATCCAGAGATGGTATAACTAGAAGGATAAATCTGACAATGAAATCAAAAATATTTACTTTAGCTATATATAACCGTCACAGGGTAAAATTCCTTTATGGATTAAAAGAAGTAGTTCTTGATCCTTATTTCATATGTTTAGACAGAAGCGGCAAAAAGGTGGTTTACGGTAAGGCTGATTATTCAAATGAGATCAAGAGATTTGAGTTTGTAAGAATTGCCAATATAAAAGTACTTAACAAGGTTAAATTTTCTCCAATAATTCCTTTAGCGTCTTAAATATTTAATATTATTGATATTATTTACTAAAACCGGAGTAATTATGGCTCTAAATTCAAACAGGGAAAGTGTTGACAAACTGATCAATCATTTCTGGCAGAACGGTTATCTTACTGTTTCAAGGAAATTTGGTACATATCTTCCTGCCCCGCAGCCGGTGGGCAGCTATAATGTTGATGCTGTAGGAAGATATAAAAGAAAATTTGCATTGGGCATTATTTTGAATGAAGAGGAGCTAAAAGACAGCAGTGCTGTGGGAAAATTGAACTTTCTGGCTACCAGGCAGACGAAGTTCAGCAATACTAAAGTTACATTGTTTATAGGAGTTGAACCTGATAATGCAGTTAAAGCCCGCAGGTTGATAGGAAGTCTTTCGCAGGATGCTAAAAAGAATATTAAACTTGTATTTTTAGCTGAAAACAGCATCACAAAGGCAAATACTAACTGATCAAGAATTTTTTCTATATTTTATTTTTCTTATGGTATAGTAAAATATTCTGTTCCTGGAATCCATTCCGAGAATCCTTAGAATTATAGATCGATCCAATCTGTATCTCCTTCCTATTTTAAAAGAAATAAGAAATTTATCCAAAAACCTGGAACAAATCAGAAACAAATTGAAATCTTATGGTGTCAAAGAGGAAATCTTTTCCAAACGGAACTATATATTCAATAAAATAATTATGTCCTTTGGAAGGGCTATTAGGCAGATAAAGAGAATCCTTTCAGTTTCGGTTGTCATTCGGCAGGTTTTCACTAATTGTATTACCTTGACATTTTAAGTCCGTTAAAGTATTTTTTGACTTCTAATTGATTTTATAGAGTAAAATTGGCAAAAGCACAAAAAGATCAGGATTCAAAGATCCAGGAGTCACTAAAAAAGTCAGGTGATATACCGGTGCATATTGCTATAATCATGGATGGCAATGGCAGGTGGGCACGTCAACGGGGTTTGCCAAGAGCCGCTGGACACAAGCAAGGTGTTGAGACAGTACGTG
>JBLNEL010000294.1:0-7326 GCA_050262615.1 Bacillota bacterium
TTCTACTAAAGTTCTATTTACACAATTCAGGATTATGGCTAACCCAGTCCCAGCCCATATTTCAATTCTACTAAAGTTCTATTTACACGATTATACTATTCAATCGAACGAGACTTCAAAAGAATTTCAATTCTACTAAAGTTCTATTTACACCTATTGCATTAAGTATGATCTCAGTCTTAACAACCTATTTCAATTCTACTAAAGTTCTATTTACACGCTTAAGCAACTGCATGCAGTCGGGAGTGAGCTTTAATTTCAATTCTACTAAAGTTCTATTTACACGGAAAACATGGGATGTTTATCGACACGAATAATTACATTTCAATTCTACTAAAGTTCTATTTACACAATGCACACTTGTTCTTTTTGGATCACTATGGGCACATTTCAATTCTACTAAAGTTCTATTTACACAGAATAGCCCTGATCCAGAGCGTCCTTTAGTTCTATATTTCAATTCTACTAAAGTTCTATTTACACCATGATTACATTCTCATATTATTCAAGCGGCATGGAATTTCAATTCTACTAAAGTTCTATTTACACTCATGTTAGAATCAAACAGCGCTCAGATAGCTTCAAATTTCAATTCTACTAAAGTTCTATTTACACCAAGCCAATATTCCTATTGAAATCTGCCTATAAACAAATTTCAATTCTACTAAAGTTCTATTTACACAATCAAATCATGTTCAGCTGAGCAGCCTTTTCCATGATTTCAATTCTACTAAAGTTCTATTTACACCTTGCTGATTATTCAGTCACATATGACTTCAGAAATGATTTCAATTCTACTAAAGTTCTATTTACACGCCCTGCCCGCTGATCAGCCCGCGCCTAATCTCTGATTTCAATTCTACTAAAGTTCTATTTACACCCGAAGGGCGTATAAAGCCGGTTGATCAGATCCTTTATTTCAATTCTACTAAAGTTCTATTTACACTGTATTCAATCCCCTGTCTATAATATGCCTAAAGGAATTTCAATTCTACTAAAGTTCTATTTACACCCGAACTTAAGCTTGTTCTTCAAAAGTCGCCTAATAATTTCAATTCTACTAAAGTTCTATTTACACAAGGCTTTTCTAAATCGTTTAATCTCTCCAACCCATTTCAATTCTACTAAAGTTCTATTTACACGAGCATGAGGCTAGTCTTCAAACACTCAACGACAAAATTTCAATTCTACTAAAGTTCTATTTACACCCCGCAAAAAGCGAGGATTTTGCGGCCTTTTCGAAGACTTTTGTTTATATTTTATCGTCGACCTCTGATAGCGCAAAAAATACGGGAGATCGACGATTTTATATAAAACTGTCAGTTTTATTTTTTTCTATACCAATTATTTTACGTGAAGAGTAACTTCGTGATTCAAATGTGTAGATTATTATACTATCTTTCCGCAAGTTTACAATATCTATTATTTCTTCCCGAAGTATTTCATATCCTGCAGGTGTCATTTCCCCTTCAAATACTGAATTCTGAACCCAGATAAGATGCTGTCTTAATAACTTCAGCAATTTCGGCTCTCTTTTGGGAGCCACATCATATACTATTATTATATACATAAATAAATCTATTATTGGTGTTATTTGAGGGAAGTATTACCACCATATTTTAAAAGGTTTATAGTCTTTTTCACCTATTATATGTTTTATTAGTTTATAACATTCTAACCGAATCAAATGTCTATAACTAACTGATTTTTTCAGATTCCTATGGTGGATTGTTGTTTTAAGCTTTTCATCATATTCCTGAAGGTATATTTTTCTTCCATCTTCATTCATATAACACATATTTAACTCCTCACTGAAGTGTTTTTTCTGAATCTGTTTCTTGTTCAATAAAGAAAAAATTACTCTATCACTTAAAAGAGGTTTAAATATCTCAGCTATATCCAGGGACAGGGAGAATCTTCTTTCGCCTGGTTCATGCAGAAAGCTGATCAGAGGATTTAATTGTGTCTTATATATTTCACTGAGAACAGTTGTATATACAAGTGAGTTTCCAAAGGAAATAAGAGCATTTACAGGATTTGTCGGAGGGCGTCTTTCTCTTCTTACAAATTCCAGATCGGTGTCAATAATTAAAGGCCAAGCCTTATAATATAAGGATCTAATATTTCCCTCAATTCCCATAAGTTCCCGGATATCTGCAGTTGTCCCGATATTTTCATAAAGTTTCTTTATTTCATCAATAAAGAAACTCATATCTTTATTTCTGACATTATAATATTGAAGGTTTTTCAGCATATTATCTGCTGCCCCTTCAATAAATCTCCTAGCAATTTCTATTCTTCTAGAAGAGTCATTGAAAGCATTCACCTGCTCAACCAACAATTTTCCAGAAATAAAAGGCTCCCTTGGGTAAAATGAGCCACTGTAGTAACCATAGTAGTTAAACAGATGAAGTGTAATTTGTTTCTGAGCAATAAAGTTTAAAAACTTTGTATTAAATCTTAATTCACTAAAACAATAAATTGATTCTATATCTTCTACCGGGATGGGCTTTCGGGGAATATGCCTTGGTTCTTCAGTTTCTTCAGTTTCAAAACCGGATTGATCACCAGCCTGCAATTCATCATCATCAGGCATTTCTACTGGTTCATTATTTTCTCCTGGTTCGAAATATAATGTTCCCTGACGCCGGATAAGTTTTCCAGAGCTTAGAATGTAATAATTTCTTTTCATAGTAACTCACCTCTTATTAGACATAACAGAGATCATAATAGCTGCACGATTTACAAAAAGAAGCATTTATTACTCCGGGAGGTCTTCCCTCAGTAATAACTATTTGTATTTTGCTCCTTAATGATTCCAGTTCTTTTCTATCCTCTTCAGACAATTCCACCTTCAATTTTCTTTTTAGCCTTGGATAATCAATTTCTCCTATAACTCCCAGAATTCCTTTTTTTTCCAGTACACTTATATAATATTTTACCTGCCAAATATGTACATCTTCCATTTTATCGGACTTTTTAACTTCGTGTATTACTTTATTTCTGTTATCAAAGAAGTCTAACACAATATCATCTTCATCGGTCCCTATTTTTATCTCATGCTCTTCGCGTTTATAGGCAACATCCGATATATGTTTTCCCAAAGCCACTGCTTCAGAATTTTGTTCCATATCGATTCTATGTACAAACAGCCATAGTTTCCGCCTGCACACAAAATAGTAGTTTATTTCTGTTCCTGTCATAGTGGTAATCCAGACCGGCAGGTCAATTATGAGATGACCTGCCGGATAAAATGATTAATAGGTTTTCTAAAGCTGGTTCTCGAAATCGAAGGAATGCATCATTTGCTTCAGTTTATCTTCAGCATCGCAAAGAGCATTTGGAGTACCGTATACGCCTGCTATGTAACCATCACAAGGCAGAGCAATAAATAAATCTGCACCTGCAGTATCGTCAATGACAGGGACTGCTTTTTGTTTTTCTGTATCCGTGCAGAGTTTTGCCCTTATAGCTCCAGCTACTTTATTTGCATTGTCACTAATTGCAATTGCAAGAGTTTCCATCAGGCTGAATGTGCGTGCCTGATTAGTAGTCAGGCGCCAATTTACCAGAGAGTTTGCCAGTGCATCAATTATATTATCACGACGGTCTTTTGGACAGACGATGCACTTCCCAAAAATGTTTTGAGTTTCCTTCCATCCGTTATTCATTAATTTATTCAGGATAGACTCAGAAATTTCCGGTTCATGCTGGTTTATTGAAACAGTAAACAAAGTGCGAAGGTCAATTGCAATATCATAGATAAACAGACCTTCTGCCCTAGTCTGATCAGGTATCCATGAGCGTCTGCCAAGAGTCCGGTTATTAGAACGTAAAAATTCTAATACTTCATCATCTGTTAATAATTTACCATCAGTGTTACGAACACGTACCGGATGATGTTCCGGGTTATCGCTTCTGTCGAAGGTGATATTTTCCTTCGGCAGAGTAGCCAGCAAAGGATGGATAGGGCGCATAGCAGAAATAGAAAGAGGGCTTCGTTTTTTAAGTGTTATTTCGCCTGTAGCGGCTTTCATCCAGCCGCCGAGCAGCTGGTCTGTAAATGACGGATCGCAAGGTGACCAGGGTTCTCCCATACCCAGTTCCCCTTTTTTACTGATTTCATAATTAAAAGTAATGGGTGCAACAGATTCATTAAGGCAGGAGGATACGGCAGATAAAATGGATCTTTTTATTTGCTGGCCTGAAGAATACGGTACTCTGGCACTAAACTGCTGATTATAATAATTTTTCTGTCCTTCTTCAACGCAGAAGACAGTATGATCTGCATGTTTTAGACCACGAAGATAGATAAACGGACTTTTCATTTTTAGCTCCATTTTATGTTGAAATGATTTTAATTACGTGATAGATATTTAAAACGTAAAAGTGTAACGAACAGCGGTATATTGTCTGTCGCTACATTCAGCATTACCTGGTCGACCAAGTCACAACAAACCTCCTGCAGAGATTTGTCTTCATCCAAGATGACATTAATTCCTTCGATAAAATCTTTCCGGCTTCTTGCACTTAAAACTTTTTCAATCACATTTGTGCGAAGTTTTTTTGCCTGCCGGTCACGTGATACAAAATCGCTGAATGCCTGAGCAGATTTTTCAGCCAATTCGAGTAGTTCTTTGTTGTTTAGCATAGCAATAATCCATGTTATATAAATTGAGTAATTAATTAATGAACTTTCGTCTGATTTCAGTGAGGGAAAGGATTTTTCATTCCTGGAAGGCATGAATTTTTTAATATCCCTGGGCTCCAGAGATCTTAAACCAATAAGGCTGAACTTCTCACATGCAGTACTAAGGCCATATTCCGTCTGATAAAGTTCAGCTAGCTTTTTGTTAGAAAGGCCAGTCTGTTTTTCAAAAAGAACGCTATAAAGATCTGAAAGTCTAGTTACCTGGGGCAACCTGAACTGAACAAAGCCAATTGTCTTATTCATTTGGCCAAAGCTATAGACATAAACATTTAATGTAGTCTGAGGCATCTGACCTGCTAAGGAAAAGAGAATCTGCACCCATGATGGGCGCTCCATTATGACAGTTCCAGACTTCGAGAGTGTCAACGGATTAAAAAAGGAGACCTGAGAATCAGCATTCCAATTACGGCTAAAGCGATGAGTCAGCCAGATGCTGTTCCATGTTTCAATCTTGTTGTCTATGTCGGGGTTTTCGTTAACATATTTTCTATAGACAGGCCAGCCTTCTTCTATAGCGCTGAAGATAATATCATTATCAATAAGAAGATTAAGTCCGCCATGGACACCAATACCAAGACCTGCCCCAATCCATGAAGCAAACATATCCTCCTCATTCAACGGAAGATTTATAGATGTCACCTGACCTGATGTTGTGCCTTCCAGATCAGCCGAAGCATAACCTACAGCAAAGCTCATTTCCGGCTGATAGTTATCGTCAGATACATAGGCTGATATTTTTGAAATGATCTCTTCCTTCTTCTTTTGTCTTGCCGCAGGGTCAGAAGTATTCTTCTGAGCTATCAGCTGAAACAAGGGAGTATTAGCAACGCTCTGCAAATATCTTTCATTATCATAAAACAATGGGAAGAACACTGTTTCAAAGTAATCCCTTGCAGTTAGAGATGTTTTATTTCTGGAATTATAATACTCCAGAAATTTTTTCCCGATATGTGATGTGTACATTGTTTATTCCTTTATTAGAAAATATTTTCAATTTCCTTCCACTGCAGTCCCAGATCTTCGCTATAAAGGTCATCTGAAACTATTATTGGATTTGTACCATACTTTGATCTGCCGAAGTTTGTAAATGATCTGAACACAGCTGAACGAGGCACAGGGATCTCAAGAGATATTTTTGTTTCGATATTACCCTTCTCGTATTTTTCCTTATCAGAAAATCTAATGCATGAAGCAGATTCTATATTCAGACTCTCGATAAGCACTGATTTAGAGAAATGGCATAATTCCTTTAGAAGAAACTGACCGCCATTCCAGACAAGATGAGTGGATATAGGGTTCAGACTTACTGAAGGGAAAACAGCATCAATTTTATTTTGAAGGTCCTTCTCTCTTAATATTTTCTTATCAGGCAACTGGTCAAAGCTGGAAGAGACAATTTCTTTTTTATAAGGGAGGCAATCTTTTAAGTTTTCTGGCGGAGCAATTACATGAATTTCCCTAATGGTTTTCTTTTTTAGTGTTTCCTCAGTTCTATAGCGATTTATCCTTCCAAATCTCTGGATAAGTGAATCCAAAGGCGCCGCATCGGTTATCATAATATCGAAGCTTATATCGAGACTTACTTCAACTACCTGAGTTGATACTACAATACAACTGCCGGGGAGTTTATCTCTGTCGTTAAATTCATTTTTTAATTTATCTTCAAGCAAGCTGCGATCTATTCTGCGGAACCTGCTATGCAACAGGAGCATCGGTATGCCGTCATATTTCTTCTTTAATTCATAAAATCTCTTCTGAGCAATTTCAACGCGATTACAGACTATCAGAATTTTTTCGTTCCTACTTACAGCCTTATCAACAACCGATAATGCTGAAAGCTCATTTTCATGTTTAAGTATTTTGTGTCTATTAAATGTATCGAGCACTTTTTCCGGAAGACGAACAAGGTATACATTTTCCTCGCCGCCTAATAATTCATGTATTATTTTTAAGAGAGCGCCCGGCATAGTAGCTGTTCCAACATGAACAGTGCAGTTCAGTTTTATCAGCACCTTAATAATTTCAATAACCATTGACTGGGACAGATCTGAATAGCAATGTATTTCATCCAGAATAACATCACACCCAGCGATATCTACAGCTATGCTTTCAAATCCCCTGGTTCCGCATATAAGTGAAGCGATCTGGTGCGGAGTAAGGACTTTTACAGAGGATCCGACCAAAGGCTGAAGAACCTTTTCCTCATATTCATTCTTATTTTTAATAACCACACTAGAGGCAGCATGCAAAAGGCGGATGTCAGTTTCAGGAGGAAGAGAAGATTTAAATCTCTTATACATTGCATTGATTGAAGCCTGAAAAGGTAAGATATAAAAGACTCTTTTACTGCATCTTCTCATCAGAAAATCAGTTTTCCCTGCTCCTGTCGGGGCGATGACAATTGTATGCTTCCTTTTATCAGCAGTATTCATCATAGACAAGGGGTAGAGCGGAGATTTCCGGGTATCAGAGCTGAAATATTTAAGATCAGGAACACGGAATAGTTTCGGCAGAACATTGATGGTATTATCTGTTAAGGCCGAAGCCAGATAATCAGAACTTATCAGTATGCCTTTTAACTTTGACCAGCCTAAAGGTTTTTGTTCGCAATGGTC
>JBLNEL010000295.1:0-4391 GCA_050262615.1 Bacillota bacterium
TCCATATTGATTTTTGCAATATTGATTATTTAGAATTGTAATTTAATCATTTAATAATTAATCAATTATTCAGCTTTTTAGTTCTGAATGTATTATTTATTTTTATCCCGGGACCCGGTTAATTCTATTCCCAGAGGTAATAGTTCTTTTGGTAACTGACGAATTTTGATTTCATTTTTTCTTTTCAAATCACAACTTAACTTAAGGAGGCTCCATGAAAAAGTTATTTGCTGTTTTAACTTTATTTTTAGTCCTTGGGATCAGTGTAAATGCCCAGACTCGTCCAATGAGAGTTGGCGGACAGGTTGGAATTGGATTACCTTTGGGATCATTCAGCGATGCATTCAGCACAGGCTTTAGCTTCAATGGTTTATTTATTTATAATCTTCAGCCGCAGTTGGATCTGACTGGTTCACTTGGTTACATGAAATTAGGGGCTAAATCAGTTGAAGGTATCGCTTCTGCAGAGGCTAAATGGTCTGCTGTTCCACTATTAGTAGGCGCCAGATACAGTTTCCCAGGCGGATCAAGCTTTACACCTTATGTTACTGGTGAATTAGGATTATTTTTTGCATCAGTTTCTTCTACAGTAACTATTGACGGTTTCGGCGGATTTGGCGGCGGTACTTATAGTGCAAGCGCTAGTGAAACTGATTTTGCATTTGTTCCTGGCGGCGGTTTTACATATCCGATTTCTCCAAATTTGTTACTTGATGTTAATGCAAAATTCAATTTCATTTTAAGCGGCGGCACAGGAACAATTATTGGCGTAAACGCAGGTGTTACCTACGGTTTATAATAAACCCTTTTAGCATTTCTAAAAACCTCACTTCGGTGAGGTTTTTTGTTTTTAAATTTTTTGATTACAGATCTTTTATCATGAAAGCCGGATTTTAAAGGAACTTACCCCTTAATTATTATATTTACATTCATACAAAGGTTTTTATACTAATAAGTATGTAGTACTTATGGAGAATCCCTTTTATGAAAAGAATATTTTACTTTATAGCGTTCTTATCTTTATTTCTTAGTACACTATCATATGCACAAAATACCAAATACGGCTTTAGTTTTGGACTTACCTATATTGCCGGACCTGGTTTTTATACCGACGATATCGATACAACCGGACGCGCTTTCGGATTAAAAACCAATTACCACTTCGGCGGGAAACTTAAAGTCGGTCTGCAGCCCCTGCCGCTTAGGCTTACTGCACAATTGCTTTATACTTCATTTAACGGAAGCAGAGATAATGTAGTCGTCGGACCTAATACAGCTATTGACATAACAACCTCATCTAGCCTGTTTACACTTGCCTTCGGAGCAGAATATCTTTTTAGTCTGGAAAAGGTCTCGCCTTATACAACTCTTGAACTTCAGTTAAATTCACAGGGTAATACAAAAATCCAGCAAAACTACCCTAATCAGACAAGAGAATTATCAATCGAAGGCAATACCCGCTGGGGGCTCGGCTTAGGCTTAGGAATAGATATGGGAATTGTCCCTCAGATTGACCTGGATGCTGGAATAAAATACAACCTGGTTAACATATTTGGAAAAAGAAGCAACGAGGATACGTTCTCTACATTCACTTTAACTCTAAGCGTGCTTTATAACCCCTCATCAAAATAGTCTTTGTTTAAAACAAAAAAACCATCCTGTATAAGGATGGTTTTAATTTTTTTTTGGTGCGGAAGAGGGGACTTGAACCCCTATGCCAGTTAAGGCACCACCCCCTCAAGATGGCGTGTATACCAATTTCACCACTTCCGCATTAGCCCTGTAAAAATAGCTCTAGATTTATAAAAAATCAATACTTTTTTTTAATTTTGACGTAAATTTCTTTTTCTGTCTCTTAATATCAGATCTCTTAAATCCCGCCTGAATTTCCTCTCAAACACTAATAGTTTAGAGATCTGTTTATATGAAAGAATATCTTTCAGAGAATTGAAAAACTCTGCTCTTGATTTAATAAGCTCCCGGTCTATTGAAGTAACTTCATCAATCTGTTTTTTATATGCCTGATCACTCTTGTCACCATTGTCATTTATAAGCTTCTGAAGCTGATCAAGCTTTTCATCTTTTTGCCTGTTCAGATCTTTCATCTTATCATTAAATTCTTTCCTCCTGGCAAAGAACTTGATTGAAGTCTCTTCATTCATATCAAGAGTCTCAATAAGCTTAACACGCTCAAGTTCCTCTATCCTTTCTCTGTCCTTTTCAAATCTTCTTCCCCCCATTCCCCTCTCCTGCGCAGAGAGTATGCTTAGTGCAGAAAAAAGTATAGTCATAATGATGAAATACTTCTTCATTATTTGTGCTCCTAAAGTATTTTTTTGTTTAATAAAGAATTATATACAGCATCTGCTTCTTCTTTTGACAGGCTGTTAACAAGATCGTCAGTATCAATGTAGTTTGCCTTTTCATCCTCGCTATCAAACAGCTCACTTGCTAGTGCTCTATCCAAAACCTCTGAGCTTGTTGAATCACTGACAACTGCAGTTCTCAGATTCGAGGTACTGTTATCTTCTTCTATTATTTCTGTTAGAAGAGCTGTCTTTGAATCATCCTGCATTTGTGCAATTGTATTGGATATGTCTGCTGACTGATTATTACTGTGACTGAACGGATTCAGTATGAAATACGCTATAACTGCTGCAACAGGTAATGCGTAGGCAAACCCTGGAACCAGCCTGAATTTCTTTTTCTTCTCTAACCTTTGCTTAACATTTGGAAGAAGGTTATTGAAATAGACGCTGCTTTCAGCCGCAGATTCCTGTGTATTCCTAAGTTGAGTCAAAATCTCTTTCTGCCTTTCCAATTCCTTCTGCAGTAACTCAGACTCCTTGAGCTCAGACTCAAACTCATGTTTCTCATTTTCCTGCATTGTTCCGGCAAGATATTTAAGAACTCTTTCATTTGCTTTCATCTTGATTCATCAGCTCCGTTACTTTTTTTAGTGCATGGAAATAATTGGCTTTCAGCCCCCCAACAGTTTTACCCGTAATCTCAGAAATTTCCTCATAAGACAGCTCATCAAAATTCCTAAGCGAAAAAACCTCGCGTTGCTTGACTGGAAGTTCCTGCAGTACTTTATCTAATTTTTTTAATTTCTCTTTGTTGTCAATATCTGCTATCAGATCTTGTGTATCTCTTAAAGTCTCATACTCAGAATCCTCAAGGAACAGAAACCTTTTTAATTTTCTTTTATTGATCTGGTTTATACTTCTGTTTGTTGTTATTTTGAAAATCCAGGTATACAACGATGACTTGAAGTTGAAACTCTTTAATTTATTGTACAATACTATCAATACTTCCTGAGTCACTTCATCGGCATCCATGTGATTGCCAAGCATCCTGCGGGCATGCCAATAGATTTTTTGCTGATATTTCTGGACAAGCAGATTGAAAGCATTTTCATTGCCGCTAATAAACTGCCGTACATATTCAAAGTCCTTGTCTTCAATCATATATTATTTTCTGTTCCAGAAATTAGACATATAAATCTAATAAAAAGTTTAATGGGCTGCCTGAAAAAATATTTTCCTTCAGGAGAACTCCTCAGTAAATGCGAAAATATATTTTTTTTAGAATAGAAATTAAACCTTCTTCTAAATTGATGATGTCAAATAAATGAAATCACATTTCAATTTAATAAAAGAAGGTGTAAAATGAACAGATCTATTTTAAAAGCAGTTATTGTTATTTTAATAGCATTATTACCGGCTAGTTTATTACAGGCCCAAAGGGCTAAAGGACCAAACAGAATGCAGGTTGGGAAAAGAATGCTGGAACAGCTGAACTTAACCCCTGATCAAAAAGACCAGATTGCAAAATTAAGGACAGAGAACCAGAAAAAGATGATTGACCTTAAGTCTGAAATTCAAAAGACCAGACTGGAAATAAAAGACCAGATGAGACAAAAGGATCCTGATGAATCGAAAATATTAGATCTTACAAAAAAGATCAGCAGTATTCAATCTGAAATGAAGCAGAATGCAATTTCTACCTGGTTTAAATCCTACAGGCTTCTTGATGATAAACAAAAAGAAGTTTTTAAAAAATTCGCACCTATGTTAAGAGCCTCTGCAGGCGAAATGAGAGACAGAGGCCAAAGAGGAATGAACAGGGGGAATTTTCAGGAATAAATGATCAATTCCTGAACTGGTCTTTAAACAAGTTGCTATTTACAAAAGGGGCTGTCTTAAAAGTCTGATTGGTAAATAATCCTGCAATACCCTGAAAATGTCATCCTGAATATTCAGCTTATGCAGATTATATACAATATGACAGACTTATAAGATAGCCCCTTTGTTCTTTACTTCAATTTACTTTGACGGATTAGTAGGACGCAGGTCTACTTCGCTCATCAATGCCCTTGCCGGAAGTGT
>JBLNEL010000296.1:0-2762 GCA_050262615.1 Bacillota bacterium
GGGCTTTAGTACTGGGAGTTTATGATGAAAACAAAGATCTCAGATACGTAGGCCATGCTGGCGGCGGTTTTGATAAAGAAAGCCTTATTGATGTTTATTCCAGACTTAAGTCTCTGGTTCAAAAACAGTCTCCATTTAAAGATCCTCCCAAAACTAATATGCCTGTTAAATGGGTGAAACCTGAGTTGGTCTGCGAAGTTAGTTTTTCTGAATGGACAGAAGACGGACAATTAAGACAGCCGATTTTCGAAGGATTGAGAGAGGACAAAAAAGCAGAGGATGTTGTGAGAGAAAAATATTCAGATATATCTAAAATAAAAGATAAAAATAGTTTGCCGAACGAACGTATCATTGGAAAAGATGATAGTTCTTCAGGAAAAAAATTAATACTGACAAACCTCAAAAAGATTTATTGGCCCCAGGAAGGCATTACAAAAGGCGATTTGATCGAATATTATAAGAATATATCTAAATATATGCTTCCCTACCTGAAAAATCGGCCTCATACTCTCTTAAGACATCCGAATGGAATAAACGAGGAAAGCTTCTTCCAGAAAGATCTGGGTGAAACAGCACCTGAATGGATACAAACTGTAAATATACTTTCAGAATCAAACCGCAGAGAAGTCAGATATCTTGTCTGCACTAATAAAGCTTCATTGCTTTATATGGTTAACCTTGGATGTATTGAGATTAATCCCTGGTCATCAAAAATAAATAAACTGGATAATCCTGATTATATGGTGATCGACCTGGACCCGCTTGAAATAGAATTCGAAAAAGTTATCCAGACAGCACTTGTTGTAAAAGAGGTACTGGATCAAGCAAAAGTTAAATCATACTGCAAGACTTCAGGTTCGACAGGCTTGCATATTTATGTACCATTAAAAGGCAATTACGAATTTGATGTTGTAAAGAAATTTGCTCATATGATTGCAAAAATGGTTAACCAAAAATTGCCTGAAATAACAAGTCTTGAAAGATCACCGGCAAAAAGACGGGGTAAGGTTTATATCGACTACCTGCAGAATAAAATAGGCTCGACTGTTGCAGCCCCTTATAGCGTAAGACCCAGAGCAGGCGCACCTGTTTCTGCTCCGCTTTTATGGAAAGAAGTAAAAACAGGGTTAAATCCAGATAAGTTTACAATAAAAAACATAATAAAAAGACTTGAAAAAAACGGAGATTTTTTCAAAGGCGTACTGGGACCTGGAATTAATATAATAAAATCTGTAAAAAATCTTGAGATTGCTCAAACTCTGAAACAAAAACCCATTACGATCAAAACTTAATTAAATGGCAAAACTTAATTATAAGGATAACCTTTTTTATATGATATTTCGGGCTTTTCATTGGGATCATAATCCTCGTCATCTTCCCAGTCATATTTCTTTGGAGGATCATGTTTTCTAAAAATAATTGCTGCCAGTATTCCGGCAATTGATCCGGCAAGATGCGACTCCCATGATATACCGCCTTCAAGAGGCAAAACTCCCCATACAAGTCCACCGTATAGGAACGTAACAATAAGAGCTAATGCAATCGAACGTGTATCCCGTCTTATAAGTCCGCTGAAGTAAAGGAAAGCTGCTAAACCATATATTATTCCGCTTGCACCAATATGATACGAAGGACGTGCGAGCAGCCATACGGCAATCCCCGTAAAAAGATAAACATACGTTATTATTTTCACCGATGCTTCTCGGTAAAAATAAATTACACCGGTACCAAGAAATAACATCGGTATTGAGTTTGATATTAGATGCTTAAAATCTGCATGAATAAATGGAGCTGTAATAATTCCTGTCAAAGTTGATATTCTTTTGGGATAAATTCCTAAGTACCCCAAATCAATTGAGAAGGTTACTTCGATCAGTTTAATAACCCACATCATTGTTACAAAAACAAGCGGGAATGATAAACTGAAGATAAATTTTTTCTTTTCGTCATCCATACAGATAATATAAAAGAATCCTGCTTAATTAAACAGGATCCTTTTACTGAATAAAATTATTGTAATAAACTATTCAGCCCTATGGCTTACTTTTCTGATTACTTATTCTTCTTCTTTTACTTCGATCTTCTCGATAACATCTCCCTGCTTTATCTGGTCGATAACATCAAGTCCTTCTACCACTTTCCCGAAACAGGTATGCTTCCTGTCCAGGTGTGCTGTGTTTTCTCGGTTATGACATATAAAAAACTGACTGCCGCCGGTATCTTTACCTGCATGCGCCATCGACAATACTCCCCTGTCGTGATACTGATTACCCCCTGATGTTTCACATTTAATTTTATAACCAGGTCCGCCGGTACCGTCCCCTTTTGGGCAGCCTCCCTGAATAACAAAGTTAGGTATTACACGGTGAAATTTAAGCCCGTTGTAAAAACCTTTTTCGGCCAGACTTATAAAATTTTTGACTGTGTTTGGAGCGTCCTTTTCATAAAATTCTACTTTCATTACACCCTTTGCGGTATGTATTTCAGCTGTTTTCATTAAGATTTCCTCTTTTATCTACTGTTATATTAGTTTTTTATGATTCGTTAAAATTAACTTAATATTATACAATAAGTCAAATCTGTTCTAAAAAGTTTCCAAATAAAAAATCCCGCCGAAGCGGGATTTTTTATCTCTGAAGATCACTTTTTTAAGTAGTCTTCTACTTAATTAGCATCATCTTCTTAACCATATTTACATTGTTTCCGACCAACTGATATATATACATACCTGTTGAGAGCGATCCTGCATCGAATCTTACACT
>JBLNEL010000297.1:0-4615 GCA_050262615.1 Bacillota bacterium
ATCTTCCACAGGAGATGATCATTATTGGAGCCGGTGCAATTGGAATAGAATTCGCCTATTTCTACAGCGTTTTGGGTACTAAAGTAACGGTATTGGAGGCCTTAAATAATATACTTCCTGTTGAAGATAAAGAAGTAAGTGATGCACTTACAAAGGAATTGAAGAAAAAGGGCATAACAATTCATACTAAATCCCTTGTGGAGAAAGCTGAAGTAAAGGGAGAAAAAGTTGAAGTAGTAATTAATAAGGAAGGAAAAACAGAGACTCTTTCAGCTGATATTGTATTAAATGCAATAGGTGTTACCGGAAATGTTGAGGGGTTCGGTCTGGAGGCACTTGGGGTTGATTTATTCAGGGATCACATTAAAGTTGATAAAACAACGTATCAGACAAACATAAAAGATATTTATGCTATTGGAGACGTAATTGGTCCGCCATGGCTGGCGCATGTTGCCTCAGCAGAGGGTATTCACTGTGTTGAAACAATCAAAGGATTAAATCCGCCTGCAATAGATTACAACATGATCCCAGGCTGCACATATTGCCAGCCTCAGGTCGCAAGTGTCGGTTTGACTGAAGAAAGAGCAATAGCTGAAGGATATGAAATAAAAATAGGCAGATTCCCGTTTACTGCAAGCGGAAAAGCTTTTGCTGTTGGAGAAAGGGAGGGTTTTGTTAAAGTTATCTTTGACAGTAAATACGGCGAGCTATTAGGCGCGCATATCATAGGCTCTGAGGCGACAGAACTGATTGCAGAATTTACACTTGCAAAATCAATGGAAGCAACTTTTGAAACAATATTAAAAACAGTACATGCACATCCGACCTTGTCGGAATCAAATATGGAAGCAGTAGCAAATGCATATGGAGAAGCAATACACATTTAGAGAACTTGATTATTTTGACCTGGGGACTATTGAATATGATAAAGCCTGGGATCTTCAGAGGAAAACATTTGAGTTAAGGAGAAATGGCAATATTGCCGATACGATATATCTTCTTGAACATCCCAATACATATACTTTAGGAAAAGTAACCGACAAATCAAATCTCATAAGTTCCGAAGAATTTTTAAAAGAAAAGAAAATCTCGGTTTTTGAAATAGACCGTGGTGGTGATATCACATATCATGGTCCCGGACAGATAGTCGGATATCCTATTATTGATTTAAAAGAATGGAAAGAAGATACGCATCAATATCTGCGCGGACTTGAGGAAGTAATAATATTGACCTGCAGTGATTACGGATTAAATGCAGGCAGGGTAGATAAATTAACCGGAGTATGGATAGAGAACAGGAAGATAGCCGCAATAGGCATAAAGGTCAGCCGATGGATAACGATGCATGGTTTCGCATTTAATGTAAACACTGATCTGTCGCTGTTCAATGGTATTATTCCCTGTGGAATAAAAGATAAGGAAGTTACATCTCTTTCAAAAGAGCTTAGCAGAGAAATTACACTGAATGAAGTAAAGGAAAAACTTATTAAATATTTTTGTGAAGTCTTTGGTTATAAAGAAGTTAACCAAAGAAACTCCAATAAAAGCGAAGTCCCGGTAAGCTAGCTCCCGTTAGCTTAAGGGAAATAAAAAGGGCACAAAAGAAAACAGAAAAGGGCAAAAGCAACATGATCAAGAAAATTGATAATGGAATTAATCCCTCTGAAGGGATTAACCCAGCCGAAGTTGAAACTCAGCAGGAACAAATTCCCACCGGGAAGACAGAACATTTCGGAGGACTTACAAAAAAAGAATTAATGAATGCACTTCGCCTTATGTATATGTCGAGGCAGATTGATAATAAGGCTATGAACCTGCTAAAACAGGGGAAATCATTTTTTCATATTCCCGGGGCTGGTCACGAAGCTGTTCAGGTTGCATGTGCGCTTGCCATGAAAAAAGGAACCGATTGGGCCTTCCCATATTACCGTGATCTTGCTTTTACTCTGGCAATGGGAGTAAAACCAGAGGACGTGTTTTTAACAATGTTAGCAAAGGCTGATGATCCAATGACAGGAGGAAGGCAGATGCCATGTCATTGGGGATATAAAGAGCTTAATATTCCCACGCAATCGAGTCCTACCGGTACGCAGTTCCTGCAAGCCGTTGGAGCCGCTTTGGCTAATGTAAAGAAGGGAATAAATGCTGTGGTTTATGTAAGCAGCGGCGAGGGGACTACGAGTGAAGGGGAGTTTCATGAAGCTGTCAATTGGGCAAGCAGAGAAAAAATACCGGTTGTTTTCGTGATCCAGAATAATAAATATGCAATATCAGTTCCGGTAGAATTCCAGTCAGGCGGCAAAGATGCTTCAATTTCTGAAATGATGAAAGGATATGAAAATCTGCTCAGGCAAAGAGTGGATGGTACAGATTTTCTTGCAATGCATGCAGCAGCTCAGACAGCATTTAAATATGCAAGACAGGGAAAAGGGCCGGCATTAATTGAAGCAGACTGCGTCAGGCTTTTTTCACATTCATCATCAGATGACCAGAAAAAATACAGAGAGCAGGAAGAAATTGAAAAGGATCTTAAGAAGTGCCCAATAGATTATTTTTCAAATCTTCTGATAAAAAAGGGAGTAATGACAGAACTGGCTTATGAGGAGTTAAAAAAAGAGGTTAATAATCATATTGATGAGGCTGTAAATTGGGCAATGAGCCGTCCTGATCCAAAACCTGAGACTGCAACACGATATGTATTGGATGAAAGCGGGAAGAAAGACAGACTAGCATATGAAAAAAGTAAACCCGGGGGCAAACCTGTAGTTATGGTTGATGCCATAAATCATTCATTACGTGAGGAGATGGAAAGAAACGAAAAGATCTATCTTTTCGGTGAGGATGTAGCTGATAAAAAAGGGGGTGTTTTTACAGCAACAAAAGGATTGTCGACTCAATTTGGCAGTAAAAGAGTTTTTAATTCTCCACTTGCTGAAGCCAGTATAGTCGGTGTTGCAATAGGAATGGCTTTAACAGGCCTGAAACCGGTTGTAGAGATACAATTCGGCGATTACATCTGGCCGGCATTTATGCAATATCGAGATGAAATGGTGACCTACAGATACCGGTCAAATAATTACTGGGAATCTCCTGTTGTGACGCGTGTTGCTGTAGGCGGATTTATACATGGAGGTTTATTTCATAGTCAGAATATTGAAGCTTTCTTTGCTCATATGCCTGGACTGTTGATTGCATATCCCTCAAATGCTGCTGATGCAAAAGGATTACTTAAAACAGCATTAAGGTTAAATGATCCGGTACTTTTCCTGGAGCACAAAGGACTTTACAGACAAAGTTATGCTACAACTCCCGAACCGGATGCCGATTATCTGGTACCCTTTGGTAAAGCAAGAAAAGTAAAAGAGGGTAATGATATTACAATTGTGACTTACGGTGCAATGGTCCACGAAACGAATTTTGCAGCAGGCAAGCTTGAAGATGAAGGATATTCAATTGAAATAATAGATATCAGAACTATAAATCCTCTGGATGAGGAAACAATATTTAGTTCAGTAAAGAAGACTGGTAAAGTAATGATCATTCATGAAGATACACTTTCAATGGGTTTTGGAGCTGAAATAGCTGCAAGAATAAGTGACAATTGTTTCAGGTATCTTGATGGTCCTGTAAAAAGAGTAGCTGCATCTGATACGCCTATACCTTATCACCCGAACCTGGAGAATGCGGTGCTTCCTACAAGAGAAAAAATATATAAGCATATTAAAGAAATGCTTGAATATTGAGAAAAATTAAAGCGGCGCTCAAAAAAGTTAAGAAACATATTATCTGATTATCCGGAGGGAGCGAGATGAAAGTTGATGTTATCATGCCGAAAATGGGGGAGAGTGTCAACGAGGGAACAATAATAAAGTGGCACAAGAAGAAAGGTGAACGAGTAAAAAAAGACGAGATCATTTTTGAAATATCCACCGATAAAGTTGATACTGAAATTCCCTCACCGGCCGACGGTATTTTGGCAGAAATAAAGGTTTTTGAACAGGAGACAGTGCCTGTTGATACAATAGTTGCAGTAATTGATGCAAATGGAAATGCAAATGAAGCGGAAAAATCTGCTGGTTTGGCAGTTCCTGCAGCACAATCCAAAGCTGCAGAGATTCCTTCAACAACGCAAATTGGCGGGAATATGATAGATATTCCTATGCCTAAAATGGGGGAATCGGTAATGGAAGGGACTATAATTAAATGGCATAAAAAGCCAGGAGATGAAGTAAAAAAAGATGAAACCCTGTTTGAAATATCTACAGACAAAGTTGACACCGAAGTCCCTTCGCCTGAAGCAGGTGTTTTGAATGAGATATTAGTAGGTGAGCAGCAGACTGTTGAAGTAGGGACAATTGTTGCGCGCCTGAGTTCAAGAGGCGGAGCCAATATTTCTGCTCCGGCAAAGCAGCCGCAGGTTCAGGCTGAAGTTGTCAAAGAGCCTGAAATAAAGGCTGAAAATATAATACGGGCTAATGCAGCCAGCAAACCGGAAAGAACTCAGACTTCAAGATTTTATTCCCCGCTTGTATTAAATATTGCTCAGACAGAGGGTGTAGGCTTTGATGAACTGGAAAATATTTCAGGCAGCGGTGTTGAAGGCAGAGTGACAAAG
>JBLNEL010000298.1:0-2536 GCA_050262615.1 Bacillota bacterium
GTCTTTGCAAAAAAGTGTGACCTCTTAATTGTATTTTCAAACCATGGTACAATCTGGTTTTTATCCAAAGATCTGGACTTACTTAATAAAATTGTTGATGGACTGAAGGAGTGTGGAGTTAAAGTAATCCTGCAGGATGGATATTATGAAAAGTAAATCGGGAATAAATATTCAATGTCGGGAGCGGGTAAAGGCAATGAGAAAAATAAATAAAAGACTTCCATTCCGGTCTGGTGATTATAGAATAAAACATAATTAGAAACATGAAGCATCATAGTTTTCCTAATAACGAAATAGTAGAACTTTCAACAAAGTCAAAAGTACTTCAATGCCTTTTGCTGATACCTCTGATTACTGTATCTGCAATTATGATGCTATCTCCTGTTCTGTTCTATGGTGAAATTAATGCAAAGGGGATTATAACTTTCTCTTCGCTGGGATTTTTACTCGTACTGAGTTTTACTTACTCATTGGTCTCTGCATTTAAGGCAAAATTTCTATTTGACAAAAATAAAGTTGTACAAATAGGAGTCTTCAAGACCCGCACGGTGCTATATCAGAATATTTTAGGATACTGCATTACTGAATCCCCACGTATTATTAACTTGAGCAAACCAGAAATAACTTTGTCACTCATTCCTAACAGTGAAAGCGGCAGTAAGCATTCCAAGTGGGTAGATATTGATCTAAAAAGAAACACTATAAGTGAAGACCTGTTGAACTTTATTCAGGAGGAGTTTGCTGACTTGAATGAAAACGATGAAGAATGTTAAATAATCAATACAATATTAGCGGAGCATTTTCATTGAAATCACTACTTTGGATTCTATTCGTTTTCTGCATTGTCATGTTTTCTTGTTCCGAGAACAGATCTCCGGGATTATCCGGGATCCAGGAGGAAGAGTATATGATATACAGAATACTATTAAAGCCACCTGCCGTTGATAGTCTCTTTCCAGCGTGGGCTGCCCGCTACGGAAGAGATAAATGGCCGGTATTTATTAAGGAATATACCATCGGTTACACCGATTCAAACTTGGTTAAATCCAGTTTCGTTGATAGAAATAAAATCAGCAATGATATTTACAGAGATTTTCTGAATAAGAACTCTTCTAGCTGCTTTATTAAGGATCTGGAAGGAAACCAGAAATACTATCATGTCCTCAGTAGCGATAGTTTAATGAAAATGAAAGATAATTTCTGGGAACAGTTTTATTCAAGTCACCCAAAGTCATACGGTATTATTACATTATCAAGAGTCGGCTTCAATAAGCAACATAACAGAGCATTTTTACGAATAGACCTGGATATTACATCTGGCTCCGGAGAAAAGAATTTTTGCTTCTTTGACAGAGTAAATAATAATTGGATCCTAAGTAGGGTTGATAAAGAAATATGGACTTCAGATTAAAATTAAATCCATTTCATTTTCTGTTTAAAGCCATTATCTATATGCGAAAATATTGCTTAGTATTTTTATTTACAGTTGTATTTCAGGGATGCTCTACAGTGCAGCATATGGTTCCCGGAAGACCCCTGAGGAAAAATGAAGTTGAATGCAGATTCTCAGTTGGGATGTCTACAAACAATTTCAACGTATTATCATTGCAGTTTGCAGCTTTTAAGGGGCTGACGGATAATGATGCAATGGGATTTACATTCAGCAACTTGTTCGTCCCTTCTTCTCTTTCTTATGTCAGGTATTGGAGTAAGGGTGATTACAATTGGAATTACCAGTTCCACATAAATGACCTCTGGGGTTCTGATTTTAATCCTGATTATGAAACTGATATTGCTGTCACCAGACTTAATGAAAATTCATTCCATTCTCTTAAGGCTGGAGTGGGATTTTATACAACTCCGGTTGTTCCTTACCTTTTGGGCAAGCATGCCGGAAAGACGGCATTTGTTCCAGTAATCGGTTATCAGTTTAGAAACCTGGCACTCCGCATCGAGGCGGAAGTTATTCCAGGCATGGCCAAATATTTTGCTGAAAGATATAAGTCCCCGGCTTATCTATATTCAGATGCAGATTCATTAAATAAATTCGAATATCATTGGAGTATGAAGCGCATATACCGGCATGATGAGATCAAGGAAATCAAACAGATTGGTGAAGATTATAGTACCGCAGCCTGGAAGATTGCTCTTGCCAATGGCGATACTGTGCTTCTTGAGAACAGGGATCCCTACGCCGATTGTTACGGATGTGAAATTGAGAAAAGGCATCTTGAAGCATATAAAGATTCTGAGGACACTCGGGTCTTATGGATATACTATGATGAACATAAAATGTATAATACCATTATGGCTCCGACTTTGATTGAAGTAAATATGAAGAAAGCTATAAGTGATTTTAATTCAGGGCTGGACTTGATATTATTGTCTGATAAGGATCTGATTAAAAATACACTTAATAATATTAATCCTGTAACTGAAGACTTTTTCTTCTCCATTGGACATGACTGGAGCGGAAATTAGATTCTTTTGCTATCTGGGATTCCAGCATAAATAATTATTCACATTATCCTTGCTT
>JBLNEL010000299.1:0-13467 GCA_050262615.1 Bacillota bacterium
TAGTTAAATAAAATATTATGAAAAACGGGACAGGAAAATCAGTAATTTCCTGTCCCGTTTAATTTAAGATCATTATTTAAATAATTCGACTTTCAGCACACTGTCACCCTGATCGATCAGATTAACAGTATCCATACCTTCAATAACTTTTCCGAAATTCGAGTATCTTCCGTTCAAATGTGGGAAAAGGCTATGCATAACGAACCATTGTGAGCCTTCTGTATCTTTGCCAGCTGAAGCCATCCCGACATAAGATTTTTCAAAAGGAACAGGGGAGACCTCGCTTATTATATCATAACCTGGTCCGCCCCAGCCGGTACCCTCAGGGTCTCCGGTCTGAATTACAAAATTTGGAACAACACGGTGAAAGATAACTTTATTATAAAATCCGGATTGTGCCAGTTTACAGAAATTTCCTACACTGACAGGGGAGTATTCCGGTAAAAACCTTATTACAAATGTTCCTTTATCTGTTGTAATTCTGGCATTACTGTATTTAAATGCTTTTGTCCAGATATCAGCAAAACTGTTTATACTTTTTTTTATATTAATCTTTTTTCCCAATTCTCTGGCTGCGTAACTCTGAACTGAGTAACTGGCAGATTTTTTCAGAATTGACAGCATCGCATTTCTGAGTTCAGGGGATATCCTTTTAGCCAGATTTACTAATGAAATATTGCTTTCAGTAAAATTGGTACTATCCTGATACAAATTGATCTGACGTATAATTATTTTTTTCAGTTCATCCTTGTTCATTTCAATAAAAGTTGAATCTAAACCATCAGCGCAGACAGAAATAGCCGCAGGGGAATCAGAAGACAAAGTGTTAAATAAATAATTATTCAGCTGCTGGTTCCCATTTAAGAGATTCTGAAGAGGAAGAACAGCATTTATAATTTCAAGATGTTCATTTGTACCGGATGCCGGGCTATTTTTCAGCAGAAAGGTCAAATTGCCTTGTGGATTTGAAAGGTTCGCGCTCAAAGCGCGGTATATAAATGAGAGTCCTATTCTTTCTTTCAAATCTTCTGCAAGCTTATTCATTTCAGTTGGGAAAAATTTACAGTAAGTTACAAACAACTCTCCCAAGGTATTATCTGTAAGTGTTTCATCCAGAAGTTTTCTTTTAAGCTCATCTTTAAAGAGAAACATAAGTGTACTGTCGAGATTAATTTCCTTTAGGGATATTGCCATTTGACGGGACACGTTAGGATTATAATCCTTAAGCAGCTTAATAAATCCTTTTAATTCATCTGAAGAAGTGAACTTGTGGTACATTATCACTTTAAGAGCTTCGGTTCTTATTCTCCATTCATTGCTTGAAATAAGAGCTTTGATCTGTTCCGGTGCATCAGGAGATGATTTTATTTTTTTTAAAGATGCCAGGATATATTGCTTGAAAATAATAGCATCTTCGCCTTTAATATTTTCAAACAAGATCCTTAAGAGTTCATTTTTGTTTTTTCTGGCTAATCCAATCCTTGAAGCAGCAAATGCAGCATCAATTCTTCTCTTTATCGGTAATTTTTCACCTGATAATTCGCTCAGTAATACTTTTAATTCTGATGAATCCTGCTGTCTGATTCCTCTTTGTGCAAAGTTTGCAATTGCAATTGATATACCATCGAAACTGCCCGGTTTTTCAGCAAAATAAGCCTGTATAATTTTATCCAGGCTTTCCTTACTGCCGCATCTGCCCAGAGCTTCGAAACAGTATCGCTGAAATTCAGGATGCTGATTACTAAATATCTTAGTCAACAGGTAGTTTTCAGATTTTGCAGAAACTCCGGTTTCTCCCAGAGCAAATGCAATATAGTTACCGAATTTTGTAAAATCAGGTTTAATAATATTATCAATAAATGAAGTATCCTGTGCGTTGCTTAAAGAAAGGAGAGCAGCCTTAACGTTAGCAGCATAAGAGGAAGAAAGATACTTATCAATAATCTTACTTTCGAATTTTCTTTCAAAAGTAGTTCTTACAAGTTCGAAATCAGCAGAAGTATATTGAGCAAACAGGGGGGAGGACAAAAGAAGTAAAAATAATAATTTCTTTAACATATTATTCCCCAAAAATAACTAAGGTGAGATAAATATGAACCATTAATACCGCAAAAATATTTCTGCGGTATTAATGATTAAATTTTGAAAATACAGGACCCGGAAATATTAAATATCCATTTCATAGACACGGTACTTTTTATATAAAGTGCCATTCATTACATTAGCTCCGCGATTCATCATTTCGTTATCCTCAAGTATCCAGCTTGCTTCACCCAGGTCAATTCCGATATTATGTGCTCTCTGGAGGACTTCCCAGTAAAATACAGCATCAAGCCCGCGTTTTTGATATTCAGGAATAACGCCAAGGGTAATAACACGGCTCCAAGTAATATTTTTCTTTTTAGTCATAAGTTTAAGGAAATTGAAAGGGAATAACCTTCCATTCATTTCTTTAAAGATCTGATTATAGTCAAGCATGACAAGTGCAAAGCCGACTAGTTCACCATTAATATGTCCAAACAGGACTAAAGAAGGTTCTGCAAGTGGTTTCAGGTCCTTTGCCATAGCGTCCAGTTCTTCATCAGTCAATGGAACGAATCCCCAGTTAGGAGCCCAAGCTTTATTATATACATATTTAACCTTTTCCAGTTCACCCTTGAAATCTTTCATATTCAGAGAAGAGATTTCAAGTCCGCTTCTTTGTCTTGCAATTTCAGAAATGCGTTTAAGCTTATCAGAAGAACTGACCTTACTATTTTCAAGTTTATAGGCATGCAGATCCTTTGCCTTACGGAAGCCATAGCATTCGCAGAGTTTAAGATAATATTCCGGGTTATAAGGCATTAAAAGTCTTGGTTCATCATCAAAACCTTCAAGGAGCATGCCCCATTCATCATTGCTGGAAGGGTTTGCCGGTCCTACTATTTTTTCCAATCCTTTTGATTTTGCCCATTTGCGAGCTGTATCAAACAAAGCGTTTGCAACTTCCTGGTCATTAATACATTCAAAGAATCCGAAATGTCCGGCATTTTCATTATTATACTTAATGTGAAGGTCATTTTTAATTGCTGCTATACGGCCTACAAGTTTTCCATCTTTTTCAGCCAGGAACATTTCCATTTCTGCATGTTTAAAAAATGGATTTTTCTCTTTACTTAATATTTTCTTCCGGTCCATGATCAAAGGGGGGACCCAATATTTATCATTTTCATAGATTTTCCATGGCAGTTTTATAAACTGCATGAGCTCTTTTTTTGAGCCAACTGGTTTTATATTCACTGAACCCATATAGTTTTACCTTTAATAAAATGGGATATAAAATACACTAAAAATAAAAGAACTCATTCCCTGAGTTTACCTCAAAGAATGAGTTCAATGATCAATTCTATTTAATATTCTATTATTCAATAATTCCGAGTATTTTACCGTTTCTTTTCATAGAATCAACAATATAATCTAAATGCTCATCTTCATGTGAAGCCATATAGCTGGTTCTCATCATCTGACGGCCCTGTGGTACACCAGGAGAAATGAATACGTTAACGAATACACCGTCATCATAAAGCATTCTGCCCATCTGGAAAGCCTTAAGGTCATCGCCGATAATTACTGGTACAATAGCTGTTCTGCTGTCTATTACATTAAATCCAGCTTCTTTAAGGCATGTTCTCACTCTTGCAGCATTTCTGATAAGTCTTGTTACTCTTTCAGGTTCAGCAATAAGGATGTCCAAAGCTGCCAATGCAGCAGCTACAGAAGCAGGAGTAGGAGAAGCACTAAAGATAAGGGCAGGGGACTGATGTTTAAGGTAGTTGATTACTCTTTCCGGACCTACGACAAAACCGCCTAAAGAAGCGAAGGTTTTGCTGAAAGTCCCCATAGTCATATCAACCTGGTCAACCAGGTCAAACTCACTAGCAGTACCTCTTCCGCCTTTACCGATAACGCCTACAGAATGAGCGTCATCAATAAGCAATCTAGCATTATATTCTTTTGCAATGCGAACCATTTCAGGCAAGTTCACAATTTCGCCGCCTGTTGAGAAGACACCGTCGCTGACAATAAGCTTTCCAGCTTCGAGAGGCAGCTTTTTTATTACTCTTTCAAGGTCACTAACGTCATTATGTTTATAACGGATGACATCAGCTGTAGCACCTTTTGCCATCAGGTTTCCAGCTACGATACATGCGTGATTATCTTTATCTGAAACAACGTATTCTCCGCGTTGAACTAATGTCGGAATAACACCCTGAGCAGTCTGATAACCAGTACTAAAGAGCAGGCAAGCTTCTTTCCCAAAGAATTTTGCCAGTTTATCTTCAAGTTCAACATGCAGATCAATTGTACCGGTCAGGTAACGTGAGCCTGAGCATCCAGTACCATATTTTTCTACTGCTTTGATTGCAGCTTCCTTAACTCGCGGATCTGCAGTTAAGCCAAGATAATTGTTGGATCCAGCCATAATAACTTTCTTGCCTTCTATCTGAACAACAGGTCCTTCATTTTCTTCAATTGGCCTGAAATAGGGATAAAGACCAGCAGCTTTCACCTCATCGGCTCTTGTAAAATCAAAGCATTTCGTAAATAGATCCAAAATTTTCCTCCAAGTATTATTAACTTTATATGAAATTAAATTCTTTCTTTATATTTTTGTTAAGCTTTTGTCCGATTTAAAAATTTTAATGCTTAATCTATAATTAAATCCCAATAAAATCAAATGGAAATTAGAAATGGAAAATAAGCCGATTGCTGTGGTTACAGGCGCAAATGGATTTGTGGGCAGCCACCTGGTAGATCTTCTTCTTAGTAAAGGAAACATTGTCCGTTGTATTACAAGAAGGTCAAGTAATCTTAAATGGCTTAGCGGAAAAGATGTTGAAATAATCGATTGCGGACTTTTTGATAAAGAAGGGCTAAAAAAAGCTTTCAAGGATGCAAATTACATATATCATGTTGCCGGAGTTGTAAAGTCAAAGAAGCCGGAAGGCTACTATATGGGCAATGTCGAAACTACACGCACTGTGCTTGATGCAGCTCTCGAAGTAAAGGAATCGATAAAAAAGGTAATAATTGTCAGCAGCCAGACTGCATGCGGACCTTCGCTTAATGGTGAGCATGTCACTGAGAAGACAGAACCTCATCCGATAACAACCTATGGAAAAAGCAAGCTTGAGGAGGAAAAACTTGCTAAAACATACATGGATAAACTGCCTGTTACTATTTGCCGCGCTCCTGCAGTATATGGGGAACGTGATACTGAAATAATGATATTTTTTCAGACATTTAACAGAGGTTTGATGACTACTATCGGACTTCATGATAAGCAAATAAGTTTGATCCATGTTCTGGATCTGGTTAAAGGTTTCTATCTGGCCGCAATAAATGAAAATTCAGCCTGCCAGACTTATTTCATCAGCTCAGAAAAGTATTATTACTGGAAGGAGATTGGAGAAGTAACTTCACGAGTATTGAATAAAAAAGCGCTAAAAGTAAAGGTACCGCATCCGGTAGTTTATACAATAGCAGCTATTGCACAGTTTTTTGCTATGTTCAGTCCAAAACCGGCAACACTTAATCTTGAAAAAGCTCGTGATTTAGTACAGCAGGCATGGACGTGCGATACCTCAAAAGCAGTTAAAGAACTTGGTTACCATCAGGAAATATCTATTGAAGAGGGGATTAGAAGAACCTGTCAGTGGTATAAAGAACAAAAGTGGATATGAAAGAAAAATTCCAAATGTAAAGCTGTAAGTCATAAACTCTGTTATAATATTTAAGCTTTGGATTTTCAATATTTATATGACCCGGAATCGAAGAATATTCATTCCGGGTTTTGCTTTCTGCAGGGTCTTTGTCCCAGTTTTTTTTATTTTTATTGATTTTATTTTGGAATTAGAACTAAGTGTTTGGAATTTAATAGTCACTGCATTAAAGGCCTGATCTCACTCAATTTGGCTTTGCACCTTCTTTTATCCATGTAGTAATCCCATCAATCTGATTTTTTGTAAGGGGAGGATAATTTAGCGGAGGCATAGGGTTACTTGATCCTGGTCTGATCGACCATACCAGCCGGCTGTTTTCAGGAAAGCCTTTAACCACTACAGTAGGGTCTGTGGTTGTATTCTGATATGAAGTAAAACTAAGCCCTCCGGCTCTGCGGCTGTCATCGTGGCAGTTAGAATTATTACATTTTACATCAAATACAGGCTGAATGTGGTTATTGTAGCTGACGTTGCTTGAAGGTATTGTTCTCTTGTCGATATCTTCACCAGTAACCGAATCTTTACAGCCAAAGTAAGAGATAAAAATAAAAAATACCAAACCAAGTAAGATGTTGTATTTCATAAAGTTACGCCGTGTTATTTCTTAAAATACATTAACCACTTATCAGTTTCAGCCGCATGTGAGCTTACTGAATTGCCAATGCGGGCTTCTCTGAATTATTTACTTCTCAATTCAAAGATAAGCGCAATAGTTAACATAGTCAACGCTAATCAAATTTAGTCTTTCCGGCTGTTTTAACTATTGACTAAATAGCCATATTAAGTTAGATTAAATTTTCTTTTACCTTTTGCACTAAAGTAAAATTCCATAATATTGTTAAAATAAAAATCCGGGGGATAAATGCTGACTTTAGTTCCTCATTGGGTTACTCATTATGAAGAGTTTGAAGAATCAATAACAAAGCGGAATTTATGGTTTATTGATTTGCGTTACGGTGCTGTCGTTATGCTTGCAGGGATGCTAATCGGAGCATTATATATAATAAAGCTTCAATTAACCAGTGTCCAGGTAAATGCTGTAATTACAATTACTTGCGCTATTCTTTTTTATAATCTGTCTTTTCATTATATCGGGCTGCAATTCCATTTCAAGGCTGGAAGATTTCACAGTCTTCATTTCTCATTATTTCAGATGCTGCTGGATTTAATTTCGTTAACATTACTTGTCTATTATCTTGGCGGAATAGAGAATCCACTATATTTATTCTACATGTTTCATATGATTATCGGCAGTCTTATCCTGCCCGGAGTAATAATTTATATACTTGCTTTAACGGTTATTCTTACTCTTACAGTTTTATTTAATCTTGAGTATTTCGGTTATATACCTCACCATGCAATAACAGGCCTTCTGAACGAGCCTGTTTACAACAAATTCACTTATCTGATCACTTTTCTGCTGATATTCGGATTTATGATAATAGTCAGCGTAATAATTACTAACCGGATTGCAAGAGAATTATACAAGAAGGAAAATGATCTTTATGATAGCATAAGAAAGATAAAAGAAGCAGAAGCTGCAAAGGAAAAATACGTTATGGGAGTTGTGCATGAAATCAAAACCCCAATATCAGCCGTACAGACTATACTTGATCTTGTGCCAGGAGGCTATCTTGGTTCAGTAAATGAAGATTTTATAAGAAAATTAAACAGGGCCAGATTAAGGGCTAATGAAGCAATCAAAATGATCAATAATGTGCTTCATATTTCAAGGCTGAAATTATCTGATGGAATGCAGCAGGAAGATATTAATATTTGCAGTATAGTCGAATCAACCATATGTAATCAGAAAGCTAATGCTGAATCAAAATTGCTCTCAATTTGTTTTAATAATGAAATTAACTCATCGAGGAATATAAAAGGCAACAGAGTTTTGCTTGAAATTGCCTTTTCGAATATAATAAGCAATGCTATAAAATACACAGAGCCGAATGGGTCGATAGAAGTTCTTCTGACTGAAAATTCCGCTTTTCAGTTTTTAGAAGTAAGTGATAGCGGAATCGGTATTCCTCAGGATGAAATAGGCGATATTTTTAAGGAATTTTACAGGGCTGCAAATATCAGGCAAAAGAATATTGAAGGCACAGGTTTGGGCTTATCATTAGTACAGCAGATAATTAAAAATCATGGGGGAGGTATTGAGGTAAAAAGCCCTTCAAAGCTTGGAGGTAAAGAGAATCCGGGGACAAGTTTTCTTATTTCTCTTCCATATAAAAGTAATTAAGATTTCAAAATGAATAGTGAAAAACGGAAATTCGACCAGTAAACAGAGGGGCTGAATAAAAATATCCGGGATGTTTATTCAGCCTGATATCCAAACTATCTGAAATTTAGGTTATTGCGGGAATGGTGAAGAAAACAGAGCTGATCCCGGAATTTCCACAGTTGTCTTATAAACCGAATTTGTTTCATCTTCGGTCAAGTATAATGTTTTTAGATCATTGCCTGCAAATTCAAGGTTGCTTGGTTTTTTGCCTGGGGCTGGAATTTTCCTTAATTGTTTACCTTCAGGTGAAAAAACATAGACTGCTGCTCCTCCAAAATGTGCCACATATAAATTCCCTTTACTGTCAAAAGCAATACCATCGGGATCGCCTCCCGGGAGTTCGGCAAAAACCTGAAGATCTCCAAATTTGCCATTGTTAAAGACAGGGAACCTTAGAATTCTTTGTTTAGCAGATTCGCAGACGAATAAAAATTTACCGTCAGGGGAGAATGCAATACCATTAGGAAATCCCAAACCTTTAATAACCTGAACGGCTTCTGATTTTCCCACAGGGATCATGTAAATTATACCGTCTAAGTTATTTACGTCATAGGACTTAGGATCAGTAAAGTAAAGATTTCCGCTGCGATCAAAGGCAAGATCATTAGGTCTGTTGAATTTTGTACCCATATAAC
The DNA here is from genome assembly GCA_050262615.1 of Bacillota bacterium. Lineage (GTDB taxonomy): Bacteria > Bacteroidota > Ignavibacteria > Ignavibacteriales > SURF-24 > JAUZPB01. Next base: position 8,685 of record JBLNEL010000299.1, read on the forward strand.
CTTCACAGACCGGCTCACATTTGCCGTCCGGAGAGAATCTTAGAATTGCCCCTTTGCCATATTCACAAGCATAAATATTTCCGTCTTTATATACAGTCAAACCATTTGTTTTTTCAAGGCTGTAGGGTTTAGATGCTGCAGTTACAAAAGTATCAGTTTTCTGAGCTGATATTCTTGCAATCCAGCCTCCATAACAGTTTGACACATATAAATTTCCTTTTCCATCCCAGGCCGGTCCTTCCGGGAAATTCATCCCGTGGCATACTTTTTCAAAATGGTACAGTCCTTTTGACGAGTCAGTCTGAGCTGTAAGGTTTATACAAAAAGGAATAAATAGCAGAACAAAAAGCAGAAAATTTTTCATGAGTCCCCCTGAAAATCTAATTATTAAACTCTGGTGATTTGAATCACAATTATTTGTTTTCTTTTTCTAATATATGAGTCACGTGTAACTTTTTTCCTATTATGTAATCAAACTTATATAAAATTAAATCAAAATAATTAATTGGCAAAATTTAATGGAGATGAGAACAAAAATGAAAGGGAAATAAATGAAAAGAAATATAAAATATGTATTAATCATTTTGATGTTTTTAACACAGATAATCTACAGCCAGCGAAACTTTACAATTCAGGTTGCTAATTTTAGTTTTACACCTAAAGACATCACTATAACAGCCGGAGATACAGTAACTTTTGTCTGGATTTCAGGATCGCATACGACAACTTCAGACAGCACTTCAGGGCCTGATTCGTGGAACTCTGAAATCAACAGTTCAGTCCCTGTATTTAAAAAAGTTATTTTATATCCGGGTCTTCATAGATACTACTGTATTCCTCATGGAGGACCAAACGGTGCCGGTATGTCAGGCACTATCACAGCTGCGGCTAATCCAACTGATGTTGCATCAGACAGATCCTCATTACTGGCATATGATCTGGAGCAAAACTACCCGAATCCATTTAATCCTTCAACCAGGATAAGCTATTCGATTCCGGAAAATAATCTGGTAACATTAAAGGTTTTCAATTTACTTGGAGAGGAGGTAGCAATACTTGTAAATGAGTTTAAGTCAAAAGGGAATTATACAATTGATTTCAATGCCGGAGGGCTTTCAAACGGTATATATTTTTATCAGCTGAAGGCAGGGAATTATGTTTCAGTCAGAAAAATGACTCTGATAAAGTAGTCAGGAACTCAACAGTTTTATAATTTATAAAACCTTTAATTTGACAATATAGTATTTGCTTAGTATTTTAGTATACTAAAATTGAAATTCAAAAGAAGTTTTCTTTTACACTGGCGCGTTCGTCTAGAGGCTTAGGACGCCGCCCTCTCAAGGCGGAGATCACGGGTTCGAATCCCGTACGCGCTACTGATAAAAACCTCAAGCATGAAAGTGTTTGAGGTTTTTTTATTTATGCTCGTTAACGACAATCCCTTGATTTATATCCTTGCTGAGATGTGAATAATTACTTACTATATAGTTGAAGCAGTGCAAAGGATATAAAAGTTCCTGTAAAGGTATGTTAATAAAGGACTTGAGGGAGTTCGCATGAGAAAAATTATACTTTTTTGTTTTTTCATTATATTAGCCCCAGCTATACTGAAATCTCAAAATCTGACAGTTACAGCACCTACAATCAGTGCCATTCCAGGGGATACCGTTTCAATACCAATCAATATTTTCAATTTTAACAATGTTGGATCGTTTCTAATAAAATTCCAGTATGACACTACTGTACTTCAGGCTTATGGGCAGCCTGAACTAAATAAAGCAATACCAGGTGCTGCGGTTTCAGACAGCAGCGGGACTGTTAAAATGCAATGGACAGGGCAGAATGCCCTAAGTTTACCTGATGGTGCACTCCTTAATTTGAAATTTATTTATAAAGGAAATAGCACTCAGATCACATTTATTACTGCTGAGAACGTGTTTAAAGATACATTAGGCAATAATCTGGCTGCTACATATACAAATGGAAGTGTTTCGCTGAAAAATTATATTTTAAATATTAATCAATCTGGTAATGGTGCGGGCAAAGTAAGGATAAACAATATTTTATATACCCTTCCCTACACAGGAGTGTTTCATGGGAATGAAAATGTCCTGCTGAATATTGAAGCTGTTCCGGACCCTGGAACTACATTTGCGGGATGGACAGGAAGTGTAAATGCAAATACAAACCCAGTTACCATTATGATGAATTCAGACAAGGTTCTTACTGTGCAATATAATTCCGTAGGAACATCACAGCTGACACTCACTAAAGCAGGTAGCGGATCGGGACAAGTTATTGTCAATGGCATCTTAAGTAATTTCCCATATACCGGGAGTTTTACAAAAGGCAGTCAGGTTGATCTTCAGGCAGTTGCACAAAATAAAAGCAGCTTTGTTAACTGGGCAGGTGATCTGAGTTCCACGGCCAATCCGGTAAATATGGTTGTAAATGGTAATAAAGCAGTAATCGCAAATTTCAAAGCAGTTCAGTATCAGGTTACAATAAATAAAACCGGGAATGGTCAAATCAAAGTAAATGACACGCTCCGTACACTGCCATTTACCAAGCTTTATGATAATGGAACAATATTGAAAATTGAGGCTATTCCGGATTCGGGCAATACATTCTCAGCATGGAGCGGAAGTCTTTCAAGTGTAGTAAATCCAATTTCAGTGATTGTAGATACCACAAAAAATATAAATGCAGCTTTCAAATTAAAACAATTTACTATATCAGTAAACAAAAGCGGCACAGGTAACGGAGAGATAAAGGTTAATGGCAGTATAAGGCAGCTTCCATATAATGGAATATTCAATTATGGAAGCAACGTTACAATTGAAGCAGTGGCAGCCTCCGGGAGTATATTTACCGGATGGAGCGGAGCAGTATCAGGAATCACAAATCCAGTGGGTGTTACTGTTAAAGGTGATATGACAATTAGTGCAGGTTTTAATTCACTTCCATTATATTCCTTAACTATCAGCAAGTTTGGCAACGGGCAGGTAAAGATAAATGATACACTGCAGACATTGCCCTTTAATCATTCATATCCTGAAGGGTCACAGGTAAAGATAGAGGCAGCTGCAGATCCCGGGAATACTTTTAATGGCTGGACAGGGAGTTTTGCAGGTGTACAGAATCCGGTAGTTATTACGATGAACGGGAATAAGAATCTTCAGGCAAACTTTAATGAAATACAGTATACTCTCTCCATTTCAAAAGGCGGGGCGGGGAATGGGCAAGTAAAGATCAATGGTATTTTACAAAATCTGCCATATTCAGGGATATTCAATAGCGGCACACCTATAACCTTTGAAGCGGTACCGGACAGTGGAAGTTTGTTCTCCAGCTGGAGTGGTGAAATCACAGGTAATTTTGCAAATGGTGTAATAGTCATAAATAAAAATATTACGGCTTCAGCGAACTTCAGCATAAAGCAATACACTCTTACTATCTCAAAAAGTGCTATAGGATTGGGTACAGTAAAAATCAATGGAGTAACTCAAGCATTACCTTATACAGGAAATTTCAACTATAAAACTAATGTAACCATTGAAGCTGTTCCCGGACTTAACAGTACTTTCAGCAGCTGGAGCGGGGATATTACAGGGGTAAATAACCCGGTTGTTATCACTTTGAATGGTGATAAAAATATAACTGTCAATTTTGGTATTATTCAGTACAGGCTTACAGTTAACAAGGGCGGCAGCGGGCAAATTAAAATTAACGGGGCAATAGTTACTCTGCCTTATACAAAGCTTTTTGATGCCGGATCCGAAGTTATAGTGGAAGCAGTTCCTGATTCAAACAATCAGTTTGCCGGCTGGAGTGGAGATCTTACAGGAAACTCAAATCCCTCTACAATAAAAATTGATAAAGATAAGGTGATCACAGCTTTGTTTGACCTGAATATTTTAAGTTTGATACTTAACAAGGGGGGAGATGGAACAGGTGAGGTAAAAGTAAACGGAGTGACCTTATCTCTGCCATATGCTGCTACTTTTAAGTTTGGCACACAGGTAGTTGTAGAAGCAATTGCCTCGCCAGGCAGTACATTTTCAGGATGGAGCGGGGATCTGACAGGCACGAATAATCCATCTACAATCATAATAAATAGTAACAAAACCCTGGCAATAAACTTCAGTATAATTAAATATACTTTAGCCATTAATCAGGGGGGTAATGGAACCGGTCAGATAAAAGTTAATGGTGTCATTAAAAATCTTCCATATTCTGACATTTTCAATAGCGGGAAAAGTGTGACTCTCGAAGCCATTCCGGCTGAAGGTACATCTTTTACGCGTTGGGAAGGTGATCTTACAGGGAACGGAAATCCTAATTCAATAATTATTGATAGAAATAAGTCAATAACCAGTTATTTTAACGTAAATGCTCCTGATATTCCATTATTAAGCTATCCCGGTAACAACTATAAGTATGTAAATCTGACCCCTGAACTAAGATGGAGCAGTGTAGCTCATGCTGTAAGCTATCATTTCCAATTATCTGAAGACAGCAGTTTTTCCCGCATTATACAAAATGATTCGAATATAACTGTTACAAGTATAAAAATAAATTCGCTGCGATATAAAACTAAGTACTTTTGGAGAATACGATCTAAGAATCCGGGAGGGTACAGCAGTTTTTCAGTTCCCTGGAGTTTTACAACAAGGATAGAACAAATCGGTTGTCCAACAAATCTGAGATCTGTTGTAAATGGTAAGAAGATCGAATTGACATGGGAAGACAATTCGACTAATGAAACAGGGTTTCAGATATT
>JBLNEL010000300.1:0-7171 GCA_050262615.1 Bacillota bacterium
AGTCTTACCAAAACATATTCCATATATCGTTGTTATTTTAGCTTCGGTCTTTTATTTTGCGCTACATGTTCATTATACGATAATATACATTATTATTACGACTGCACATATGTTTATTCTCTACTTTATTTTCAAAATGGCAACAGCAGATGTAATTAATCTAAAAGTACTGAAAGTCTTTTATATTGTCATTATTCTTTACGAGCTATCAGTTGTGCTAAAATATGTTTTTATAATTGCTTCGGTTCATACAGGGGATATTTATTTTTATATGACAACAGCCTTTGAAATTCTATTAGGACTGTTTTTTATTTGTGTCGGGGAAAATAACGCACGTGCCGCAATTCCATTAAATGAAAGAATTTCCATAACAGAATAATAAACAGCATGTTTTATAGAACGGCAGTTTTGTTAATGATTATTTCAGTTAACATCTGCGCACAACACATGCCTTCTGGAAACAAATGCTATTTCAGTACCAGGGCAGAGATATACTCAAACATAAAGAGTCTTACGCCTGAAAAGCAGAGCTTACTAAAGGCGCTTAATTCCAGGCCCATACTTGACACGAGCATAGTATCTTCATCAGGATATTTCCGGGTTCATTATGACACAACAGGTTCAGAGAAGCCTGGCTATGATGCCTCTATTTCAATAACCGAAAACGTTAAGAAAATCTGTGATATAATTGATTCGGCATACTCATTTGAGATCAGTTATCTGGGATATCCACTCCCCCCGACGGATGATGATTCAGGGGGTGATAACTGTTATGATGTTTACATCATAGATTTTCCAAATGGGTATTATGGGGATGCCCCGAATGAGAATCAGATTGCCTCTGGCAAGTGGACAAGTTTTATTAAGATTGATAATGATTTTGCAGGAAGCAGTTATTTCACTCACGGCTTTGATGCAGCAAGAGTGACATTAGCTCATGAATTTCATCATGCAATTCAGATGGGCTGTTACCGTCTTGATTTTAATGAAAGTTTTTTTCATGAACTCACGTCGACATCAATGGAAGAATTTGTCTATGGAGATGTAAATGATTATTACGGCAGGTTAAGGGATTACTTTAACTATCCCGGGGAGACATTTTCCCGGTATAGCGGGTATGAATTGCCAATATGGAATTTAATGTTAAAAGAAAACTATGGTTTCGGGATTATTAAAAGGCAGTGGGAGCTCTTTGCTGATAATCCAGCGCTGATGGCGATAAATTTAAGTCTGCTTGAGGAGCATTCGTCATTTAAGAATGAACTTAATGAATTCGGCATATGGACATTTTATACAGGCCACAGAGCGCAATCTGATAAGTACTTTAAAGAAGCAAAAAATTATCCGGTTATCAGACCAGAAGCGACAGTTGATTTCAGTTCAGGTATATTTCCCATTCAATTATCCACAAGTCCACTTTCCAATAACTTCATCCGAATTAAGATAAAGAATAAAAGCTGGACTGATACGGTAACAATAAAAATAACAGACGGTGATTTATCAAGAGCACTGAATGCCCCGTCTTCGTTGTTAAAGGTAGACTTTTCGATGTATCCTGATTCAGCAGCAGGGTCGAGGAGAGTAGTAAATAACTATTTCTCAAAGCTTGTCTGTTCGAAAGATGTATTAAGTGAAGTAGATTTTTTCAATGATAAAATTGTAAATGGCGCAACAGTAATATTTTCAGAATCAGACTATGCATATCCGAACCCTTTTAATTATCACAACAGGTTAAATAATGATCAGGTAAATATTCCTGTGAGTTACGACGAAACGAAGGCTACAGAATTAAACATTTATTCGGCTGCGCTGAAGTTAGTATACAGCGGGCAGAAATCAATTATAGCAGATCCACAGACCGACAAATTTGTAGTAACATGGGATGGCAAAGATCTGCACGGCAATAAACTTCAAACCGGAGTTTATATCTATGTGACATATTCAGGCGGAAATATGAAGAAAGGGAAAATAGTAATAAAAAACGAAGAGTAATAAACCTGAAGAGTAATAAACCTGAAGAGTAATAAAATGGGTAATAATAAGCATGAGGCATAATATGCCCGGCCCTATAAAAAAGATAGTGACTCCTATATCTTTTTTTATTTTGATTTATTATTTTGCCAATGACTTATAATCTTGCCATTTCAGATATTCTTAAAGAAACAAGTGAAAAGGAGGATATAGTGCAGTATTCAGCGGACCTCTTTTTATCTTTCAGTCCATTTTATTCAGCAGATCATATTTTATAAGAGTTCTTAACACAGACAAAAGCAATGTGTTACTTATTAGCCTTGCTGCATAAAACCATTTCAGAAGAACTGAACGAATATGTATATCTCTTAGGGGATATCCGGAATCCCATATTCTTATCCTTAATTATTACAGCAATACTTACTGCAATAATTTATCTAGCGATACAAAAAGCAGTTTTCCCCTATATAAGAAAGACAGATGAAGAAAAAGTACAGCTTCAGATGCAGAATGCAAGACTTCTGGCAGTATTTGCAGAACATGATCCGAAGCTTTTGCAGAAATTAAAAGAGGAAGTGCTAGAAATATCGCAGAATGAATTAAATGAATATTCACGTGCCCAGCAGAAGATAGTTGAAGAAGAGCGTAAAAGAATTTCCAGGGAGCTGCATGATGATATTGGTCAGCAGATGGTCTTACTAAAACTTACGCTTCAGAAAGACTTCTGCGAGTTGACCCACACAGAGAATCCGGAGGTATTTACAAGAAATGCCATACTTATAGACAATATTTCCAAAGACCTGAAGGATATTTCATTCAGGCTTTTTCCTTACAGTTTAGAAGAGACGGGGCTATACTCATCACTAACAAAACTGATGGAAGCAATACAACAGAAAAGCGGTATAAGGGGGCAATTAGATTTTATAAGCACTTCGGGGCGTCTGGGATATGATCTTGAAATTGCAATATACAGGATTGTTCAGGAAGCCATAAGCAACATTGTAAAATATTCGGGGGCAAAGGAATACAACGTACAGCTGATAAAAAGAAATGATGCTCTGAGGTTGATCATTTCAGATGAAGGAAAGGGCTTTGATCCTGAAGAATCTGTAAAGGGAATGGGAATAAGAAACATGAAACAAAGAGCGGGCATATACAGGGGAGTACTGAAGATCAATTCCTCAAAAGAAGAAGGGACAAAAATAGTTGTGGATTTTCCAATGGAGAATAAAAGAAATGGCAAGCACTGAAATCAGGGTATTTCTTGCAGATGATCACAATCTAGTAAGAAGCGGGCTGACGAATTTACTGGAGAATACTCCAGGGATGTACGTTGTAGGAGAGGCAGCAAACGGGCAGGAGCTTATTGATAAGTACTTTGAGTGCCAGCCTGACGTGGTAGTCTGTGATATTTACATGCCTGTTTTATCAGGAATTGAGGCCGCGGAGTTCATAAAGGGCAGGGATGAGAATGCGAAAATTTTATTTCTAACGATATATGATTCGGAGGAATATCTCTACAGGGCTGTTAAAGCAGGAGCGGCAGGATTTATCAATAAAAGTATAACAAAAGGAGAACTGAGGCTGGCAATAAAAACGGTCTTCAACAGTCAAAAATATTTTGGGAAAAACTACACTGATGAGAGGATAAATGAAATACTGAAGAAGTATGATTCGGAATATCCTCCAATGAGCAAATTATCAAAGAAGGTAGTCTTGTCACAAAGGGAGCTAACGATACTTAAGATGGTATGTGACGGGTCCTGCAGCAATGATATTGCCAAGGAACTGACCCTGAGCAAAAAGACGATTGACAGCTACAGAAGTTCTATTATGAAAAAATTCAACGTTAATAATACATCTCAGCTGATAAAATCCGCTTTCATAAATAAAATACTGGAATAGAATTCCGGAGAAATTAAAAAAAATCTCAGAATTTTCCCACAAGTCTGTTTTTCTGACTATATAAGGTATAGAAAACACACTACTATTAAGGTGCAGAATGAAAAGGCTTTCTCCTGTAGCGGATAAATGGGGTGGATTAATAAAAACTTACTGGATTCCGCGAACCTACAATGAAGGATTTGTAAATACAGGTATAATATACCAGATCGATTCCATCGATAAAGATGGTATCTGCACTTTAAGGCGGATTGCATTTGAAAAGGGCAAAATGATAAATGATTCTGCTTGTGCAAATCCTGAATCCTATCTTATACAAGCTGATCTGGTAACTACCAATGATCATTTTGCAGGAGTATACCCTAAGAAAAGACAAAACATAATAATAAGATATAAAGTGGTCAGCAACAAAGTAATAAACTTTATGAGTGTTGCTGAACCCGAAGAAGTCGAGAATTATGTATATATTTAGTCAGAGATAACTTACTTTCTATTAAGTGCAATCTCTATTAAGTGTAATCTCTATTAAGTTCATTTTCTATTAAATTCATTTTCTGTTATTTAGCAGTAAACTTATAAACCGTAGATGATTTAAATTCCTGACCCGGTTTGAGAATTGTATTAGGGAAATCAGGATGATTAGGTGAGTCAGGAAAGTGCTGTGTTTCAAGAGCGAAGCCATTTCTATAATTATAAGGTTTTCCGCTTTTACCCTTCAGAGAGCCATCGAGGAAATTACCGCAATAGAACTGAATTCCCGGCTCAGTTGTATATACCTGCAAGAATCGTCCAGAAGAAGGCTCATAGGCAGAAGCAGCAAGAGACAACTTGTCATTTTTTCTGTTCAATACCCAGTTATGGTCATACCCACCGCCAAGCTTTAGCTGTTCGTTATCAGCATCTACTCTTTCGCCTATTTTATGCGGGCTTGTAAAATCAAGCGCTGTTTCCTTTACATTTCCAATTTGTCCAGTGGGAATAAGCCCCTTATTTACAGGCGTAAATTTATCAGCATTTATTACCAACTCATGGTCTAAAATATCTCCATTACCTTCACCTTTAAGGTTAAAATAGCTATGGTTAGTCAGGTTAAGAGGAGTCGGTTTATCAGTTGAAGCGTTATATTCAATTTTCAGTTCATTTTTATCAGTAAGCCAGTAAGTAACAGTGACCCTGAGGTTGCCGGGATAACCTTCCTCGCCATCTTTACTTAAGTACTGAAGCTTAAGTCCCGGAGTATTTTTAACAAATAATGATTCAGCCTGCCAGAGGACCTTATCAAATCCCTTAATACCGCCATGAAGTGAGCAGGGGATTCCTCCGGGGTTATTATTTTTAGCCAGGTTAAATGTGTTGCCATTCAATATAAACTGTCCATTTGCAATTCTGTTTGAGTAGCGGCCGATGATTGCTCCAAAGTAAGGTGAGTTATCCTTGATATACTCTTCAAGAGTATTAAAGCCGAGGACAACGTCATCAAACTTGCCATTTTTATCAGGAGCAGTAAGCCGGATGACAATTCCCCCATAATTTGTAATTTCAGCAATCATACCATTGCTGTTATTAAGTCTGTATATAAAAACTTCTTCGCCTGCAGGGGTTTTTCCAAATGATTTACAGGTGATTCCTGGTCTTTCTTTAGCTTCGGAAACGGCTGCTAATAAAAGAGCTCCGGCAAAAAAGGTAGTAATGGCCAAATTCATTTTGATATCCTTTATATAGAAAAATAATTATAAATTAATTCTGCTGACCCATGTTTCCTGATAGAAACACGAAGGGCAGAACTTTCGCCAAAAGTATTATTTACCAACCTAAGATAATCTGAAAGGAATTGATTTTCAATAAAGGCGAGCACAGTTCCTGCAAAATCGCAGCTTTTGAAAGATGAATCACCAGACTGCTTTTTAATATTGTAATATCTGAGTTTATTGTCAATTTTAAAGGATGACCAAGGGAAAAGAACATGATGAGAGGGATTTTAAGACAAACTGATATAAAGCTAGGCTATAGCGTAATCATGGTACTGCTCCTCCAGATCTTAGGTACAGGCAGCAGGGCACAGAATGCAGATATTACTGAACACTTAAGGAGTGCTGACTCGCTGGCACTAAGCAATATAAGGGAAGGTAAGACAGCAGGACTGTCGATGATCATCGTAAAGGATGGAAAGGTAATCTTATCAAAAGGATATGGGTTTGCCGATCTGGAAAATAGGATTCCTGCAAGCAGTGCTACAATTTATCCGATAGCATCAATCACAAAGCAATTTACAGCCGTAAGCATACTTCAGCTTGCAGAGGAGGGGAGAATTCATCTGGAAGATTCCCTTAGCCATTACGTTGCAGGTTATGCAGATAGGAGCTACAACATAACAATTCATCAGCTATTAAATCATACTTCGGGAGTTAAGAATATTACAAGTCTTGGGAGCAAATACTGGGGACAGGTAGGCAATATAGTAACTAAGGAAGATCTGATAAAAATGTTTATTGATGAACCTTTAGACTTCGGACCCGGGGAGGACTACTCGTATAATAATTCGGATTATATTCTACTTGGAGCAATAATAGAAAAGGCATCAGGATTAAATTATGGTGAATACCTAAAAAAAAATATTTTTACAAAATATGGATTAAAAAACACTTTTTATTATCCGGATCTAAAGGACAGTTTAAGGTCGGCGCGACTTTATTCACATGGGAAAGAAGGTTTTCAGCCTGCAGTTTATGTAAATCCAACTCAGGGATATTCAATGGGAGGCATAGTATCGACCACAGAGGATATGGCAAGGTGGTTAATGCTTCTACATTCAGGAGAGATAATAGGGAGTTTAGCTTATAAAAAAATGATAACTCCCGGGACATTGAGCAACGGAGAGAAAATAAGTTATGGTTACGGGGTTGGGGTTGGTGAATTTGCAGGTCATAAGCTGCTTTTTCATGCAGGAGGAATATTCGGGGCGGATGCACAGTCGGTTTACTTTCCGGAGGATAAACTTATAATTGTGATACTAGCCAATACAGATGATGCAGATGTAGTCGGCCTGGAAAACAGGATAACGAAAAACTTTCTTAATATTTCAGAGATACCGGAAGTTAAGCTGGACAGGAAAAGTAAAATTAAATTTACAGGCACGTATAAATTCAGGTCCAGTGAAATAAAAGTAATATTAAAAAGCGATTCATTATATATTTCAGGATTATGGGGCAATGATCCTGTAAAGATCAGATATATAGGAGATGAGACTTTTAAGGCCACAGAGCAAATAGAGGAGGTAAAGTTTATTTTAAATGAAGGC
>JBLNEL010000301.1:0-4588 GCA_050262615.1 Bacillota bacterium
ACTGACTTAAAGGGGAAAAAAGTAGTTTTGGCAATGATATTTGCTAACTGCACATATGCCTGTCCGCTGATTGTAAATGATATGAAGATAGTTGAAAAGTCACTTGGCACAAGAGAAAAAGAAGAAACAAGATTTGTACTTGTCTCAATTGATCCTGAACGTGATACTCCGAAGGCGCTTGCAGAGTATGCAAAGACCAGGGAGCTAGATCAAAGCAGGTGGAAACTGCTTACAGGTAGGCATGAAGAAATAAAGGAGCTGGCTGCTTTACTCGGTTTCAAGTATAAAAAAGGTGAAAAGGGCGACTACATACATTCAAATCTTATCAATGTATTTAACAGGCAGGGTGAGCTGGTATTTCAGCACGAAGGGTTAAACAAAGGTACGGAAGACATTGTTGAGAAAGTTAAGATTTTAAACTAATTTGAAAAATAAAAAATGCAGAGAAATAAAGTTCTTGTTCCGCTTTCGCATGATCATTTTCATGGATTAATGCTGGCACAGATACTTAAGAAAAATGCTCCGCCTTTAAAAGGGATGCCTAAGGACATAGATGAGAAGGTCAGGTATGCAGTTGAGTTTTATAACTCCGATCTGACCGAGCATTTTAAGTCAGAAGAGGAAATACTTTTTCCTGCAGCAAAAGGTATGGATATCACTCTGGATGCTATGCTTCAGGAGCTGATAAATGAGCATCGGGCAATAAAAGAAGGGATCAGTGCATTAGCATCAGCCAAAGACCTTCCCGAAGAGATGGACAAACTTGGAAGGCTTCTTGAAGGGCACATACGAAAAGAGGAAAGGGTAGTCTTTCCGCGTATTGAGCTTTTGCTCACAGAGGATAAACTAAAGCAGTTAGATGGAAAGTTTAATCCGGTAAGAAAAAACGAGTCAGATACCGGAAAGGGGAAAAAGAAAAAGGGGAGCCGGGAAGATGAAAGTACAGCCGAATAAAGAATTCTTTGATGAAATTTCATCTTTTTACGATGGAATGATTGGTTTTGAGAGTGCACTTAAGAGGCGGCAGGAATTATTATCCCGTTTTATAGATAAGGGTGTTATTTCCGCAGCTGATCTGGGATGCGGCAGCGGTCTTGATTCAATTGCGCTGGCAAAAAACGGAATTAAGGTTGCTGCTTTCGACCAGTCATCCAAGATGATTACACGAGCCGGGGAAAACGCCAAAAAGCAGGGTGTAAGCGTCAGTTTTTATAAAAGCAGCCTTGAGAAGATCCCAAGATCATTTAATAATAAATTTGAATTAGTCTTATCGCTGGGCAACACGCTTGCCAATTTAGAGCCCGGGAAATTTCAGGCTGCCATTGGCAGGATCTATGCGCTTCTTAGCGATAACGGTCAGGCAGTCATTCAGATACTTAATTACAGTTCAATCCTTAAAAATGACAACAGGATAATTAACATAACCGAGCAGAGTGAAAATGTATACATAAGGTTTTATGATTTTTATCCTGAGCACCTGAATTTCAATATACTCAGGTATAAGAAAACCAACCTGAAAGAAAGATCCCTGTTCACCACAGTTTTATATCCATATGACCATCAGGATCTGTCTGAAGCCATAAAGCAGGCTGGTTTTAAGAGCCGGAAGATATACGGGAGTCTTAACATGGATAAATACCAGAAATACCAGTCAGGCGATCTGGTTGTTATTGCCCGCAAGTAGCTTTTACCAGAACAAATTACACCTCAGTAAACCCAAATTTCCTAAAATAAGTCAATTTGTCCTTAAAAATTGTCGTTTATTTGCTTCCAAAATCATATTTTTGCCACGTAAGAACTTATTTAGATTAAGAGCACAGAATTTGATAGGTATTCAGGTTAATGGTGCCGGCAGGCAAAAGCAGCCGGCAAATAAATTTAGTCAATACCTGTGGAATTCAGTATAGCCGTAGCAGTAAACATTTACTCCTTTTTTCCGACAATAAAACAGACAAATACTCAGAATATGTAATTACTTGCCGGAACAAGACAACGATAGGTTATACTGGAGTCCTGGTTTTTATGAAACTGTTAAAAGAATGGACAAAAAAATGAAAAAGCACTTATTATATCTGCTCTTTTTGGTTTTTGCTGCAGTAATAGTTTATGGATGTAAATTAGCAACAGAGCCTGAGCCTGATAAGCCTGCTGCAGATGAGAGCGGGATAGTAACATTAAGGGGGCTGGTAACTGATGCCACGGCAAACACGCCGCTTGGATTTGCATCGCTTAAAATAATAAATGATGCAAAAGAAATTTCTTTTTCAGCAGACAGTGTGGGATATTACAACCAGTCGTTTGAGATAGATAAGTCAAAGACAATAAAATTAATTGCATCTAAAGCCGGATACCGGGCCGATACAACAAGCCTGCAGGTTAGTGCAAACAGCGTAACAGATGTTGCTGTTTTTAAGCTCAACGTCCAGAATTTTGCAATATTAAGAGGTATTGTAGTAGATAACATTTCAGGAAACGCTCTGAAGGCCTCGGTTCTAAGGGTAATAAACGGTTCAGGTGAAGTACAGACAATTACCGATGATTTTGGAAAATATTCAGTAACAGTACCAATCGAATCGAGCAAGGAAGTAAAAGTAATTGCTGTAAAAGAGGGTTACTATGCAGATACTTCAAGTGTATTTGCGACCTTAGGAAGGACAATAGATGTTCCGGTCTTCAAGCTGAAGGTAAGGAATTCAACAAACGTACAGTCAGGCAATCCTGCCTCAATATTCTTAGTCTCACAGACGACTCAGAGTTTAGGGGTAAAGGAGAGCGGTTCGGTTGAAACAGCTACGCTGGTTTGGGAAGTTCAGGATTCAGCCGGAGTACCGGTTGACCTTCAGCATTCTGTAACAGTTAATTTCAAGGTTGGTGTAACTCCCGGCGGCGGTGAATACGTTTCACCTGAAAATCCTGTAACAAACACCTTAGGCCGAGTAACGCTTAATGTATCAAGCGGAACAAAAGCAGGAGTAATGCAGCTTATAGCAGAGGTATATTTTGCAGGTAAAACGATCAGGTCAAAGCCGGTAAGTCTTGCAATTCATGGCGGGCTGCCGGATCAGAATCATTTCAGTGTCTCACCTGAAAAATTAAACATTCCGGGCTACAATATTAACGGAGTACTAGACAAGATAACGGCCTATTGCGGTGATAAATACGGCAATCCGGTAAGGCCGAAGACAGCCGTATATTTTACTACAAGCGGCGGCTACATAGAAGGTTCAGCTTTAACTGATGCAATGGGTTTAGGGACAGTTCAGCTGATTTCAGCTAATCCACGTCCGGTCCATGCAGTCTACGGAAAAGGTTTTGCGACAATTACAGCCACAACTGCAGATGAGAGTTATAAGACAGTTAAAGATGAGACAATAGTATTATTCTCAGGAGATCCGTATTTAACAGTAACGCCTACGAGTGTAAACATTCCGCATCTGGGATCACAGACATTTAACTATGAATTAAAAGATGAAAATGGAAATCCTTTATCATCCGGCACAGGTATTTCAGTTACAGTAGAAGGCGACAATCTTAAAACCAGCGGGGATATGCATGTGACACTGCCTGATACACAAAGAGGCTGGACGCAGTTTGCCTTTACTGTAACAAGCAGTGATACAGCCACAGCACCAAGGCCTGTTAATATAAAAATAGAAACCACAGGTCCAAACGGGATGGCAAAAGTAAGTCTGTCAGGTGTTGCAAAATAGGGCAATTTTTTAACAGTTTTGTAAAAGAAAATTCCTTTGAGTGCCTTTATACGGCTTTGGGGCAGTCAGAGGAATTTTTTTAATTAATCCAATTTTATATTCGGAAAGTCTGATTGCATATGAATTATTCGAAAATGACAAAAGATCAGTTGATTGATGAAATTGAGAAATTAAGAAAACAGGTAAGTGAACAGGAGCGCGCTGATTTCATAAAACAAAAGCAAAGGTTAGTTGATCTTATTCATGAAAGGACCGAGGAACTTTTAGCGCTGAATCAAAATCTGCAGAAACAGATCAATGAAAAGATAAAAGCAGAAAAAGCTTTAAGGGAAAGTGAAGAGCTTTTCAGGAAAATGGCGGATCTAGTTCCTGTAATGATATGGAGTTCAGGTACAGATAAAGGCGGGAATTACTTTAATAAAGGCTGGCTGGAGTTTACGGGTAGATCAATTGACCAGCAGACCGGGGACGGCTGGCAGCAGAGCATACATTCAGATGATCTGATATTGCTTCGTGATACATACGCCAGAGCATTTGAACAGAAGGAAAGTTTTCAGTCAGAATTCCGGGTAAGGAGATTTGACGGGGTTTACCGCTGGGTTATGAGTATTGGAGTACCGAGATACAGTCTTGAAGGCGAATTCCAGGGATATCTGGGCTCATGCATTGATATTACAGACAGGAAAATAAACGAAGAAGAGACCAAAAAAAGTTTTGCTTTTCAGAGTGTAATAAACTCCATTTTAAATCTTTCAGTAAAGGATATTCCGCTGGAAGAAATACTTGAAAAGTCGCTTCAGCTGATACTGGATGCAACAGGATTTTCAAAAAAATCTGCCGGTTGTATTTTCTTAAGAGCAGAAAACGGCAGTCACCTG
>JBLNEL010000302.1:0-2891 GCA_050262615.1 Bacillota bacterium
CCGGAGCAATTTCCGGAAATTTTCCAAGCGAAACATTTTCCAGGCATAGCAGAAGCTGAAAGAAGGTAATATCAATTTCATTAATATTGGTTAATATTAAATCCGCTAAAGAATCAGCATCGATATGTTTCTGAATCTCTGATTTAATCTGGTTTATCTGGTTTATTGTAAAGTCGCCTTCAATAGCCGCCATATTTATCCCCGGTATTTTTTGATCACATTTTCAGTAGAGTTAAAACAGCTCTACATTGTCTCCTAAAAGGTCATCTTCCCCTGCCGGAGAATTTATTTCCTTTTCACTCATCAATAATGTATGGACCCTTCTTTCGCTGTCCATTGTATAAGATGAAGACAGGCCTTTCAGGAAGGCTTTATCTTCTTCGCTTATAACCAGTCCGGCATCATTTGCAAACTCCATATATTCCTCCAGAATCATCTGCACATATATTATTTCTTCTAAAACCTCATCTTTATATCTCAGTCCGCTTTTCATTTCTTCCAGCTTTTGCTTCATTTCTTTAAAGGAATTGTTCAGCTCAGTCTTCATTGCATCCAGCTCAAGGTTGCTATTCCGGATCTTCATCAGTGACCCCTGCAGCGATCCCTCAGCCGTATTAAAATCCTTAAGTATCGTCAGCTGCTCTTCTTTATTTCTGCGGCTTAGGTCTTCTGCCTTATTTAGTACTTTGAGAAGGCCCTCCGAGACCATTGCAGAGAGCTGCTTTGCTTCAAGCGACAGCTTTTGAATGGCTTCAGATAATACTCCAAGAGCAGCCCCATCATTGCCTATATGAGCGGCTTTTACTCTTGCATTTAAGGCAATCAGCTCAATTTCAGAGCCGATCTCTTCAATTTCAGAAACAAACCTGTTCAGGTCTGCTATAGCACCCGCCAGGGAGTTAATTGAACCGGCCGCAACTTCATTTATGTGATTGCACTTTTTAAGCGCTTCAGATATTACAGTTAAATTTTTCCCGACCTTCTCCAGGCTCGAAGCGGCATCCCCGCTGAACAGGAAAGAATCAGACTGTTCAACAATGCCGTGAGCATTCAGGCTAATATTTTTATTATATGCTTCAATGCTTTCTGCCGTTTCTTCAATTTCCTTTTTTGAATTGAGCACCTGGGCCAGCTCCAGCTGGCATGCTGCTATAAACTGTTTTACCGCCGCTGAATCATTATCAAGCGACAATTGATTCTTTGATGACTGCCTGCTCAACAGGCTTATATTTTCCTTTACATGTTCGAGCTGCTGGCGTATTATATCCTGTTTCTGAATGAAGGTGATCAGATTATTAATATCTGCCGAAATTTTAGAGGATAACCCCTGAATTAATCCCGCATTGTTAAAGGAAGCACTGCAGCTTAACTGGTATTCAGACATGCTCTGGTTTGCCTCACCTATAACCAGCACCAGGTCATTTTTCTCTTCCTCTCTTAGAACATTAAGCTTTGTCACCAGTGTCTGAACATCAGATGAAAGGCTGTCTGATTTATTCCTGAGCTGAAGTGCTTTTTCATTTATTACCTCTGCCAGCTGCTCCACATTTTCTGCGATCGTGCCGAAACCTGTACCATCAGCGCTTAATCTTGCATTTTCTATTTTTGTGGAAATTCCCAGGGCGCGCAGGTGCTTGACTATTTTATTATAGTCATCAAGGGAGTATATCACCAGAAGAAGGTTATCCCTGATGCTGAATAAGTTCTTTGAGGCAGAACCTTCTTCAAACCCGTTAAAAATATTTTCCAGGTCCCTTATTGTCTCTTTGAGATGATCGAGCCCGCTTTTAAGATCTTCACTGGAAATCAGGCTGGTTATATCTCTTAAGCCAGCTATAACTTTCTTTGATATGAGATAGTTCTCCTGAAGGATTTTTCCGAAAGAATAATAGTCTTCGTTCAGGAAGCTTATTACCCTGTTAATCTTCTGTTCAAGGCTTTGGGCATGAGTAAGATCCAGTACATTATCAGCAGTGAGAACCTGGTAATTACGGGTGCCTTTAAGAGTAATATTCAAACTATCGGTTTTCAAAAGTTTTGTCCCGGAATAACTTTATTATAACAATTTTTTTCCCCGCTTTTGCAATCAGGTTCCCAATTATCGGCATTAATTATTGGAAATTCATGGATTTGTGGATGAAAATGCTGTAAGGAATGTTCTGATAATTTTGTAAGGTTTTCCTCACATAACTGTAAGGGAATTAAATAAAAGGTCCTGCTGCCCGTGATGCATGAGGTCATAAAGGGAAGGAATTAAATCGGGGAATTCAGCCGGTCCTTTTTTAGTTTTCAGTTTTTTTGAGTAAATTTGCTAGAAAAAAGGGAATAAGGTGCTTAAGAATTTTGCAGGAAATCTGGGAAAGAAAATTCTGGACTTTTTTCAGGAACTGGGACAGTTTTTTAACCTCCTGTTCGGAATTATAAGATACTTTCCTACCATTATCAGAAACCGTCACCTTGTGCTGTTCCAGATGGAACACATAGGTGTAAATTCCCTCCCCCTCGTCCTTATTATTGCAACTTTTACAGGTGCCGTTGCAGCCTGGCAGGCGGCCTACCAGCTGAGCGGTGTGGCCCCATTGTCATTTCTTGGAACCGCCACCAGCCGCGCAATTATTACTGAACTCGGCCCAGTGCTTACTGCAATCGTTATTGCAGGACGAGTGGGTGCTTCAATTGCTGCCGAACTGGGCTCAATGAAGGTTACAGAACAGATCGATGCCCTGGAAACAATGGCTATAAGCCCTGTGCGCTATCTTGCAATGCCCCGCTTTGTGGCATCAATATTTATGATGCCTGTGCTCGTGGTCTTTGCAGACGTCATCGCCGTCCTCGGCGCATACGTAATATCCAACTTCTTCCTCGGTGTCTCTTTTGCGGTATTCTTCCAG
>JBLNEL010000303.1:0-6204 GCA_050262615.1 Bacillota bacterium
AGAACAGAAACCAACAGAAGATTATATACAGATGAAGATATAGCCAAGCTTAAGCTGCTTGCAAAGGCTGTTTCAATGGGGCTAAGCATAGGAAGCATATCAGGACTTTCTTCAGAGCAGCTGAATCTTATTGTAAATAAACATTCTGCCGGAAGCTCCAGGGGCAAAGAAACTCTGAGGCAGGAAATTACCCCAGAGGAAGTCAATTCTGAGGAAGTTTTTTCTGAGAGGGTCAATTCTGAGAATGTTTATTCGGAATTAAAAGAGAAGCAATCCTATGGTCTCTTAAATGAAGCAGTTGAAGCAATTAACAGTTATAACCCTGAACTATTAAGGGAAATACTTTTAAGGGCCAGTGTTGAACTTGGTCAGGCTTATTTGTTCGACTATCTTATCATTCCATTGATAAAGCATATCGGAGATAACTGGCAGAAGGGCACTTTAGGAATAGCTCAGGAGCATATGGCAAGTTCTGTTCTTGTAAGTTTCATGCAGCATATAAGAAGTCTCTTTAAGAATCCTGCCAGTTCACCCGTAGTTATTTCGGCTGTTCCTGAAAGGGAGTTTCATGAACTTGGAGCACTTATTGTTTCGGCAATAGCAGCTTCTGAAGGGTGGAATATTATTCATCTTGGGGCAAATCTGCCGGCTGATGAACTGATAAAGGCAGCATTGAAGTCGAATGCAAGAGTTATCTGTCTGAGCCTGGTTTATCTCAAAGATGATCCTTTTATTAATAGTTATATTGAGAAACTCCTTAAGGCATCAGAGGGGGGCAGGTGGAAAATAATTATTGGCGGGAGCGCTGCCAGATCCTACAGCAATTTTTTCAATAATTCAGAAGTTATTTTTCCAGAAAGTTTAAGCCAGTTCCGGCCACTTTTAACTGAGCTCAGATAAAGTTAATATAAAACCGGTACTCCTCAGATTCTTCCAGAACAGTGTTGAAGCAGCAGAGCAGGTGTTTTTAAGTTTCCCGGTTTATTCTCACTGAATTATCTGTTTTCTAAAACTATATATATTCGAAATCTGACCAACTTCGGAAAATCTACTTCTGTTATTATTATTTTTATTTTTACAAAAATAATACAGGCAGCCAAAAATTGGACTGCTCAAAATTCCATTAAATTGGTTATTTACAAATATCAATTTATAGGATATTATTATATCAGTAAAAATAATCGACTGGTGTAGAAATATGCTTATTGATATTAACCCCTCATCTGCTGAATCCCTTGGCATTCAGATAATCCGGAAAATTAAGGAAATGATTGAAAATGGTTCATTGCTTCCGGGAACTGAACTGCCCTCTTCAAGGAAACTTGCTGAAAAGCTGGGTATTAGCAGAAGTACTGTCTATCATGCTTATTGTGAACTCCAGGCTATGGGATATTTAAGGAGCAAACAGGGGTCCTATAACATTGTGCAAAAAAGAAAGCGTGAGGTTAACTATGACCCTGAGAGGGCAAGCGTAATTTGCTGGGATAAGATCTCAAGTCCAAATGCACAGGCTGCCTATAGTGATTTTCTTGAATTTTCACCAAAGCGAAACCTGCCTGTAAGACCTGAAAACAAACTGATTAACCTGGAGGGACTCGTTCCTGACAGCAGGCTGTTTCCGATAACCGAATTTAAGAGGTCAATGAACTACGCTCTTCAGAATACCGGGGCTGAAGGTCTTGTTTATGGTACTGTACAGGGCTATCTTCCTTTAAGAGAATATCTGGCAAAGCGGCTAAGGCTGCATAGCATTTCTGTTTCTGCTGATGAAATTTTAATTACAAATGGAGCACAGCAGGCAATTGACCTTATTCTTACATTTTTTGCTTCTGCAAAAATATCAATAGCTGTAGAATCCCCAACTTACAGCCTGTTTATGCCCCTGCTTAAACTTCATCAGATGAAAGCAGTCTGGATACCCATGAAATCCGAAGGAATGGATCTGGACAGCTTAAGCAAAGTTCTATCAGAAAAGAAAGCTGATATTGTCTATACCATGCCCAATTTTCATAACCCAACCGGTATAACAACAAGCCATCAGCACAGAGAAAGGCTGCTTCAGCTGTGTCTTAAACATAATGTGCCGCTTATTGAAGATGGTTTTGAAGAGGACCTCAAATATTTCGGCAAGGTCGACCTGCCAATAAAAAGTCTGGATGAAGGAAATTCAGTTATTTATCTTGGGACTTTTTCCAAGGCATTATTTCCCGGACTAAGGCTCGGATGGATTGCGGCATCAAAAGAATTAACTGACCGTCTGACGGCAATAAGAAGATTTACTGATCTTGGAACAAATCACATCAGCCAGATTGCAATGCATTTCTTTTGCGAAAATGGTTACTACGATATGCATCTTAAAAAACTCTACAGAATCTATCGCAGAAGAATGGAGATTGCATTAAAGACAATGGAGGCCTGCTTCCCTAAGAGTGTCAGCTGGACAAAACCTGTCGGAGGCTATCTTATCTGGGTTAAAATGCCAAAGAAATTATCTAAAAGTGATCTCTGTTTATTGCTTGATCCTTTTGGCATAAAGGTTTCTTCAGGTACTTATTACTTCCCTGAAACCCGGGAATCAGAATTTTTCCGTATTTCAATTTCAGCACTTAATGAAGAGGAAATAATAAAGGGAATTACAAGTCTCGGCAAAGCGCTCTCAAGATTATAAGCAATTTTAAGGATACCTGACAATGCAGACACTTCAACTAAAGAATCATATCATTTACGGACCTGTAAATTCCAGAAGACTTGGAAGATCCCTCGGAATAAACATTCTTCCAAAGGAGATAAAGGCATGTACATTTAATTGTGCTTATTGTCAGTACGGGTGGAATCAGATTTATGCAAGACCTGAAATGGAGATGAACAAGTTTAACTTTCCCTCAGCATGGCAGATCTCCGATGCTGTTTCATATGCTTTAATTAAGCTTAAGTCAGAAGGAAATCTTCCTGCGTATCTGACATTCAGCGGAAATGGTGAACCATCTCTGCATCCGGAATTCCCACAGATCGTGAAAATGATAATTAATATTAAAAATGAATTATCTCCAGAAAGCAAAACCGCAATACTAAGTAATTCGACATATGTCCATTTAAGCAGTGTAAGGGAGGCCCTGACGTGGCTTGATGAAAGAATAATGAAACTAGACTGCGGTCAGGAAAACCTGTTTAGGAAATACAATAAACCAGCCCATGGAATAACACTGAAAAATATTATAGAAGGACTGGAAAGTTTGTCATCTCAGGTACCGGTTACAATTCAAACACTTTTTTCTTCAGGAAAGTCAGGCAACTTTACTAAACAGAATATCGCCCGCTGGGTTTCAATAATCAGTCTGATTAAACCTGTAATGGTGCAAATATATTCATTAAGCCGCGGTTATCCTGACCTTAAGCTTAAACCGGTTTTAGCAGACGAATTAAAGATTGTCTCAGATTTATTAAATCAGAAAGGAATTCTCTCCGGCGTTTATTAAAATCAGAATACATTTATATTTTTACATTAGTCTATTTCTATAGATTACAAAGAAATATTGTTAAAAAGTTAATTATAAAAAAAGCGGAACAGGTTCCGCTTTTTTTATAATACAAAATTACTTCAGTCAGTTTATTTCCAACAGTTTTATCACCAACAGTTATATCACCAACAGTTATATCACCAGTACTTTTACCAAACCTTATCTCCAATTGCTCTTTTCAGCATAAAATCTGTAATAACATTTTTATAGATGATCTGAAGCTGAGACAATCTGGCCTCAGCCAATGCCGTCTGTGCATCCAGCAGGTCCATATTACTTATTATTCCATCTCTATACTGAAGCTCTGCCCTTTGAAGAGCCCTCCGGGCATGATCCACCTGAACTCTTACTGTAAGGACCTGATTCTGTGCTGCTAAAACATCTGAAGCCGCACGGTTTATCTCTGTTTTTATTGAAAGCTCTACATCATTTGTATGAGCCTGTGCTGATTCTAAAACTGCCTGAGCTTCCTCTTCCAATGTGCGTGACTTCTGCCCATTATAGATCGGGTATCTGAACAGAACACCTGCGGCCCAGTTTCCTCTTAGAGTATATATATTAGGTTCAAAACCGTTTTTTATTCCATATGCAAGATTTACTCCAAGACTCGGCATATCGGACAAGCGTGCTGCAGACAACTGTTTTTCTGCACTTATTTCAGCATCCTTTGCAAGTTTGAGCTCATTTCTCTGCTGACCGGCAAGTGTCAGGAGTGAATCAGTATTTACCTTTACGGGCAGATAATCAAGACTTCCTGTTAAATTCAGCGGAGTTCCTGAAGGCAGTCCCATAAGGTTTTTCAGATTAACTTCCTGTTTGCGAATTTCATTTTCAATATCAATCCTCTGATTTTCAGCCTGAGCTACCCTTACCTGTGTGCTAGAAAGATCGAAGTCAGTTGCCGTACCGCTCTGTATCCTGGCTTTAGTTATATCGAGGTGGCGGTTGAGGTTATCAATCTGGTCAATTTTTACCTGAAGACTTTGTCTTAAAAACAGGATTGAATAAAATGACTGAATTGCCTGAAAAGCCAGATTTGATTTTAATACCTCTACGTTATCCTCAGCTGAAAGCCTGTAGGAGCTTACAGGTTCTGCCTGTGCATCCCGTCTGCCGAAGTCATAGAGATTATAGCGGTAAGTTAACCGGGCATCGTAATTATTTTCAGGTGCAATCGACAATGATATTCCGCCAGGAAGGTCGAACGAGGGAACGGGTCCTATTCTGGTATAGCTAAGATCGGCCTCGACCTCAGGCGAATAGCTGGTTTTCTGCTGACTGATGCGTGCATTTACAATATCAATCTGCTTCTGCGCCTGTTTAACTGAGGGATGGTTCTGAAGGGTCATCTGAACTGCTTTATTAAGATCAATATTATTCAGATCAACATTATTTAAATCAGCTGAAGCGGATTGTGCATTTATATAAAAAGAACAAGTTAACAATATTATTAAGGTCAACACCATATTTTTCATTTCAATATCCTTAGACTTTCACATAATTAAAAACGACGGACTTTTTTTCCGTCTCAAGTAATCTTTCTTCATTTTCTATTATTCCACAGAATGTTATTTCACAGTATATCATTCCATTGCATATTATTCCATTGCCGCAATTTTTTCTCCGCTTTTATTTTTCTTTGTCCTTAAGAATATAAGCGGGATCAGGCAGAGGAACGTTATAGCTGCTGCAATCAGGAAATCATCATTTACAGATTGAACAAAGGCCTGATTTGACAAATGCTGGGCGATAAGGACTTTTGATTTAGCAATTACCTGGCTGGCATTTCCGCCTGTGGACTGCTGCGCAAAATTCTGGAGTCCATACTGAATTGAACGGAAAGCGGGCGAATACTGATCGACCGACTGGCCATTAATTGCGGTATGAAAGATCATTCTGCGGGTAAGCATTGTACCAAGTATAGCCACACCAAAACTTCCGCCAATTTGACGAATGACGTTAAACAATCCTGAAGCCTGCGCCATTTTGTGTTTCGGAATGCCTGAAAGTGCAATTGTGCTTAAGGGAGTAAAAAGCATTCCCATTGCAAGACCTCTTATATATAATGGCAGCATTATCTGTGCAGTCTCTGAATAAAGCGACAAGAAGTTATTCAGATAAAGGCTGAACGAAAGCAGCGCCAGTCCGATAAATGCAGGTATCTTAGGATTTATCTTATCGGATAAAAATCCTGAGACCGGCGACATAACGGCCTGCAGAATTCCCACGGGAAAGAAGACCAGACCTGCCTGCAATGCTGTATAATTAAGTGAGTTTTCGAGGAACAGGGGCAGAAGGAATGTACTTCCAAACAGCCCGATCCCGAAAATAAAAAGTATTGCATTGGTAACTGAAAAATTAAACCTCTTTAATAATCCCAGCTCAATTAAAGGATGTTCGATCGTAAGGTCAGTTGCAAGGAAAACTACAAAACCTACAATTGACAAAGCAAAGCAGGTAAGTATAAATCCTGAAGTCCACCCGCCTGTATTCCAGGATGCATTACCATTAGAAAGGGCAAGTAAAAGGAAGGTCAGGAAAACGCTCATTGATATAAATCCAATAAAATCAAACGAACGTGTATGCTCAGTTTTATATTCGCGCTGAATAATAAAAGTAGCGATCATACCCATTATTCCGACCGGGACGTTGACGTCAAAGATTGACTGCCAGCTGAAATTATCAA
>JBLNEL010000304.1:0-3596 GCA_050262615.1 Bacillota bacterium
CCAGTTCTACAAGTGCATTCGGGATCTCCGTAGGCGAATTTAATGTAAAATTAAAGTTTCCAACATTCCCAAACGGTTCAAGCCCTGTTTTTAATACCTCATTGTAAATAAATGTGGATAAAGGCCGGAAACATATATGCTTGTAATATGTACTAATACCTTTAACTTTTTCAGGATCAGAAGAATACCCAATTGAATTTGAATGAATACTTATAAGAATATCAGCATTTGAATTTAAAATCGTCTTCATCCTTTCATTATTTGTAGAATAGGTATCATCCTTCCTGGTCAGAATTACCTTAGCTCCTTCATTCTCAAGCAGCTCTTTTATCTGATACACTGTAGATAAGTTTATATCTTTTTCTCTGGCAGATGTTGCACCGACTGCACCAAGGTTAGTTCCTCCATGACCGGCATCAAGAACAAAAGTAAGGCTTCCCAGTTTTAGCTTTTCCGGCTGATGTTTAACTTTGATTACAAAGTTATTTCCGGAGTAATCCATTGCGTAGCCCCAGTTCTGCCTGTGTTTTAATTCAATTATTATTCTGAACAGTCCTTCTGTTGGGACTTCATAATAAACATTCTTTATTTCCTTTGTTGTCAGGTGCTGTGTGATCCAGTTAGTATTTGCTGCAGCTCCATGCAGGTCAACAATAATTCTTTTATTTTCCGGATCCTGGATAGATGTAAAAGGAAGTCTCTCATTTAGACTGACTGAAATGTAATCATATTTCTCATCGCCGTAAACACTCCAGCTTGAAGTTAGGGAATTCGGCAGAAATGTACCTCTTGGAAGTAAATCTACCTGATCTTCAGGTATCCAGGCCTGCTGATTCCCGGCTAAAGAAATTTTATACTGATTCCCAACTTTCCCTGCTATTTTAAGTTTCACTCCCGGACAGAGAAATCCTAACTTGGCTCCCCCTAACCTGTCCTCACCCAATCCAAAGTTCAGGTATGGACGGTCGCCTTTTGTGATTCCAACTATTGGAAATTCTTCTTCTTTAACTGTTACTTTACCTTTAGATTTGCAGGTTATTGTTTTCCCGCTCTTGTCAGTAAGACTAAATTCTATAGATTCATCTTTAAGTTTTTCACCATATTTAATTCTATAGACCCCCTGATAAATCCCCCCTATGCCGTTAGCTTCAGCTGTTGATAGTTCTCTCATTTCTATACCGTTCATAAAAGAAGCCTTGCAGCCGGGTGTACCTTTAAACCTGACGTTCAATACATCTCCAGCATCAAGCCAAAGATCTTTCGAAGGCTCAATCCCTGCACTTTCAATTGCAAGTGAATCTGCCGGCAGCGTATTAGATGGCACTTTGCGGAAAATTATGAAGTCTTTTTTTAATGTATCTCCGGATGGTAATACTGAATTAATGCTAAATAAATTGAGACCATCCTGAAGGCTTAGAAGACCGGCAAATGCTCCGCTTGGATATATCTTAAATTCCTTCCCATTTACCGTAACTTTACTTCCTGGAATTGTGCTGGCAGATAAGGCATATTTCGACGAGAACGTGTAAGTTGTATCCCCTTCCGGAGCGGCAAGGAATATGGTTTTATTTTTTTCAGGGCCTGATGCTTTGCTGGAAACCTGGCCTAGAATTATTGAGGATGAGATATAAGCAAGTAAAACAATTTTCTTCATGTGATAATCCTGAAATAATATTAAACTGAAAATAAACAGCAGTTAAACTAATAAAAGCTCCTGTCACAAAAAAGAAAATGTTTATAAAATTTTTCGTTTGCTTTTTTACAAAAAAAAAGGCAGAAAATAAATTCTGCCTTTTTGAAAAACCATAATTTATAAAGACTTATTTTTTTGTAGTCTTCTTATCTTTCATGCTCTTTAATGATTTTGGATCTTTCAGAGCTTTCAAAGCTTCTATGGCCTGAGTATTTTCAGGATCAAGTTTGCTGACTTCTGTCCAGTTTGCTATCGAATTCTGATAATCATTCTGCAGGAAGTAATAGTAACCTAAATATGAATAAGCCTCAACCAATGCACCTTTGTACTTACTTGGGTCTGCTGAACTGGTTGCAACCTGAATGTACTTTTCATAATAAGGCTTTGCAAGTCCTTTTTCACTTTCAGGATCAAGCTGAACATTGCTAAGTGCTCTCCAGTAATATCCCTGAGGGATCGCTGGCGCCTGCTGAACAAATTGATCGAAAGCAGAATCGGCCTGAGCAAATTCACCTAACTTATATAATGCCTGACCAAGATTAAAATATTCCATAGCAGCCAGTTTCTTGCCTGAACTTGTCTCTTTTAACCTGTATTCCTGAACTGCATCAGCCCAATTTTTATTTTTCATATCCAATGTAGCAATTTCACCATGAAGATCACTTCTGGTGCTGTCCATCGAAATTGCTTTCTTATAGTTCATTATAGCAAGAGAGTCGTTGCCAGCTTTTGCCTGCAATTTGCCTAAGTACTCATAATCAGTAGATGTAATATCGCTTGGCTTAGCCATTGAAAAATACTTCTCAAAAGCCGGGATACCAGCAGAAGCACTATCCTTATAATAATAACTGAAAGCAAGAACATGCTGAAGCTTATCATTGTTCTTACCTTCTTTATCTAATTGTTCAATAAGTTTTATTGCTTCATCATATTCATTTGATAAAAACAGCATTGTAGCAAAACGTACCTGCTTGTCAGGTGTATTTTCTGAAAATTGAACATATTTCCTGAAGTTCTCTGATCCTTTATCATACTTCTTTTGGCTATAGTAGTATTCAGCAAGAACTCTGTATGCAGGTGCATATGTTGAATCAAGTTTTAATACTTTATCAAGATTGTACTCTGCATCTTCATAATTCTTGATCTTTATATAAATCTGAGCAATACCAACGTAAGGTTTAAGATATTTTTTGTCATAATCAATAGCTGTCCTGTAATTGCTGATAGCCTGACTGCCATTAACCTGTTTCATATAAATATCACCTAAAACAGTATATATCTTTGGATTTTTCTTGCTTTTTGCAGCTGCTTTATTTAGCAGGTCAATTGCCCTGCTGTAGTTCTTTGCATCGGTAAGAACATACCCTTCAGCAATATTAATCATAACTTCAGGATTCTTGAAGTCAGTTTTATCCAGTGCTTCTTCAAACTGTTTTGCTGCAGCAGCTGTATCACCTTTTGCAAGCAATACCATACCTAGTCCGACAATATTTAATGCATCGTCTTCGTCTGTGCTCTTCCCTTTTTGAAAATTAGCCTGGGCTGCATCGATTTTTCCCTCAATAATATCCAGTTTCCCCAGATAAAAATATGGTTCCGGCTTATTAGGATTCTTTTGTACAAGCCCTTCATAAACCTTCCTGGCTTCATTGAATTTTTCAACTTCAACTAATTTTTGCGCGTCTTCAATTGATTGAGCCCTTAATATTGAAGCTGAGAAAACATACGCAACAATAATTAAAGAGTACTTTAAAACTGTAAATAGATTCAATTTTTTCATCTTGGCTTTACTTTATTTAGTTATTTTAAAATTGTCTTTATTGATTTCAACTAACCTGATTGGTGCAGTTGCCGGAACAAGTCCGGATTTCAAAAATATCCTCTGCCCCTTTTCACTTGCAAC
>JBLNEL010000305.1:0-12714 GCA_050262615.1 Bacillota bacterium
AGATTCAGAAAACTTCAGTTCTTGCCGAACCGGTAAATTCTACTAAAGTTCTGATAGAGATCCAGACTACCGGTAAAAAAGATTTTATCTTAATGCTTTCAGGAAAAATTTACATTAAAGATTATATTATTGACGATACCGACTGCTTTGATACGGCAATCGAGGATTATTTTAACGGTACAATTTCTCTTTCGCATGAAGTCGATAAAAGGGATCTTGAAAAAATAAAAATTACATTAAACTGGCTGATAAGAAACAGAAACTGCGTGAAGGTATTTTATTTAAAGGATTTTATAAACAAGCAGGAATTATACCGCCACATTACTTCAGGCAGAACCGGAAAGATCCACAAACCCCCTGTCAGAATAGAACTTAAGAACCTTCTTACCTAGAAAACATCACCTCCTGTTCAATCATTTATTTTCCAATAAGAAATATTTATATTGTTTTATGCAGGAGGTATTCAATTGGAACAAAAAGAAATTATAAGAGCTCTTAAAGAAAGCGAAGACCGCTATAAACAATTAGTTGAGTTCCTTTCCGATACAATAATAGTCCATTCCGAAGGCAGGATTTCTTTTATTAATCCGGCAGGATTAAAACTGCTGAGGGCTTCTTCTCCTGATCAGGTCGTCGGAAAGGCATTTATCAATTTTGTCCACCCTGAATTCAGAAATGCAGTAAAGGAGCGTTTCCTGAAGCTTATTGTCGAGGGTAAAGAAAGCAATTATTTCGAGGAAATGCTGATTGCCCTTGATGGGTCTGAAGTAATTCTGGAAACCTTTCTCTCTCCTTTTAACTATGAAGGAAACTGGGCAATCCTGATAGTCGGCAGAGATATTACAAAACAGAAACGCTCAGAAGATGCTCTTAAGGAAAGTGAAGAGCGTTTTAAGACCATGGTCCAGAATATTAACGGCTACATTTATAGCGTTTCTTACCGCGGCAAAAAGGTCATCTCTTCTTATCATAGCCCCAAATGCCTTGCCATTACTGGTTATAGCCCCGAAGAGTATACAGCAGATCCTGACCTGTGGCTGAAAATGGTTTATAAAGATGACAGGGATTATGTTGCTAATACTTTCAGGGATTTAAGAAAAAACCTTCAGCAGACACATATTGAACACCGTATAAATCATAAAAACGGTACTGTAAGATGGATTTCAAATACATATACGCTTCAGCTTGATGAGGATGGCGAAATTTCTCGCATGGATGGATTCATTATCGATATTACTGCTAATAAGCTGGCTGAAAATTCTTTGCAGGAACAATACCTGTTCCTTCAGAAACTCATTGATACTATACCTAATCCAATTTTTTACAAAGATATTTATGGCATCTATCAGGGCTGCAACCAGGCTTTCGAAAAGTATACTGGATTTGCGAGAAAAGATATTATCGGCAAAGATATATATACGATCTTCCCTGCTGATGTAGCAGACGCTTTAAGCAGACAGGATATTCAGCTTTTCAATATGCCGGGAATCCAGATTTATGAGGCTTCAATTCCCTCTCAGAATGACTCGATCCGGAATGTAATTATTAATAAGGCAACTTACTTCAATACAGATAGCTCTATTGCTGGACTTGTAGGTGTAATAATTGACATTACAAAAATGAAGGACATTCAGGAGAAACTGAGAAGCATTAATGAAAAGCTGAAAGAAATGGAAGTAATCATTAATAAAAGTCCTGCAATAGTGTTTCTTTGGAAAGCAAAAGATGGATTACCGGTTGAATTCGTATCTGAAAACATTAATCAGTTCGGTTATACAGCTGAGGAATTTTCTGCAGATGGCATGTTTTATTCACAAATTATATATCATGAAGATTTGCCGCGTGTATTGAATGAGGTTAACAGACTTGAACAGGGCGAAATAAATGAATTCATGCAGGACTATAGAATAATTTCGAAATCAGGAGATATCCGTTGGGTTGATGACAGAGTATGGGCCAAAAGGAATGAAGAAGGTATTGTAACTCATTTTCAGGGTATAGTAATTGATATTACAGCCAGAAAAATTACTGAACAGCTGCTCAGAGAAAGCGAAGAAAGATACAGAGCTTTAGCAGAAAATTCATATGACCTTATAAGCGAAATCAGTCATGACCTGCATTTCCTTTACTTAAGCCCTAATTTCAAAGAGGTGCTTGGCTATAACATTGCTGATGTAATAAATAAAAGTATCCTTGATTTTATCCATCCTGATGATATACCGGCTGTAATTGCAACATTGAAAAAGGACTATGGAAGTGTCACTCTCCGCTATCAGCATAAAAATGGAGAATGGTATTGGTTTGAAAGCGCAGGCAAGAAATTTGTAACCGCTAATGGACAGAAAAAAGGCGTCATTGTTTCAAGAGATATTACAGAAAGAAAAAAACTCGAACAGCAGCTTATTCAAACAGAAAAACTGATGGCCGTTGGTGAGATGAGTGCAATGATTGCTCATGAGTTCAGAAATGCGCTGACTTCTGTAAAAATGATTCTTCAGCTGCAAAGTGAATCTGAAAATCTTAATATCACAGAAAAAAATTCTGTTTCGGTTGCAATTAATTCCATATACCACATGGAAAATATTGTCCAGCAGCTGCTGAACTTTGCTCATCCGGTGCCGCTTGAACTTCAGTTTGAAGATATTAATAATGTCCTTATCGACTGCATACCTTTTATTGAAATGCAGGCTAATAAGAGAGCCATCACACTTCATAAGAAGTTTGATTTTTCCCTTCCCAGAATGCTGATCAATGGACCGGCAATAAAAGACGCAATACTTAACCTGATATTAAACGCTGTTCAGGCCTTCGATTGTTATGAACCCGAAGTAGAACGCAGGATTTCCATTTCGATCAGGAAGATATTGATTTCAGAAAGTCTTCGCGATTTTGACTTCGGCATCAGTTCGGATAAAACCAGCGGATACAAACCAAGGTCACCTGAAAATCCTGAAATAATCATCCCAAAAGGCTCTCCTTGTGCATTAATTGAAATTGCTGACAACGGCCCGGGAATAGAGCCTACTGCAATTAGCCGTATTTTCGAACCGTTTTTTACGACCAAAGAAAAGGGCTCAGGACTAGGTCTGCCAATTGTAAAACGTACAGTAAATGCTCACGGTGGTATTATTACTGTCGACAGCAAAGTAAACTCAGGAACAACATTCAGAATATATTTGCCAACTAATCTGGTAAAAAGTAATGCCCAACAGACCTAAGGTAATGATCGCAGATGATGATGAAAAGATCCTTTTCGCATTTAGTGAACTGTTCAGAAAGGATAATTACAACGGAATAATTGCACAAAATGGAGAACAGGCTCTGAGCCTCGCTAATTCGGAGAACCCGGATATTATTTTCCTGGATATAACAATGCCTAAGCTGAATGGACTTGAAGTTCTTGAGAAAATAAAAGAAAAGTACCCCCAGACTCCGATTATCATTATCACTGGATTCGGGACTATGAGAACTGCTGTCAGGGCTATTCAGCTTGGCGCATTTGAATATCTTGCTAAACCGCTTGACCTGATAAAAGTACGTGAGGTGATTAAAAAAGCTTTACTCAGTATTAAGGGTGACTTTATTCCTGTTGATGGCCATTTACATTTTGATGCCGATATATTGGAACGTTATGAGCTTTTAGGCAATAGCACACAGATGATGGAAGTTTACAAACTTATCGGCTCTATTTCTATTACACCAAATCACACTTCTGTATTAATATTTGGAGAAAGTGGAACAGGCAAGGAACTGGTAGCAAGGGCAATCCATAATAACAGTTCAAAAGCCGGTGGACCTTTCATTGCAATAAATTGTGCAGCATTTCCAGAGACTCTTCTTGAATCGGAACTCTTTGGACATGAAAAAGGGGCATTTACAGGAGCTACCGATAGAAAATTAGGGAAATTTGAGATCGCCCAATATGGAACTATCTTTCTTGATGAAATCGCTAACCTCTCTTTGAACCTTCAGCAAAAACTTCTTAGAGTACTCCAGAGCCGGGAATTTGAAAGGGTCGGCGGTAATGAAATAATTCCAGTTAATGCCCGGTTTATTGCTGCTACTAATGTTGATATAACTGAAGAGATTAAAAAGGGAAATTTCAGAGAGGACCTTTATTACAGACTTAATGTTGCATTTGTAAATCTCTCCCCATTGCGCGAAAGGAAAGAAGATATTCCACTGCTGGCAAATTATTTTCTTGCAAAATATAACTACAATCTTAAAAAATCAATCAAAGGATTTTCAGATGAAGCAATGAAGCTTTTGATGAACTATCATTACCCTGGTAATATCAGAGAACTTCAGAACCTCATCGAAAGAGCTGTAATGCTTACAAAAAGCAACGTCATTCTTCCGGATTCCATGAATGAACTTATTAAGCCGTTTTCGCAGCAGCAGCTTCGCCTGCCTATTATAAGTATGAACTTTTCAGAGTCAAGGAACAACATACTAAATCTCTTTGAAAAGGAATTCCTTATTGAGTTGCTCTCACAGAATCAGGGCAATGTAACCAAAGCCGCACGTGCTTCAGATATGACAAGACAGAATTTCCAGAGAATGATGAAGAAACATAACATCCGGGCAGAGGAGTTCAGGTAGAAAGGCAAAAGGGATTTTTTTCTGCACTTTTTTTTTACCCTCAATTTTATTCTTTTAGAAAGCGTAAGAACGTTATCCAATTCCTAAAAATCTGATATTTGATTTCAGTTCCTATTCTGCAAAGAGAAATTTTACAAGGTGTCCAATAATAATTGTCACTTTTGATTTCTCCTACAAAGAAATAGTCTGTTTTTAGCGATTTTTAGCCGTACTTACGAATGGCACGGTTTTGCCTTAATTATATATAGTAAAGTCAAATAAAGGAGGAAAAGATGGCAAATATAAGTAATTTGCTTGCCGATGGTAATACTACACTAATTAATCGTCCGTCTGTACCTGGGAACATAAAAACCAGAGCGTCAAGATCAGGAGATTCGAAACCGACAGTTCTGGTAGTTGATGATGATGTAAAAATAATAGAAGCATTCAAATATCTTATGGAATCAGAGAATCTGAATATGATCTCTGCTTCGAATGTTGATGAAGTAATGCAGAAAATTGAAGGCAAAGATCTGGATATGATAATTACAGATTTTATGCTGGAAACTAAATCAAGTATCGAATTATTCACCTTAATAAGAAAATCTCACCCGGATGTCCCTGTTGTAGTAATGACAGGTTACCCGGAACTGATCAGCGAGAAGGACGTTAAGAACTTTGGCGGAAATTACTTACTGACAAAACCGCTTGAACTTACTAAGTTAAGAGGGGTTATCCGGACTTGCTGCAATCCCCTTCAGATTGCTTCTTTCTAAATTGGATAAATGGAATTTAACAGAAAAGTAAGTCCCGGTTGAAGATCAGACTTTCCGGGACTTTTTTGTTGATTTTATTGTCGCTTAATTTAATCATCTCCGCTTAAAAGTCCGCCAAGCAGAGCCCCTCCGAGTAATCCGCCGCCTATGCCCCCGATCCCTCTTCTTTCATCACGCTGTCTGTATGTGGCAGCAGCAAACATTCTGTCTGCCAGTCTGCTGAAGGGCAGACTCTGAAGGTAAACAATTCCCGGCCCTGTCATTCTTGCAAAGAACAAACCTTCTCCGCCGAAAAGAGCATTTTTAAATCCGCCGATGAACTGGATATCATAATCGACTGAAGTTGAAAAAGCAACAAGACATCCTGTATCAACTTTAAGTACTTCTCCGGCAGCTAGCTCTTTTCTTACGATTGTGCCGCCTGCATGTACAAAAGCCAGTCCGTCACCTTCGAGACGCTGTAATATAAAACCCTCTCCGCCGAATAATCCTGCTCCTATTTTTTTTGTAAACTCTACTTCTATCTCAATTCCCTTTGCGGCACACAGGAACGCATCTTTTTGACATATTATCCTGCCGCCGAATTCTGAAAGTTCTATCGGAATTATTTTCCCCGGGTACGGATCACTGAATGCAACATGTTTTTTACCGCTGCCTGAATTAAGAAATGTAGTAATAAAAAAACTTTCACCTGTTACCATTCTCTTAAACCCTTTAAAGAGTCCCCCTTCTGTTGAAGTCTGCATCTGAATACTTTCATCCATATACATCATTGCACCGGCTTCAGCACGAACTCCCTCACCAGGATCAAGTTCAATTTCAACTAACTGAAGATCATCTCCGATTATTTTATAATCTATTACATCAGCCATTATCTCTCCTTTTTACCATTTAATTATTAAATTGCTGTTTGATCTATTCTTATTTATTCATCTGAATTATTTTTAACAGCTTCTCCTGATATAGATTTATTTGTGAATCGATATCATATCTATACTGATATTCAAGCTGTTGTTTTTCATTTTCAAGCTTTATAAATTTTTCTTTGATTTCACTTATATTCCTTTCCAATTTCAAAGATTTTCTTTTCAGATCTTCGCTTTCTCTTTTCCTTAGCTTTTCAGCTTCTTCCTCTTGTATTGTGTATTGAGAACTTATTTTTTCAATTAGTTTTTTCTTTTCCCTTCCGGATGTAAAAATTGAAATGAACATGTTAAATAAAGAAATCACTCCTCCCACTGCAATGGAAAGCACCCCGAGTTTCAGTGCATTAATTACTGATGCGGAAAAATCACCCCCGGAGTTAAATGCAGCCAGGCTGAGTGCTGCTACTGCTGCAGATATAATACATCCGGTTATCATTGACTTTTTGAATATCTTCCCGGGCTTTTCTTTGTTGCTTCTTTCAAAATTCTCAAGAAGCCCGCGATTATATTCAATTACACCTTTCGTATAAAACTCGAGATCTATAAGTGACTTCCTTAAAATTTCTTCAGTTTTCTTTTTCTCGGTTTCAATATTTTCCAGAAGAGATTCAATTTCATTTCCGGACCTTACTATTTCACCCTCAATTCTTTCTATTTTCCTCTCAAGAAATAAACCGTAATTTGATTTAACCAGCAATAAAAGCATGTTGATTAATGAAGATAATTTTTCATTCAGGTAACCAAGACTAACTCTGTAAAGTAATGAATAATCATCATGAAGATAAGCTATAATAGTTTGAACGAAAGATAAAGAATTTGTAATCCCGGGCGAATAAAGATCCTGCAGCTGAAGTTTCTTCAGTTCTTCCATCTTCTGTAACAGGATTTCTGACGATATATTCTTGCTCTTAATGATCTCAGAAAATAATTCCCCGAACTTTTCATATAGAGGAGCAAATTCCTGGTTTAAAATTACATGAACAAACTCAGGATAATTGAGAAAATATTCCCATGACTTCTGGTTATTATTTTCAATCAGATAATTAAGACGTTCATTATCATACAAAAAAATCTCCCTTGCAAGCATAAATGCTTTATCATCCTGGCCGGTTTTTACAAACGTTAGGGCTGTGAAAAATTTGGATGTTACACTATCCGGATAATAACTAAGTGATTCGGTAAACCTCAAATTAGAATTGCTGTAATCCCCTTCCCGTAAATAATAAACGCCTGAAAGCATTGTGAGTACAAATAGCAGTCTGTTCTTCAGATCTGTACTTGCTCTTGACTGTTCAATAGTTCTTTTAGACCTTGAAATTAAATGTATGACCTCATTTAAGTTTTTTCTCTCGAAAATATTGTAAACTATATTCAGGATAAGAAAGGGGAAATTTCTTTCATCTGGTGACTGCGAGGTAATTTCTCTTATGGCTTTTGAATATCTGATTATTTCAGATTCCTTTTCAGCAAAGAGCCATTTAATATAGTATTCTTTTAGCCTCTGGTATTTTTCAATTGAATCACCAGCAACTGGAGAATCTGTTTTCAGCCATGTCTCAGCCTTCAATATAAGATCTTCATCCAGGACAATATAAAACGGGATCATATTAAGCGGAATAATAACACTCCTGAAAGTCTGATCTTTGATTTGAGCAGAAAGACTTATTCTTTCCCGGAAAATATCCAGGGACCATTCGACTGAAGGCAAACCAGGTTTTCCAGTATAGGATCTGAGCAGGATCTCCTGTTTTTCCTGAATATTATTATGATCAGAAGTTTGTTCAGCCAATATTAATAAATGTCCTAAATATTTTTAATTGAGATCATAATTAATTTTTAGTTTCCTTACAAAAACACATTTTGCAAAATTAAACTATTTAACAGGAATATCAATAGACGGGCATATTAAAATAAAAGCGGGACAGTAATGAAACTGCCCCGCTTTAGCTGAAGTTAGAACTCCATTAAATTATGTTAGATTTCAAATTTTATTCCTTGTGCCAGCGGAAGGTCAGTTCCATAGTTAATTGTATTTGTCTGCCTTCTCATATAAGCTTTCCAGGCATCAGAACCGGATTCTCGGCCGCCGCCTGTTTCCTTTTCTCCGCCAAAAGCTCCGCCGATTTCTGCTCCTGAAGT
Organism: Bacillota bacterium; assembly: GCA_050262615.1. Lineage (GTDB taxonomy): Bacteria > Bacteroidota > Ignavibacteria > Ignavibacteriales > SURF-24 > JAUZPB01. The sequence goes on from JBLNEL010000305.1 coordinate 8,423, forward strand.
ACCAATATTCACGTTCGCTATACCGCAGTCTGATCCGGCTGCAGAAAGGAATAATTCAGCTTCTCTCAGGTTATTTGTGAAAATAGCTGATGATAAGCCTTGCTCTACACCATTCTGAAGAGCAATAGCATTTGTTACATCCCCCTGATACTTAATGAGGTAAAGTATAGGGGCAAATGTTTCTTCCTGAACAATCGGCAGGTGGTTTTCTGCTTCAACAATTGCTGGTCTTATGTAGCAGCCTGATTCAAAACCTTCACCTGTTAACTGTTCACCTCCGTAAAGCACCTTTCCCCCTTGCTTTTCAACCGTTTCAAGTGCCTTCGTAAACATTTCAACTGCTGATTTGTCGATAAGCGGACCAACATGGTTTGTCTGTTCTAAAGGATTACCAATCCTTAAGCTCTTATAGGCTTTGAGCAAAGATTCTTTTACCCTGTCATATATAGATTCATGAATAATTAACCTGCGTGTAGAAGTGCAGCGCTGCCCGCATGTTCCAACTGCGCCAAAAACAACAGCTGGAATAGCCATCTTAAGATCAGTTTCCGGAGTCATGATAATTGCATTGTTCCCGCCAAGTTCCAGAATGGCTTTGCCGAATCTTTTGGCAATAACCTCTGCAGCATGGCGTCCTACATTCGTTGAACCGGTAATGGATATCAAAGGAATTCTTTTATCGTTAAGCATTTTCTCGCCGATAGTCGCTCCCCGGCCTATTATAAGAGAAAATACACCTTCAGGTATATTATTTTCCCTGAGAACTCCTGCTAATATGTTCTGTACAGCAATAGCAGTCAGCGGAGTCTTTGATGAAGGTTTCCATAAGTTTACATTACCGCAGACAGCTGCTATCATTGCATTCCATGACCATACAGCAACCGGGAAATTAAAAGCAGAAACGGTTCCGACAACACCCAATGGATGGTACTGATCGTACATCCTGTGATTAGGTCTTTCTGAATGCATCGTAAAGCCATAAAGCTGGCGCGACTGTCCTACCGCAAAATCGCAGATATCAATCATTTCCTGCACTTCTCCAAGCCCCTCCTGAAGGGATTTACCCATTTCATAGGAAACAAGAGTGCCTAAGGGCTGTTTATATTCCCTCAGCTTATTGCCAATTTGCCTTACAATTTCTCCGCGTTTAGGAGCAGGAACGTTTCTCCAAACCTTAAAAGCTTCTTCAGCTTTTTTAAGGATCTCATCATAATCCTTTTCTGAAGCCTGATAAACACTGGCAATAAAATCACCTGTTGCTGGCGAATATATATTAAGCTCACCATTGTCAGCCGTGGTATTCCATACAAGACCGCTTGATGCGCCGAAGTTTTTTTCTTTAATACCTAAGACTTTGAGAAATTCAAGATTAAGAGCTGCTTCTTTTAAGGTTTCCATATTATCTCCTCAAATTTAAAATAGTATTTATGTTGGATTCAGAAATTTGCAGAAATTATTATATAGACAGAACAAATAATGTTCAGAACAAGGGAATATCAGGATAAATGATTTAAGTAAATGGGTTTGAAAATATGTTACAGGCAGTAGATTTATTTTCAGATTTCAACATAGACGATAAATATTAATTACACTAACATTAACTAAATAAGTCAAGAAAGTCAAATGAGTAATCAGGAAATATGATACCCCAATCAGGGAAATAATCAGTTATTTTTAAGTTTTAATTAAATTTTGCTTGAAATATAGCAATATGATTATTAACTTTGAATAAGTTCTTAAAGTAATGTAAATGCGAGCGTAACTCAGCTGGTAGAGTGTCAGCTTCCCAAGCTGAATGTCGCGGGTTCGAGCCCCGTCGCTCGCTCAAAAGAAAAAACAGCAAGAAAAATAAAAAAGTACTTGCATTGAGCATATAAAAACCATATATTTAAAGCTCAAATTTAAGTTCATAAACAAAGTTTGAAAAACATACGGGAGCTTAGCTCAGCTGGTTCAGAGCACCTGCCTTACAAGCAGGGGGTCATTGGTTCGAATCCATTAGCTCCCACAACAAAAGCCTGATATCTTTATCGGGCTTTTTTCATTTTAAACCAAACCTCCTCCCTGCTTCCTTATACCTCTAGCTCACAAATATGCGCTTTGATTTTACCTACTATTATTAGTTTATCTTGCTTAAGTTTACGCAAACTTTTTTATCACTCCCGGAAAAGAATGGAAACGAAACGTAAGACTATCCTGCTTGTTGAAGATGACGCTATTATCGCAATTTTGGAAAAACGATGGTTGATTAAAGATGGCTATCATGTAATTCATGTAACAACTGGTGAGAAAGCAATTGAAATACTTGAAGAAGATCTTTTGAAAATAGATCTTATTTTGATGGACATTGATCTTGGTCCAGGTATGGACGGCACTGAAACTGCTCGTGAGATTCTTATTAAACACGACACTCCCCTTTTATTCCTTTCGTCGCATACTGAACCTGATTTGGTTAGAAAAACCGAGGAAATAAGCTCCTACGGATATGTCCTTAAAGGATCATCTGAAACTGTACTGTTAGCCTCTATACGCATGGCATTCCGCCTTTATCAGGCACAAAGAGAATTAATTGAAAAAGCAGAGATCATAACTGCAGAGAAAATCAGGGCTGAACAATATCTTAATGTCGCAGAGGTTATTCTTGTTGCTCTGGATATTGAGGGCAAAATTACACTGCTAAACCGAAAAGGATGCCAGGTCCTGGGTTATAATGAAAATGAACTGATTGGAAAGAAATGGGTCGATTTATTTCTTGTCCCGGAAGAATCGGATAGATTGCTGGGTTATTTTAATGAGATGGTAAACGGAAGAATTCATGATTTTGAATACATTGAAAACCATATTTTCACCCGCAGCGGGATGAAAAAACTCGTCGCATGGCATAACTCATTACTTAAAGATAAGGATGGGAAGATTATTGGCGTTTTGAGCTCAGGAGAAGATATTACTGAAAAAAGGAGATCTGAAATATCTTTAATTGAAAGCGAAAGCAATTTCCGTCAGTTGGTTGAAAATATGGGTGAAGGAATCGGTTTTGTCGACCAGAATGAGACATTCGTCTTTGCCAACCGTTCCGGTGAAGAGATTTTTGGAGTAGGCCCGGGCCAACTTATTGGCAGAAATTTATCTGAATTTCATGACGAAAAGGAGTTTGAAAAAGCAATATTTGAGACAGGCTTAAGGCGTAAAGGAGTAAAAAGTGTTTTTGAAACTATAATAAAGCTCCCAAATGGCAGGGAAAAGATTTTACTTGTTACCGCTACACCCCGGTTTAATCCAGCAGGAGAATTTTTGGGGACCTTCGGAATTTTCAGAGATATTACAGACCGTAAGGAAACTGAAAGAAAGCTTAAAGAAAGTGAGCAGAGACTAAGTGAAATTGCAAAGAACATACCCGGAATCGTGTATCAGTACAGTGTAAAAGAAAATGGCTCTTCTTATTTTTCTTATCTTAGCGAAAAAGCTGCCGAATTACTTGGTTTAACTTTGGAGGCTGAGAATCCTGAAATAAAGCTGCGGATGCTTGTCCCTGAAGAAGACCGTGAAAGATTCAGCCAGTCAATTATTAATGCAGTAAAAAAAGCTGGCAATTGGGAATATGAAGGACGTTTCTCCTGTAAGGGAGGAATAACAAAGTGGTTCCAGGCAAATGCCCTGCCTACCAGATCAGGAAATGAATTGGTCTATAACGGGATATTAATTGATATTACAGAACGTAAGGAAGCAGAAATTTTACAAAAAAAATATTCCGATGAGCTAAGATTGTCTAATGCCACTAAAGATAAATTCTTTTCAATACTCGCTCATGATCTGAGAGGACCTTTTTCAGGCTTTATGGGTTTAACTGAGGAAATGGCTAATAATATTGATGATCTTAGCAAAGAGGATATTTCCGAATATGCTGCAGTAATGAATTCTACCGCTAAAAGATTATTTGAACTGTTGACTAATATTTTGGAATGGTCCAGACTCCAAAACGGGAACATTGAATTAAAACCTGAGTCATCAAATCTTTTTGAAATTGTTTATAGTATTCAGGCATTGTTTTTTTCTTCTGCAGCAAATAAGTCCGTAATTATTAATAATTTGATCAGCAAAGAAATCTATCTTCTGGCCGACATTTACAGTCTGACAACAATTCTACGAAACCTGATTTCAAATGCGGTAAAATTCACTCCTGCAGGCGGCAATATCAGGATCAGCGCAGAACCTGTTGGAAATCAAATGGAAATTAAAGTCTCGGATTCCGGAGTAGGTATGAGTGCAGAAGCTATGATTAAGGCTTTTCGAAT
>JBLNEL010000306.1:0-10114 GCA_050262615.1 Bacillota bacterium
ATGCTGCCACTATAGGAGTGTATCCAAAACCTATTCCTACACCTGTGCGCAATCTGCGTCCTGCCAGGGAGACATGTGAACAATGCCATTGGCCTCAGAAATTTTACTCGAGGCAGTTAAGACTAGAAAGGCACTATTTGTCAGATTCATCGAATACCGAATGGGATATAAATCTTGTGGTCAGAATTGGGGCCAGCCTTAGTGCTCTGGGTCTGCAGGAAGGAATTCACTGGCATATAAATCCAAATACAAAGATCGAATATATGGCTTCAGATGAATCAAGGGAAACTATTCCCTGGGTTAGATATACTGACCTGAAATCCGGCAGGTCTTATATCTATAAATCGGTTGAGGCGAGTCAAAATAAAATTAGTTTATCAGATGTAAGGACAATGGATTGCATTGACTGTCACAACAGGCCTTCGCATAATTACCTTCCACCTGTGATATTTATTAATGATGCAATTACTGCAGGAGCGATACCCAAGAATCTGCCTGAAATCAAAGCCAAATCACTGGAAGTCTTAAGCCGGAGATTCTCCACAACTGATTCAACAATGGATCATATAAAATCGGAACTTACAAACTTTTATAAAAGTAATTATCCGCAAATTTATAACAGCAACAGAGCCCTTGTTGATATGGCAATAAGGGGAGTTCAGACAGCTGTCTCGAGTAATATTTTTCCAGAAATGAAAGTAAGGTGGGATGCGTATCCTAATCATATTGGTCATATGATATTCAACGGATGCTTCAGGTGTCACGATGATAAACATATTAGTGCTGAAGGCAAGGTTATTTCAAAGGACTGTAATCTATGTCATATAATAAATGCGCAGGGGACATCCAGAAATATGCAAGTGGCTAAAGTAAATGAGTCTCTGGAATTTTCCCACCCATCGGATATAGGCGATGCCTGGAAAGAATCTCTCTGTACTGAATGTCATACAGGCTTGCCGTAATCTGTTAAGCTCTTTTTAAATAATTTGAAAAAGGGGCTGTCTTATAAGTCAGGAATAATGTATAAGATCTGCAAAAGACGAATATTCAGGATGATATATTCAGGATGTTGCAGGAATATTCACTAGATCCGGATTTTGAGACAGCCCCTTTTTTTTAATAAAACAGTGCCTGAACAAAGTGCTATAAATTATACAGATTAATCTTTATTATATAAATATACTTATAGTAGTAAATTATTTGGGAACGTTAATATGAACAGACTTCAGTTCGAGAGTTCACCGTATTTGCTGCAGCATAAAGAAAACCCGGTAGACTGGTATGCCTGGGGTGAAGAAGCTTTCAAAAGGGCAAGGGATGAAAATAAGCCAATATTACTTAGTATCGGATACAGTGCATGTCATTGGTGCCATGTAATGGCGCATGAAAGTTTTGAAAATCCTGAGATTGCCAGGGTAATGAATGACTTATTTGTGAACGTTAAAGTTGACAGAGAAGAGCTGCCTGATGTTGATAATATATACATGAACTTTGTTCAGCTTACTACCGGCAGCGGCGGTTGGCCGCTCACGGTTTTCCTTACTCCAGAGCTTGTTCCATTTTTCGGCGGGACATATTTCCCACCTGATGAAAGGTATGGACGTCCTGGATTTTTGCGCATATTATATTCCGTATCTGAAGCTTACAAAACAAGAAAAGCTGAAATAGACAACCAGGCAGCAGAAATAATTAATGCCCTTTCTTCACAGGCCAATGTAATAAGAAATTCTGAAGAATTTATTATTTCTGACTTCAACCTGGCATTCAGTTCATTGCTCAGGAATTATGATGAACATAATGGCGGATTCGGATCAGCTCCAAAATTCCCATCTGCGATGATCTATATTTTTCTTTTGAGATATAATTATCAGACCGGCAACAAAGCGGCTCTGGAAATGGTTGAACATTCACTCACAAAAATGGCAGAAGGAGGTATCTATGATCAAATCGGCGGCGGGTTTCACCGTTATTCAACCGATAATGAGTGGCTGGTACCTCATTTCGAAAAAATGCTTTATGACAATGCGCTGCTCTCCAGAGTTTATCTGGAAACATATCAGCTTACAAATGATAAATTTTATCTGACAATTGCAGAGGAAACTCTAAATTACATTCTGCGCGAAATGACATCTGATGAATGGGGATTTTATTCATCACTTGATGCCGATTCAGAAGGAGTTGAGGGGAAATACTTTATCTGGGCAAAACAGGAGTTAAAGGGGCTGCTTACTGAACAGGAATTTGATACTGCTGTAAATTATTATGGTATCACTGAAAAAGGGAATTTTGAAGGGAAGAACATCCTGACTGCAAAGTATTCTGTTGAAGAGATTGAGGGAAAGCAAAAAAGGGTTTCATCTATTAAGAAAATGGAATTAGCCTCAATCAGGAAAAAAATATATGATGCACGCAGGAGAAGGATCCCGCCTTCACTAGATGATAAGGTGCTGACAAACTGGAATGCACTTATGCTTTATTCCTTTGCTCTTGCATATGGCATTACTGGTAAAGAAAGGTTCTATGAAATTGCAGTCAATAATGCAGAATTCCTTTGGACGCAATGTTATAAGGGGGATCATTTAATGCATACCTTTAAGGATGGGGTATCAAAAATTGAAGGTTATCTTGATGATTATACATTTCTGGCAGAAGCCTATATAATGCTTTACGAAGCAGTTTCAGATGAAAAATGGGTTTTCAGAGCAGACACTCTAATGAAATTAGCTATTGAAAAATTTTATAGTAAAGAAACAAATGATTTTTATTTTACAGCTGAAAATTCACCAAATCTGATCGTTAGAAATAAAGAACTTTATGATACGGTAATACCAAGCGGTAATTCTTCAGCAGCAATTGCCTTACTGAAGTTGTCTGTCTTGTTGAACAAGCCAGAATATTACCTGATAGCTGACCGGAATATAAGTCATCTGCATAATGTAATTATCAAATATCCAGAAAATTTTATTTACCTGTTGAATGCAGCTTATTATAAATTTATAAAGCCGGCTGAAATTGCACTTATTGCAGAAAATGAAGGCAAGCTCAGAATCTTTATTAAAGAATATTATAATAGTTTTTCTCCATTTACAGTTTTCACTTCCAAAACAGAAAATACGCCATCCAGTCTTGAAATTATGAAAGATAAAACCATTGTAAAGGTTCCTTACACAGTATATATTTGCCAGAATTATACATGTCAGATGCCAGTCTTCACACCAGAAGATCTGAAGAATGAATTAAAGCAAACCTCCCGAATATCAAAGACCTGAATATCCTTTAGGAGATTTTCAGGTCTGAATCCTTTAAATAAGCAAATATCTGCATTTAGTTTAGCCTTAATAAATATACTGGCAGTCTTAAATTCTTGAAGGTGGCTCTTTTTTTTCCTAATTTGCATGGTGAATTACAAAATGATTATGTCATTAATTGACCTTAAGAACATTAATTTTTCTTACCAGAAATCAAAAGCAGGTACCCCGGATTTTTTTCTGGAAAGCATTAATCTTTCAGTTGAGAGCGGGGAATTTATTTCAATTCTTGGACCTAACGGTTCCGGTAAATCGACCTTACTAAAGCTTATTTCAGGTGTTTTAAAACCCTTAAGTGGTGATATCAGTCTTAAAAGCACAAGCTATGGCAGGATTTCAAAGCGAGATTTAGCCAGAACAATAGCCTTTGTTCCACAGTCAGCACTTAGTGTATTTCCATTTTCGATTTTTGAAATAGTAATGATGGGGAGGACCCCTTATTTAAATATGGTTGGCTACGAGAACCATTCGGATATCGATCTTGTAAACGAAGCTCTTGAGATGGTAGATATTGCTCATTTAAGGAATAAAGGAATAAATGAGGTTTCAGGCGGAGAAGCTCAAAGAGCTTTTATTGCAAGGGCGATAGTGCAGCAGCCTGAGGTAATACTGCTTGATGAGCCCAATGCTCATTTGGATATAAAGCATCAGCTTTCAATTTTTGATCTGATAAGAGAATTGAATATTAAAAAGAATCTAACAGTTATAACAGTTTCACATGATCTGAATCTTGCCGGATTTTATAGTAAACGCATAGTATTGATGAAGCAGGGCAGGATTTTTAAAGACGATAAGGCTGAGAAGATACTGACGAGGGAAAACATACATAGTGTCTTTGATGTAGATTCAAGCATTGTTAAAAATGCCGGCTCAGCGCTAATAAATGTTTTGATAAAACCTGCACATTTACAATAAATCACTGATAATGAGCTCCAGGGTAAAAATTGCAAATACTGCTAAGGCAAAGGAAAGACTTACACTTATAATAGTCTTTATTCTGTTCCTTGATCTTTTTACGATCTACCTTGGCAAGTACTCCAGGAAGAATCTTTCAATTCTGGAGTTTAATCCTGAAAGTTTGGGGAATATCCTGAATTTCATTTCAATCCTTATACCTGTTTCCGGTTTAGTTGTGCTTTTATATATTGCAAGGGCAGATATCCGTAAATATTATTACTTTTTGGTAATAACATTATTCATGAATATCCCGCTGGTTATTGCCTCGCTATTTAAGCATATAAGGCTGCCGAGACCGATAGAGTATCTTTTTGGATTCCCGCTTGAAAGAGTATATGTTGGCGGATTTTACTCTTTATTTCAGTTGTGTTTATTTTTTCTGGGTTTTCTTATCTGGCTTCAGATATTCAGGGTGGAAAAAAAGCTTTACTTCCTGTCTTTTTTGTACTCGCTGGTACTTGTAATTATTTTCAGCTGCTGGACATTTATATATACGAACGATGATTATGACAGCGGAAGTAAATATTTCAGGAATGGGAAAAAAGCCGATGTTGCAGTAATACTAGGAGCTGCAGTTTGGTCTAAGAATAAAGCCAGCCCGATATTTGCCTCAAGGATCGGAAAAGCCTGCAATTTATATAATGCAGGCACTGTAAAAAAAATACAGGTTACAGGCGGGAATGCTCCGGGTGAATTGAGTGAAGCTGAAGTAGCTTTTAAGCTACTTACCCGGTATGGAGTTGAACCCCGTGACATCTGGGTTGAAAAGCGTTCGGGGTCAACGTCAGAGCAGATTGAGTTTATCAAGGAAAATCTTGTAAAAAAACGAAATCTGAGCAGAATAATCATTATTTCAGATAATTTCCATTTGAAAAGGGTTATGGAAAATTGTAAGTTCTTTAATGTCAATGCAGAAGGTATTTCTTCAGATTTACAGTTAAGCTGGGAGAAATCCATCTATTACCGGTTCAGAGAAAGTATGGCATTACTGGTATTTTGGTTTTTTGCTTTATAAATTTGGAAAATAAATTCTAACATATAAACAGGAGTACATTCATGGTAAATTTTGAAATGATGGAAGCCTTTAATCATGAACAGGTGGTATATTGCTCAAATAAGGAATCGGGATTGAGAGCTATCATTGCTATTCATGATACAACCCTGGGGCCAGCTCTGGGAGGTACCAGAATGTGGAATTATTCAACTTCCGGGGATGCGCTGAAAGATGTACTAAGATTGTCCAGAGGCATGACTTACAAAGCTGCAGTAGCAGGACTTAATCTTGGCGGTGGTAAAGCGGTAATAATTGGTGATTCCGCGACACAGAAAAATGAAGTGCTCTTTAGGACTTTTGGAAAATATGTAGATGGATTGGCAGGCAGGTATATTACTGCAGAAGATGTTGGTACAGATGTACGAGACATGGAATATGTCAGAATGGAAACTAAGTATGTTACAGGTATTTCAAAAGCTTTAGGCGGTTCAGGCGATCCCTCACCTGTAACAGCATATGGAGTGTATGTCGGTATGAAAGCCTGTGCACATGAAAAATGGGGGTCAGATTCTCTAAGGGGAAGAAAAATTGCGGTTCAGGGAGCCGGCAATGTAGCCAGGTATCTATGTGAGCACCTATATAATGAAGGGGCAGAAATTTACATTGCAGATATAGTTGAAAACAAGGTCAAGAAAGTTCTTGAGACAGTAAAAGCTCATGTTGTAAAACCCGAGGAAATATATGATGTCGATGCGGATATATTTGCTCCTACAGCATTAGGTGCAATAATAAATGATAATACTATTCCGCGATTTAAGTTTCAGATAATTGCAGGCGGAGCGAATAACCAGCTTGAGGATGAGAACAAACACGGGCAGGTTCTGCTTGAAAAAGGGATACTATATGCTCCTGACTATGTTATAAATGCCGGCGGGCTGATCAACGTAGCAAACGAGTTAGAGGGATACAGGCAGGATAGGGCAATGAAGCAGGCAGAAAGTATTTATGATGTGCTTACCAAAATTATTGAGATATCAAAAAAAGAGCACATTCCAACGCATGTTTCCTCAAATAAGATAGCAGAGGAAAGATTACGGCAGATCGGGAAAATCAGAAAAATATATTCGGGTAACTCTAATTTCTCAGGCAGGCTTGGAGAGCTGGCCGCAAAATATTAGTTTAAATAAACCAGGATCTTAAGGATAGGGCAACTTAGCCCTATCCTTAATTTGTTTTACATAAATAAAATAAAAGCAGATGACAAATAAAATAACAAGAAGATTATTAAGAGAAAAAGTATTACAGATTCTATATGCATATGAAATGAATAGTGAGGGGCTGCAAACTCTTACAGAGGGTGTTCTTGCTGACCTGACAGAAGAATCGGATAAAGAATTTTGCAGGATGCTTGTTAACAAGATACTTGCAAACAGGGAAGAGCTGGATGATTACATAGGCGACAGGGTAAACAATTGGGAAATGAACAGGATTACATTAATTGACAAGATACTGCTCAGGATGGGTATTTGTGAAATATTGTTTATTCCGGAAATTCCGCCGAAGGTTTCCATTAATGAAGTAATTGAAATTGCAAAAAATTATAGTACTCCAAATTCCGGCAAATTTATAAATGGAGTTCTTGATACAGTTCTGAACAGGCTGAAAGCTAATGGTAAGCTTAATAAGACCGGAAGAGGTCTTATAGACGAAACTATTCAAAAGAAACCGGCAAAGAAAAAGAAAGATGAATAAGAAAGGGAAGATATTTGCCTGGACATTGTTTGACTTTGCAAATACTGCCTTTTCAGTAATAATTGTTACTGTAATTTATTCAAAATATTTTTCGAATTATGTAAGCGGCGGCAGGAATTGGCTTTGGGGCTTATCGGTCAGCATTTCAATGATAATCGCTGCTGCCCTTAGTCCTCCTCTGGGGGCCATAGCCGATTCCTCACGCAACAGAAAAAGATTTCTGCTTATTTTTACTCTTATATCCATTATCTGCACATCGCTGATGTTCTTTGTGCAGAAGGGCTATATACTTTCCGGAATGATTCTTTTTATTCTGGCAAATATAGGTTTCGAAGGGGGTCTAGTCTTTTACGATGCCTTTTTGCCAAATCTTACTGAAAAGAAGAACTTTGGCAGAGTATCGGGATACGGTTTTGCTATGGGGTATATAGGTGCACTAGCTGTATTGATAATTGTTATGTTCCTATTACCCGAACAGTCAGCGTCTGATTACTATTTTTATATCAGACTGTCCTTTCTTATTGCGGCAGTGTTTTTTCTGGTTTTTTCCATTCCTTTATTTTTGTTTGTCCATGAGCCGAAAGGTAATGCATCACTTCAATCATCCCTTATAAAAGGTGGGGTAAAGAAAAGTTTTGAGACTTTTAAGGATCTCTTCTTCAAGAAAAAATATCCTGCAATCACAAGATTTCTGATTGCATTTTTCCTTTACAATGATGCAATTATAACAATAATAGCGTTTGCCTCTATTTTTGCTGCAAACATTCTTAAAATGAGTGATTCTGAAGTTATTTACTTTTTTGTTATTGTGCAGAGCACAGCAGTACTTGGGTCATTTATTTTCGGAATCATTTCTGATCACATTGGTCCAAAAAAGACGATTAAAATAACACTGGTTATATGGATCATAGTAATAATAGGTGCTTTTTTTGTCAATTCAGTAGCAGGGTTTTATCTGGTTGGTTTGCTTGCCGGATTATCAATTGGTTCATCACAGTCCTGCAGCCGAAGCCTTATGGCGCTTTTAACTCCAAAAGAAAGAGAGGCTGAATTTTTTGGATTCTATGATGGTTTATTTGGGAAGTCATCTGCAGTAGTAGGTCCACTTTTATACGGAATAGTATCTGATCTATCTAACGAAAGATTTGCAGCTCTGGCAATCGGGACATTTTTTATAGCCGGTCTATTAATTATAAACAAAGTACAAGAACCAGAATATAAAAGCAGGTAATTACCACTTAACACGAAACTTTTTCTTTAAGAGAAAAAACAGTATCAATACAGCAATTGCCATCCATAGTAAACTCCATATCAGTGCAGGTATGCCGGTCAAAGAGGCAATAAGCTGTGCATCAGTCTGTCTGTATCCATCCTGGAAAAGATCTTCCTGCATATCGATAACGGCATAAAGCAGGCTTAAAGCTCCAAGTATTGATGTTAGAATAAGATGGCCCTGACGGGGAAGAAGTCTGGGAGAAAGAGCTAAAAAAAGAATTATACCCAAAATCAGAGCAATTCCTAATGTTCCTCTTACAAAAAGAATAAGTATAAGGAGAAACAGAATTGCAAGCATATTGCTTAAGATCCTGTTAAAGTTAAAGTTACAGGAAGAATAAAAAAGCAATCCTCCGAAAATGACACTCCCCAGATAGCCAGCACAAGCAATCATTGCCGAATTGCCTCCTTTTGAAATGCAGCTGCCGCCAATCTGCAGGCTTACCGCAATTTGATCTACTGTTCCTCCTGTTAGGAGAGTAACCAAAGCATGTGAGGTTTCATGCAGTAGAACAACAAACAATTTGACAGGGAAAAACAATTTCGAATTCCAGAAAATGCACGCCAGAATTAATGATGAAACAAGTATGCATATTTCCAGAAAATATTTGCCTTTATTTGATAGTTTTTTCATTATATCCGGAAAATTTAGATAGCGAATATAATCTATTGTGAAGAGACTGACAACTAAGCAGTGGAGAGATGAGGAATAAAAGACAAGACCGGGTATAAACCCGGCCTAAATAAACTTAAAACCTTTTGCCTCGCAACTTTTCTATTACATCCAAAATCATATAAACTGCTGCAAATCCGATCACGCCATATATAAATATTTCTGCTGCCATCATAATAAATCGATTCCTTAGAATTAGTTATAGGGACAGCAAAATTATCGGATCTATGAGGATTAATTATAGGGCAAATCTTTATCACTCCCGGATAAAAAAAGGCGGAATGCTGGATTCCGCCTCAAAATTAAAATATATCGTGAATTTTACCAGATCCTGACCCTCAGATTCTCAGGTCTGGCCATCGGGCTATTATCTTTAATATTAAAAGCCTTAATAAATTCAGGCATATTGCTCAATGGTCCAATAACCCTGTACATTGAAGGAGAATGAGGATCCACTTTTATCATCATCTTTAAATGTTCATTTCTGATATTGCTGCGGAAAGCCTGTGCCCAGGACAGGAAAAATCTCTGTTCGGGAGTAAAACCGTCTATCAATTCCTGATTTTTATACTGGTCAGTTTTCTTGAATGCATTAAGTGCAACAGTAAGGCCTCCAAGATCTCCAATATTTTCACCCTGAGTCAACTGTCCGTTAATATTAACAGAGTCAACCGGCATATATGAGTTAAACTGGTCAATAATTACTTTAGCCCTCTCAAGGAATTTGGAATTATCTTCTGCTGTCCACCAATCCTTTACATTTCCATCGGCATCGTACTGCCTTCCCTGGTCATCAAATCCGTGTGTAATTTCATGTCCAATAACCCCTCCCATTGCTCCGTAGTTTATTGCATCATCTGCTTCCGGATCGAAAAACGGGGGCTGAAGGATACCAGCAGGGAAAGCTATTTCATTATTCATTGGATGATAGTAAGCATTTACAGTCTGAGGGCTCATTTCCCATTTTGTTTTATCTACAGGTTTACCTATTCTTGAGAGATTATCCTTAGTTTGGAACAGATTACCCTGCATTACGTTTTCAAAGTATGAATCTTCAGTTACGAGATAATCGGAATAAAACATACATTTAAAAGGGTATACGATTTTTAAACAAAAGGCAACAAATTTTTTAATTGATTTTTATTTTTTTTAATA
>JBLNEL010000307.1:0-2676 GCA_050262615.1 Bacillota bacterium
CCTGGACAGTTGTAAGAACAAAGGAGTACCCGCCTGAGGATATCGAGAAATTTAAAAAATATAAGGCTGAAAACAAGGGCGTTTTTACTGGTCTGAAAGAGATTACAGGCAGTTTGATCCAGATGCCCAAAACTATGATTCAGTTGGCTATTGTTCAGTTTTTTACCTGGTTTGCTTTGTTCGCAATGTGGATCTATACAACAGCCGGCGTTACCGAGCATATTTATCATACTACTGATTCAAAGTCTGCTGTTTATAACGAAGGAGCTAATTGGGTCGGAGTGCTTTTTGCAGTTTATAACGGGTTTTCAGCTTTAGCTGCATTTTTACTTCCAATAATAGCAAAAAAGACTAGCAGAAAAACTGTTCATATGCTTTGTTTAATTATTGGAGGACTTGGATTAGCTTCATTTTATGTCATTTCTGATCCTAATCTTTTGATATTTTCAATGATAGCAGTTGGTCTGGCATGGGCAAGCATTCTCACTATGCCTTATGCTATTCTTGCCGGGGCTCTCCCTCCGGCAAAAATGGGAGTCTATATGGGAATTTTTAACTTCTTTATAGTTATCCCCCAGATAGTTGCATCTGGAGTCCTTGGTTTATTCATGCGTACATTTTTAAATAACCAGGCAATACTTGCCTTACTCCTTGGTGGAATTTCAATGATTCTTGCAGGAGTTCTCGTTCTTTTGGTAAATGACGTTGATGAGAAGCAGTTATAAAAGGCTTCTTAAAGAATTGAACTTTAACTTTGTATGGAACTTTCAGGATCAGCTTTTATGTCTTATCCGAAATTAAGCTAATTTGATTTTCTATACACGTATATTTATATTTTTGAAGATTCTTAATTTGATTTAATGAGGAGGCAAAATGAAAATAGCAGTCTGTGTAAGTCATGTTCCGGATACTGCTACTCGAATTGTCGTTGGATCTGACAACAAAACAATTGATCCAAATGGTGTGACTTATATTGTAAACCCCTACGATGAATTTGCAATTGAAGAAGCTCTCAAGACAAAGGAAAAACTTGGCGGCGATACAGTAGTTCTAAGTGTTGGGAAAGAAGCAAACAAAGAAACCTTAAGAAAAGCTTTGGCTATGGGTATCGATAATGCCGTGCTGCTTAAAGACGATAATGAAAGGGATACAATTGGTATTGCAAAAGCATTAGCTGAAGAGATAAAAAATCAGGGTGCTGAACTTGTATTTTTTGGTAAGCAATCTGTCGATTACGATAATTCAATAACTGGCCAGCTTACAGCTGAATTACTCGGATTCAATTGTGTTTCAGTAGTGGTTGACCTGAAAATTGAAGGTAATAAAATAATTGCTGAACGTGAAATAGAAGGCGGAAGAGAGGTAGTCGAGACTAGCCTGCCTTGTATTATTACTGCACAAAAAGGGTTAAACGAACCCAGATATGCTTCCTTAAAAGGAATAATGGCAGCCAAAAAGAAGGTTATCGAGGAAAAAGCTGCTGCCGGATCTGATAAAGTGGTAGAAATTTTAAAAATGAAAAAGCCACCTTTAAAGCAGCCCGGTAGAATTCTCGGAACGGATAAGTCTGCAGTTGCAGAACTTGTTCGCTTACTTAAAGAAGAAGCAAAAGTTATCTAGGGGGAAATTTAAAATGGCGAATAAAATTTTAGTGTTTTTAGAACAAAGAAATGGTTTAATAAAAAAATCATCATTTGAAATTGCTAAAGCCGCTGCAAATTTAGGAAAACAATTAAATTACGATGTAGAGGCAGTTACCATTGGCGGTAATATTGATGAGCTCGAAGCAACCGGGAAGTACGGAATAAGCAAAGTTACTTTTTTCAAGAATGAACAACTCTCAAATTATTCCTCTTCTGCTTATGCAGATCTTACCGCCGGTTATGCTAAATTAATTGATGCTGATATTGTTTTATTCTCAAATACTTCCTTAGGTAAAGACCTTGCACCTCTTGTATGCGTGAAAATTGGGGCAGGTATCCTGATGGACTGCACTAGTCTGGAAGTTAATGGTGGTGAAATTGTTGCTACACGGCCTGTCTATGCTGGCAAAGCGCTGGTTGAAGCCAAAATTACCTCAGCAAAAAAAGTATTCACTCTGCGTCCAAATGTATTCAGTACAGGCGATCTTTCTGATGCTGCTGCCGTAATAGATGTTAAAACTGCAGATAATCCAAACCTTAAGACCAAAGTTGTAGAAATAAAGAAATCTGAGGGTAAACTTGACGTTGCAGAAGCAGAAATAATAGTATCCGGAGGAAGAGGTCTTAAAGGTCCTGAACATTTCCACCTTGTCGAAGAACTTGCTAATGCCTTAGGTGCGGCTGTCGGCGCTTCAAGAGCAGCAGTTGATGCTGGATGGAGACCTCACAGTGAACAGGTTGGCCAAACCGGTAAAACAGTATCACCAAACCTTTACGTGGCAGTTGGTATTTCCGGTGCTATTCAGCATTTGGCAGGTATGTCCTCATCAAAGTATATAGTAGCAATAAATAAAGATAAAGACGCTCCTATCTTCTCTATTGCTGATTACGGAATTGCCGGAGATATTTTTGAAGTTTTACCTGTTCTTACTGAAGAAATTAAGAAGGTAAAAAGCTGATCCCCTGATACTGTAGAGATAAAAATATCTTTTAATTGAAAAGTTCATAAAGTTTGTTTAATATTCCATATAGT
>JBLNEL010000308.1:0-4791 GCA_050262615.1 Bacillota bacterium
TGGCCTCAGGTGAGAGGCTTGGGGCCTTTGCTCTTTCAGAGCCTGAAGCCGGAAGTGATGCTACAAAACAGAAGACCACAGCAGATAAAGAAGGTGACTGTTATATTCTAAATGGAATAAAAAACTGGATAACCAACGGGCAGTCTGCCGATTATTTTCTTGTTATGGCTGCTACTGATAAAGCAAAAGAACACAAAGGTATAAGTACATTTATTGTTGAAAAAGGAATGCCGGGTTTTGGTCATGGAGTAAAAGAGGATAAATTAGGCATAAGGAGTTCAGATACGTGTTCACTTACTTTTACTAATTGCAGCGTTCCCAGGGAAAATCTTGTTTGGGAAGAGGGCAAAGGTTTTAATTTTGCAATGGAGACACTGAATGGCGGCAGGATTGGTATTGCTGCCCAGGCGATCGGTATAGCAGAGGCTTCGCTGGAGGCATCGATTAGCTACTCTAAGCAAAGGAAAGCTTTCGGATCACCGATTGCAAACCTTCAGGCTATTCAGTTTAAGATAGCAGATATGGCGGTAAAAGTGGATGCAGCAAAATTACTGGTACTTCAGGCAGCTGCACTAAAAGATGCACACAAGAAATATTTTAAAGAAGCAGCAATGGCTAAACTGTTTGCCTCAAGAATTGCTGTCGAATGTGCATTGGAGGCAATACAGATCCATGGCGGCTATGGCTATGTAAGAGAATACCTGGTGGAGCGTTATTTAAGGGATGCAAAGATTACTGAGATATATGAAGGGACTTCAGAGATACAGAAAGTTGTGATTTCAAGAGCCTTGCTCTCAGAGCCGTAATGTAATTTAATATAAGATCAATTTCATGAATAAAAGTACTGGGAAGAAAAAATAGCATACTTTTATAATAAACAGCAGAACCCGATTATCTTTTAATCAGAGGAGCCTGTTTAATATATCTCAAAAGTATGCTATTTTTGCATTTATATCTCCGGTTTTATAAACAGATAATTTTATTGAAGAAAAATTTCTCATGCGCAAACTAGCAGCAGCTGTTATATTTATTCTCATAATTTCAATACCTGTTTCTGCACAGGCAGATCTTAAAAGGTGGGGAAAATCTACAGTTAATTATTCTACTGAAAATTCTGCAGCTAACAGGCAGGAAGATTCAGAAAAAGAAACTCCCGGAAGTTTTATATTAAATACTTCACGTTCATTATATAGTTTTTTTATCTCTGATCTCGATGGGGATAATTGTCCTTTTCAGCCGACCTGTTCATCATTTTTTATACAATCAGTAAAGTCAACTAATCTGTTTCAGGGGATCTTAATGTTCTCAGATAGATTTACCAGGGATATGAACCTTGTAAAAATTGATCATTATCCTCTTTCGAAGAATATGCGTCTGTATGATCCTGTAAGTAATTACATGCTGCTTCCGGAAAAGATACGCTACATCCCATCTTCAGAATATGCAAATGAATAGTGTTCCGGAGTTACTTAAAGCGGCATCTCTGCTCCTGGTCTTATTTATAACCTCGGGTTCAGAAAACCTGATTTCTGCAAATGAATTTTCTGTTGTTGAATCAACTGTTGATCTTGATATAATTACAAATGGAGATACAACTCAGCCAAATATAAATCTTCATTCGAGGGAAAGCATTAAAAAATTTGCTGATTATCTTTTTTGCCAGAGAGATTATCTGAGAGCTTATGAAGAATATGAAAAATATCATCCTGCAGGTTCAGACGACACAGTAAAGTTTAAAATGGCATTAAGTTTAAGAAATCTGGACAGGTTCAGAAAAGCCGAAGAAATGTTTATTAGTTTAGGTGATAATTCAAACCTTTCTGACCAGGCTAAGCTTGAGTTATTTAAAACCAGGTTTTTCAGCAGTGATTACACAGGTTTAAAAAATCTTTTTCGAGGCTATAGTAATTTTCCGGAAAAGTACTCAAGACAGATTAGAGGACTATATTACTTGTCATTTCTCTATTCCAACGGAAATTTGCCGGATGAAGAGAGTTTTCTTCAGGCTTTTCCTGTAGAGCATAGAGATCAGTTAAAGGAATTTTATTTATGTAAAAAAGATCCTCCCTATAAAAGTCCGGTTACAGCAGCTGTTTTTTCGGCAATTATTCCAGGATCCGGGAAAATATACACAAAGAACTATGGCGATGGAATTACTTCCTTTATAGTTACTGGTTTAATGGGGTATCTGGCATACGATAACTTTAAGTCGAATCATAACTTCAGAGGCTGGGCTTTTTCTTCGCTGGCTGCGTTTTTCTATGCCGGCAATATTTATGGCTCGGCTGCTTCGGCACAGATTTTTAATGCTGCTGTCAGCTACGATTTCTCTAATCAGCTGACACTATTTTTAAATAAGAATCACTATTTTCTGGCTGAAGATGAAAATTTCTGTAAATAAATTAAATTCAATGATAATTCTTCTGTTTCTGACAGGCTGTATAATCAAGGCACAGGAACAGCAGCCGCTGGGTCAGCAGTATTTAGCAGAGCAGTTGGTTTATGCAAAAAGTCTTTTTGAGAAACAAGAGTATTTTGATGCGGTAACTGAGTTAAAAAGACTTGCTTTCTTTGATAAAAAAGCATTATATAGTTTTGAAGTTAATTATTTAATTGGCGAGAGCTATAAAGCAGGAGCATGGTTTTCAGATGCAATTAAATATTATACACTTGCACAGAGGTATGCCCCTGATGACTCAGTTTTATTTGACCTGAAGACGGAGATAATAAGGTGTAATATATTAAGGAGGACAATTCAGCAGGCGCATGCACTGTTAAACCAGCTTGAAAGCAGTAAAAGTTTTTCTCACTGGAAAAGTGAGATTAGTTACTGGAGAGGATGGAGTTACATTTTTGAAGACAAATGGGAAAAAGCTGCTGAAGAATTTGGAAAAATTTCGGCTGATCATCCGCTGAAAAAACTGGCTCTTGAGGTTCAAAACGATAAATATTCTGTGTCATTTGCCAAAGTAATTTCTTATATTCTACCCGGTTTTGGCCAGTTTTATACCGGCAATTATCTTTCAGGCATCATGTCAATTTGCTGGACCGGGCTTATGGGGTATCTTGCCTTAGAGGCTTTTAATGCCGACAGGATTTTTGACGGGTTTATTATGACGGGTTTATTTTTTCGTTTCTACAGGGGCAATACTCAAAATGCAGAAAATTTTGCTGTGCAGAGAAATAAAGAAATTTCTGATAATGCGCTTAATTATCTGCAGTACAAATTTCAGGGGCTAAAGCCGTGATTTTGTAATTCCAGCATGAAGAAATTAAGAAGATAATGATTTTAATTGGTTCTTTTATTTTAATGCTGAATATTAATTTGTTGGAGGATAAATGAAAAAAGGTCTACTAGTTGGTTGCTCGATTGCAGCAGTAGTACTAGTCATAGTTATAGCTTTAGTTGGATGGGGAGTGGGTGTATATAACAACCTGGTATCCCTTAATGAGGCTGTAAATCAGAGCTGGAGTCAGGTAGAGAATCAGTATCAAAGGCGAAGCGATCTGATACCAAATCTTGTAAGCACTGTAAAAGGCTATGCAAATTTTGAAAAGGATGTTCTGACAAGAGTTACTGAAGCCAGGGCGAGTGTGGGTTCGGTAAAAGCCACACCTGAAATATTAGATGACCCGCAGGCATTTCAGAAATTCCAGGCAGCACAGGCGAATCTTGGAAATGCACTTTCAAGGCTTCTGGTTACAGTAGAAAACTATCCAAACCTGAAGGCAAATGAAGGATTCTTAAATCTTCAGGCACAGCTTGAGGGAACAGAGAACAGAATATCAGTTGCAAGAATGAACTTCAATCAGGTTGTTCAGGATTACAATACAAGGATCAAAAGATTTCCTGCTTTGTTCTTTGCCGGAATTGCGGGATTCAGAGAAAAGCAATATTTCAAGGCAGCGCCTGGTTCAGAGAATGCGCCTAAAGTTGAGTTCTAGATATTGAAATTATAGTGTGTTGATTTTAGCTTTAAGGATTATGAAAAAAGTATTTGTAATTTTTTTGTTTTTAGGGACAGTATTATTTGCTCAGACACCTGAGATCCCTAATCTTAAGTCATGGGTAAATGATTATACAAATACTTTGACTTCAGATCAGCTAGAGTATCTTAACAGTGATTTACGAGCATTTAACGACTCAACCACCAATCAATTGGTAGTACTTATAATTTCATCGCTTAACGGTTATCCGCTAGAGGAATATGCCTATCAGACAGCGATGCAGAACAAGATCGGCGAAAAAAAGAATAACAATGGTGTTCTTTTTCTTATTGTAAAAGAGGACCGGAAACTAAGAATAGAAGTCGGATATGGCTTAGAGGGTACTTTACCTGATGCTTTGACAAGTTCGATACTAAGAAATGAAGTCAGGCCATATTTTCAAAAGGACAATTATTTCGAAGGCATAAGGTCAGGTATCACTGCAATCAAAGCAGCATCTGCAGGTGAATACAAAGCAACTGAAAGAAAGGGAAGAAGAAGCAGCGGAAAAGGGTTGCCCGGAATATTTATCATAATAATTTTTATAATAATAAGTATGCTGTTAAGAGGGGGCAGAAGGCGCAGCGGAGGCGGTCCTTTTATATTCTGGGGCGGCGGAGGCGGCTTTGGCGGAGGCTCTTTCGGCGGATTCGGTGGCGGCAGAAGTTCAGGCGGCGGTTTTGGCGGAGGCGGATTCAGCGGCGGCGGCGGATCTTTCGGGGGGGGCGGTTCCAGCGGAAGCTGGTAAAATATTTTTACCAGGCAAAGCTCCTTTTTTGAAAATAAAAGGGTCTTGAAAAATTT
>JBLNEL010000309.1:0-5787 GCA_050262615.1 Bacillota bacterium
TTTTGACAGAGGCTACGGACTTGTTTCGGCTAAGCGCGCAATTGAATTTCCTAATCTTGAATTTAACGGCGGGCAATATGTAGTTCACAAGGCTTTTCCCGGCAATCCCGGAATAAAACAAAACACATTAAAACTGTTTTATTCTGCAGATAACGAA
This sequence comes from Bacillota bacterium, assembly GCA_050262615.1. GTDB lineage: Bacteria > Bacteroidota > Ignavibacteria > Ignavibacteriales > SURF-24 > JAUZPB01. Next base: position 158 of record JBLNEL010000309.1, read on the forward strand.
GGTTACAGCAGCATTGCAATGACCAAAGATAAAGACGGGTTTTATTCAGCGGCGATCCCGGAATTTGAGCAGGGGAAAATAGTAAAATTCTATTTTGAATATGAGAATTCAAACGGGGCAATATTGCGTGATTCGCAGGATAAAAACTACAGGTTCTTATATGGGTATTTAACAATTGCCAGGAATATAAATTCTCTTTCAGCCGCTTCATATCCTGAAGATTTCGTACTGAGCCAGAATTATCCAAATCCTTTTAATTCATCAACCAGGATCGATTTCAAAGCTAAGGCAGGGGAGAAAGCGGAGTTATTTATTATTAATGCAATTGGGCAAAGGATAAGATATTTTGACAGAACTACAGAAGATGGAATAAATTCGGTAATTTGGAACGGGAGAACTGAGGATGGGACCATGTGTGCAAGCGGTGTTTATTATTACATCTTAAAACTCTCCGGCAATGACTATGGAAAGAAAATGATACTATTAAAGTAAAGTGTCTCCTTATCTTAAGTCAATTTATGTCCAATCTTAAATAAGACAATATATTTAATACCTTTCAATGTAGGAAGAATAGCATTGTGATAAATATCACTTGCGAATCTTCCTCAGTCAATAATTGTGTGTGCAACATTTCGTTTTCTGCTTTTTTTCAAAGATAATTAAAAATTTCTTCATATTTAAATTGATCAATATCAAATGGCGCATTGCTAATGTGTTGATTTGACCCTTCATATTGTATAGCGTTAATGACATTCCTGGACTGAGTAGTTCCGGGGATGTCAAACAAACATTAAATAAATATACTTGGAAAGGATCTTTTATGAAGGGGCTTATTATAAAATCCGGGCTTGGAATGGTAATAGTATCATTACTGTTTCTGGTTTCATGCTCAAAAGATGCAGAATCTCCAACTGAAGTAAAAAAAATGCAGGATAATTCAGTTTTGGGGAAGGTTACTCATAAAGAGTTTATCACAATTATAAAGAATCTGAACCAGCCAAGAGGATTAAGATTTGGGCCAGACGGGATGCTCTATGTAGGAGAGTCAGGAACCAAAGGGTATATATCCAGTCAGGGGGAATGCGAGCAGGTACTTGCTCCGGTAGGTCCTTATCTTGGAGGGAATAATGGAAGTATCACGAGAACTGATTTAACCGGCAGCTCCACACATTTTGCTGACAGTCTGCCATCAACTCAGGGTAATATTGCAACAGGCGGGAATCTTACCTCTATAAGTTCATTAGGATTCTACAATGGAGAACTTTATGCTACTTTAAGCGGAGCAGGCTGTTCACACGGTCATCCTGAGATCCCAAATGGAATATTAAAATTTGACAATACAGGGAAGTGGAAATTGGTTGCAGATATAAGCAGCTTTTTAAAAAACAATCCTGTTGCTCAGCCAGAAGCCGATGATTTTGAGCCGGACGGAGATATTTACAGTATGGTGGTTGTTGAACATTATATTTACTTTATTGAATCTAACCATGGAGAACTTGACAGATTTGATATTGAGAATAATAAAATAGAGAGAGTAGCAGACATTTCGAAACTCTATGGGCATATTGTTCCAACCGCACTTGCTTACAAGGACGGCTATTTTTATGTAGGAAACCTTACAACAATACCGTTCCCGAAGGGATCGGCAAGAATACTAAAGATCAGCAGAGACGGGAATGATGTCTCTGAATATTTAAAGGGATTTACAACAATTCTGGGACTAGAATTCGATAAAGCTGGGAATCTTTTTGTTCTGGAGACATCAGCAAAAACAGAACAGCCCCCATTCTTTTTCCCGAATACTGGAAAGGTCAGCAGAATAAATTCAAATGGCAGTGTTGATGAAATTACTTGCGATCTTAATTTCCCCACAGCAATGACATTTGGACCTGATGGATCTCTTTATGTCTCAAATAGCGGGTTTAACACAGCACCGGGAGAAGGGGAGATAGTAAAAATAAATATACCTAATTCTGGAAAGCCAGTCCCGATAGAATCAAGGACAGCAGAGAACTTTTGAGTGAATTTATAATAAAAAAGATGACATCTTTTCCAAAAACAAAGTAAGATGTCATCTTTTTAAATGCGCAGGGAATTATTATCAGAAAAATAAAAGAGCTGTTACAGGGAAGTGATCGCTGTAACCGCCAAGGTATCTTTTCCCGCCATATGTTGGGAACGGAGCTCCTTTGAATTTTCCATTTCTGGTAACCATAAATTCAGGTTTATAAACTTCAAATGAACCGCATTTGTAATGGTTATTAAACAAATTTTGCGAAGCTATAATATTATCAAGCATATTCCAGTTTCCCTGGTAGAAAAAAGAACCTTCTTTAGCTGTGTGTTTCTGATAAGCCAGGTTATAAAGATCAGATCTTACATTAGCAGCAGGATCGCATCCGCAATCAGCAGCACCGAGAGTCTTATTCAGTGAAGGGTCAGATGGTTCATCATTAAAGTCTCCCAGAATAAGAAGGTTTGAGTTTTTACTTTTTCTTAATAATCCTTCAATATCATTTTTTAATACAGAAGCAGCTGCTTCGCGGTTTTTATCAGACTCATTTTCTCCACCTCTTCTAGATGGCCAGTGGTTTACATAAACATAAAGGGTATCCTTTTTATTAAGAAGAAAACCAGCAGAGAGTATTAATCTGGTAGGGTAATTTTCCTGCAGTTTTACTGTATCTGTGTGCTGTTTAAGAAAATGAAGCTTATCTGCATTATATATTATACCAATGTCAATTCCACGGTTATCAGGACAATCGGCATAAGCAACTTTATAGTTTTTGTCTTTGAAATGCCTGGTAATTAAAGTGTCGAGCAATCCACGATTTTCCACTTCTTCAACTCCAAGTAAATCAGGACCATTTTCCTGATTCATGGATCTGATAACTTTAGCAAGATTTGAGAATTTGGTATCAAGTTTTTCATTTGTCCATTGATTTGCGCCCTCAGGCAAAAACTCTTCGTCATTTTTAAGCGGGTCATCTGCAGTATCAAACAAATTCTCAAGATTCCAGTTTGCAACAAATATTTGCTGTTCTTTCTTCTGTTTATTCTTCCTTCCTTCGGATTTTCCCTGGGCGAAAGTTAGTGAGTGGAAGCTTAAAAAAGCCAATAAAACACAATATATCCATTTGACTCTCATATAAATATCCCTGCTTTATTAATCAATAATTATGAGGAGCAAAGATACGGCTTTGAGCTGAGATTTGGAAATATTTATATCCTTTGAATAAAATTATATCTTCCTATCCGGATCATGATATGAAAAAGATCGGTCCCAGATCTTTTTAACTATTTACCAAAAGCGTAAATAATCAGTAAAACTAGTCCAATTGCTGCTAAAATAGGGTGCAGAATTGCTAAACCTTTTGGCGGATTACGTTTTTTCCCAAGATCAATGTATACCATTACGAATCCGCCAAGGGCTGCAATTACAAATAATACCAAACTGCCTATAAGCATTCCATTTGCATTGTCAGCTGCTGCAATAATTGTTAGTATTAAAGCAACGACAACTAATAATCCATGGAGAAGAACAGATACTTTTGGAGTTGGTTTCGACTTTAATACGTGAGTCATAATATGCAGACCGAATAATGCTCCTACTGCAAAAAGAATAATTGTTGTGATCATTTTTACACCTTTATCTTTATATGTTTGATAATCCAGGATAGAGAAAGGTTACAGAAAAGGGGAATAATAAACATAAGTGGAATTTGTAACCTTTATGACATATAATAATCAAATAAGCATATATCAATAATTACAAAGAAAAGACAATGAATGATATAAAATCAAATATTGTAAATGAATTAGCAAAAGTTACTTTGAATCATACACTTAGTGATGAAGAAATAATACAAAAGGTCCTTACTGGTGATAAGAATTCATATGAAGTAATAATGAGAAGATATAACCAAAGGCTTTTCAGGATTGGTCATGCATATCTGCAGGATGAGGTAGATATAGAGGATGCAATTCAATCCTCATATATAAAGGCTTATGAGCAGCTCGAAAGATTCGAGAACAGGGCAAAGTTTTCAACATGGCTGATAAGGATATTTATAAATGAAGCTTTAGCCAGAATAAAACAAAAACAAAGATTTACCCCATATACTGAGGAAAAAGAGACAGTTAAAGAAAATAACTGGGGAAAGCACACTATCGGGATTGATGAAATGGATAATCCTTACAAAATGACAATCAACAATGAGCTTAAAGAAATTCTCGAGAAAGCCGTTAATGAACTGCCTGAGAAATACAGGGTTGTATTCATTATGCGCGAAATTGAGGATATGAGTGTTTTAGAAACCAGCAAGTGTCTGAATATTACAGAAAGCAATGTAAAGGTAAGGCTGAACAGGGCAAAAGAAATGCTGCGCGAAAGTCTTAGCCAATTTTTCCATTATGAAGAAGTGTACAAGTTTGATTTGCGAATTTGCAACAGAATAGTTAACCATGTGCTGAGTCATGTGATTGGTAAAAGAAAGGATGATAAAAAAAATGAAGCCGAAATCTAAAACAATTTTCAATTATAAAGCTATTGTACTAGGGATTATTTTTATAATTACGCTGCATGGATGCAGTAAAAATGATAGCGGTACAAACAGTAATCCAACAGGTAATGGGACTACATCTGGCACTGAAGTAAATATGCAGTCCAGCACGTTTTCACCTTCCAGCATTACTGTTGCAGAGGGGACGACTGTTACCTGGATAAATAAAGATACATTTGCGCATACGGTTACAAGTGGTACACCAGGGAATCCTGATGGCAAATTTGACAGCGGCAATATTGGTGCAAATGGCAGATACAGCTTTAAATTTGAAGCAAAGGGAACATATAACTATTACTGTGTAATTCATGCAAGTATGATGAAGGGTGTGGTCATTGTCCAATAGTTCGAATGCTAGATCAATGTATAATAAGCTTTAATAAAGCTCCAAATGGAAGGACGAAAGAAAGATAAAAGATATAACTTTTCAGTCTGGGCATAGTTTTTATTAATTGAATCAATATCAGTAATGAGAATATTTCTGTAAGTATTATCTGCAATTGTTTATCACGGAACTCAGGAATTGAAAAGTTAACGAGTAAAGCAAAGATCAAAGAATTTGCAGCTGTCAAATCCACACAGAAGCTTTGGAAATCAGGGGACAGAAGGCAACTGTTAATAGTCAGTGCAAATACAATCATAAAAATAAAAAGGTAGAAGCTATTTTCAGTAAAAGGATCAATAGCATTAAAGTCGATTAATATATTATTATTGTAGAGACTGGTACCAAGTCCGGTTATAATAATAAATGCCATTAGATTCAGGAAAATAAAAAAATCATACTTTATATTACCCTTTAAATGATTGTAAACTGCAGCAGACGAGACAATAATTCCCATTCCTGTCATATAAAAGTAATATGAAGGATTATATGATCTGCTTCCAATAAGAGAATCAGCATTTAAATAGAGAAAGAATATACTAGCTGCAGCAGAAGCAAGTACTTTCAGAAAACGAAATTTTATTTGATTTTTCGTCAGTATAAAATCAGAAGGGACTTTAAAGTAATTAGCAACAAGCAGCGAAACTCTTTTAATAAAGATAATAATCAGGATATAAATAAAAAAT
>JBLNEL010000310.1:0-10948 GCA_050262615.1 Bacillota bacterium
GACCACTCCTATACCGAAAGGGTCAGATGCATCGAATTTCTTCGCCAGACCGGTTACCAGGTAGGTACAGGCGTAATGATAGGACTGCCATACCAGACAACAGATCATCTTGCAGATGATATCATATTTTTCAGGAATATGGATATTGATATGATCGGCATGGGCCCGTTTATTACACATAAAGATACTCCAATGAAAGATAGTTTTGAGGATTTTGAATCCGTAAAAGAAAGACAATTTAATCTTTCACTTAAAATGATAGCTGTAGCACGACTGTTAATGAAAGACATAAATATTGCTTCAACTACTGCGCTTCAGGCCTTAAAGCCAACCGGCCGGGAACTGGGTTTGCTTGCAGGTGCTAATGTTATTATGCCTAATATAACCGATATTGAGTACCGTCCTTATTACCAGTTATATGATGACAAGCCTTGTATCAATGAAGGCTATGGCGAGTGCAATTCCTGCCTTCAGCGCAGAATAGAATTTATAGGCGAAACAGTTGGTCTAAATGAATGGGGTGATCCGGTTCATTTCAAAAAAAGGAATTTATAAAACTAATTTCAGGAAGACACATGCTGTTCTTACTAAGCAATGTGTCTTCCACATGCTGGTCATCCTTCCCCTAAAACTCTTCTTTTACTTTTCAATTAGTTCTTTTTCTTAAATATTTTCAAATAGTTGAAATTCAAATAAATAAATCGTAAGATATAACATTATAGTCTATGTGAGGCAAAACATTCTTATTGTCCAGGGTAATTTAAGGAGGGTAAAATGAAGGGTTTGACTGTTGTTGGCGTAATCCTGATTATACTTGGGATTCTGGGATTTATTTTTGGCGGATTTAGTTTTACAAAGAAGGAAAAGGTTGTTGATTTAGGCCCTGTTGAAGTGCAGTCAGAAAAGAAGGAAAGTGTTCCAATTACTCCAATTGCCTCAGGTGTTGCGGTTGTTGCAGGAATTGTAATGGTGGTAATGGGATCAAGAAAATCATAGACACTGAAAATCATAGACACTGAAAATCATAAACCAGGAAATTACTTTTTTACGGAAATCATAGACACAGAAAGTCTAATGATTTTCACTATAATAATTACAAAGTTAATATTAAAATCAAAGGAGGTCACAAATGCCAGTTAGAAAAGCTAACGCAGAATGGAAAGGAACATTAAAAGATGGTACAGGAACACTTAAATCACAGACAGGTGCAATAGACGGAAGATATTCATTTACTTCGCGCTTTGAAGAAGGCACTGGAACAAACCCCGAAGAACTAATTGCAGCAGCACATTCAGGATGTTTTTCGATGGCGCTTTCAGGTTCATTGGGTAAAGCCGGTTTTAATCCGGTTACTGTAAAGACTGAGGACAAAGTGTATCTGGAGAAGGTTGGAGAAGGATTCAAAATAACAAAGATTGAAGTCTCAACAGAAGCCGAAGTCCCGGGAATTGACAATGATACATTCCAGAAACTTGTTGAAGAAACCAAAAAGAATTGCCCGGTTTCACAAGCTCTAAGAGCTACTGAAATAATTGTAGTAAGCAGCAATCTTAAATAAACTTCATTAAAAGATTATATGCAGAGTTTACAGGGAGTACATTGAAATCTTTATTGTACTCCCTGCACAATTTAATACTGCAAAAATACTTTATTCCATTCTTAATATACTTCTGCATAATTTAATTCCTCTGATAGCTTAGCTTATTAATATTAAAAAAATCCGTCCAGATTATAATTCATTTCGACGTGTCAAAAGTAACAAAAGACTGTAGAATAATTAAACACTTCAAATAATTAACTAACATAATATTCTGCCAATCCGCAATTTTTTAGTACCGGAAAACATGTAATTTAAGTGCTGAAATTTTCAGCAAATACGGAACTTCCTAATAAAATTAAGGAAATGGATTACTCAAGAAATTTACACAAATAGAGCAAAATTGTTCAAATAATAAACATTATATTCGGACAAAATGAGTTGTTTTTCTACAACATAAAAAAACATTTTATTAGTTTTGAGAATTTCTGACATCACGATCTTTTTTTCCTTCGAATTTTGATGTAAGTAGATTGTAAGTACATGGTATGCAATTTGTACTAAGCAGCACGACCATAAGAGCTAGTTTTTTAATAAGCTGCTTCGCAGATAGCCTCTTATCTGTGGAATCATGCGCATGGTTGACAATTTAACATTATTTGGAGGTTTAGTTATGAAAAGATCGATACTATTTTGTACGATCGCACTGCTGGGATGCATATTGACCTTAGACGCGGCAGCTCAGACAGTAAAAATCAGAGTGGAAGCTATGACACCTACGCGTGTTTCTGCTTTGAAGTTAAAGTACACTGGCATCACCAATGCTGCTTCTACCGGCCTTCGTACTGTCGGAAAGGGGTCAAAGGTTTATTTATCAGCTGATACTACAGGCTCAGTTACTTCTTTTAACTGGACATTTGTAAGTAAACCGGCTGGTTCAAACGCAGTTATTGACAGTGCTACTAAGAAATTTGTTACATTTACTCCTGATGTTCCTGGACGTTATGTTGTTAAGGTTACTTCAGGAAGCTCATCTTCAACAGATTCAATCTATGCAAGTACATACATTGGTTCTTCAAGTGAATTTGTTGCAGGCAAACCAGTTCCTTGCGGTTCATGCCATCATGAAAACTACAATAACTGGGAAAAAACAAATCACGCTAAAATATATGAAGAAGGTATAACCGGTAAGCTTGAAGTTGAAGCTGGCAAGGGTGCTTATGCTACAGGTTGCATCAAATGCCACACTACTGGCTGGGATCCAACAGTTGACAACAACAACTTCGGATATCAGGTAAGACAGACTGGCTTTGATACTCTCTGGTATAAAGGCTTAGAATACAGAGGCGGCGATTACTGGACACCGACTGGCGATGAAACAGCATTGAATTTACTCAAACAGAAAAACCCTGCAGCGCTGCCAATGGCTACAATCGGCTGCGAAAGCTGCCATGGACCAGGTGCTGATCACAACGGCGAAAAAACAAAGATAAGTTCAACTCTCGATGCTGGCGTATGTAACCAGTGCCATGATTCAATGTCACATCACAGATTAGGTCAGGATTATAACTCATCAGGTCATGCTACCTGGGTTGAAGGTGCACACGTTGGTACTAACACTGGCTGTTTCCCATGCCATAGCGGCAGCGGTTTCGTTAAATGGGTTAACAATGGAAAGAAAAGCGTTGGCTTAGATGGTAAAACTTCAATCTTCACAGCTGCAGACGGCAATAGCCCTGTAACCTGCTCAGTTTGCCACGATCCTCACGGAAATGGAAACGAAAACCAGCTCCGTACAGTTACTGCTGATACATTAAAGAACGGTTTCAAAATTGCAAACGTTGGTGGAAAAGGCCAGCTTTGTATGAACTGCCACAGCTCACGTTATGCTCAGAAAGTTACAACATCAGCTCCTTATTATGGATGGGCTGACCGTTTCAACCCTCATGGAAGTCCACAGGCAGATATGTTCTTCGGACAGAATGCTTATAACTACGGACTCCCGCTTGCTGGTTATTCAACACATACTCACTTAGACAACTCATGCGTTACCTGCCATATGCAGCCGCGCACAGACGTTGGTCTTACAATTGCTAACCACTCAATGTCAATGATTTCAGTTGATTCAAAGGGTGTTGAAACAGATTTAGTTGGTACATGTAAAACCTGCCACGGTTCAAGCATTACTAAGTTCGATGATATCAAGGGCTTAGACTACGATGGTAACGGTAAAGTTGAAGGTGTTAAGACTGAAGTTGCAAATCTTATGGCAAAACTTAAATCAGTACTGCCAAACGATCCTGCAACAGGTGATGTTGTTAACATGAAAAAAGACTCACTTGCTGTTAAAGGCAAACCAAGAGTTATCCAGGCAATCTATAACTACTACTTCGTAAAGAATGATGCCAGCGGTGGTATGCACAATACAAAGTATGCAGTTGCTTTATTGCAGAATGCTTTAACTGGTGTTACTGGCGTTCAGTTCAAGAACGAACAGATGCCAAAAGCTTACAACTTAAGCCAGAACTATCCTAACCCATTCAATCCTACAACTATGATTGAATTCTCAGTTCCAAGTGCTGCACGTGTTAAATTAAATGTTTACAATGCAGTTGGTCAGTTAGTTGCTACCTTAGCTGAAGGTGACTACAATACTGGTAACTATAAAGTTAACTGGAACGGCAGGGACATGAATGGCAGCGTAGTTGCTTCAGGTGTATACCTCTACAGACTCGAAGTAGCTGGTCATAATGGAAATGACTTCTCATTAACAAAGAAAATGATATTTGCTAAGTAATAAAATACTTATGTAAATTGTTATGGTCGAAGCAGCCGGCGATAGTGAAAACTATTTTCCGGCTGCTTTTTTTTATCAACTGTTCTATAATCTGAGAGTTCTTAGTAGTTCTGTTAATTCTTCTATTGTAGTGGGCTTTCCAAGTATCCTTCTTTCTTTATTAAGCAGAAACATCGATGGGGTAGCATAAATATGATAATCTGCTGCTGCCTGACTTTCCCAGCCCTTTAGATCAGACAGATCTGCCCACTCAAAGCCGTTTTCTTTTATAAAATTAATCCATTCCTCTTTTTTACTGTCAAGCGAAACAGCCAGCACTTCAATCCCTTTTCCCTTTAATCTGCTATATAAGCCTTTAAGCTGAGGCATAATTTCCCTGCAATGCGGACACCAGCTGGCATAAAACACAACTAAGACATTACTGGAATTTATTTCCTTTAGACTTTTTTGTTCTCCGCTGCTGTCAGGAAGTGTAATTTCGGGCGCAAGAGAATTCAAAGGAAGATATTTGCTCTGAGCAATACGCCGCTCAATTGAATTTTCAATTTTTGGATCCAGGCATAGGTCATCTTTAATGACGTAATTTTCTAAAATGTAATCTATTGTTCTGTCGAAGCCAAACTTCCTGAACCCTTCGATCAGGTATTCTGTGATCTGCTGATAAACCATCTGACTGACTTTAGCCCTATGAAGAAGTGAATCGACGGATATCATAAATTCCTTTTCCAGGGCTTCCTTTGATAACTGCGGATTCCTGTAATAACTAAGGTATTCAATTGATTTGGATGTAAACAGGTCGGAATAGATCAATTCGCTGTCACTAAAATCAATTTTATCCAGTGCATGGGATTTTAAATAGATAAGCTGCTTTTCAGGTGGCGTTTTAACAGTGACAACCGGCAGCTGAGCTGACCTGATGTATTTTGCAATAAATGACTTTTGCTTTTTCTGTGATCTGTTGTTTACAAAGTCCTGATATTCTGCCTGAAGCTCTTTAAGCTTTGAAACTGTATTTTTATAGAAATCGTCTTCTTCGGGGTAACGGACTAATATGAGCTGCAGCAGTTCGGACTTCGCTTTATAAAGCCTGTTTAGCCTTATAAATGAATAATAAAGCCTGTTGCTCTCCGAAGAGACTACCTGTAAACTCTCTGCAGAATTGCTAAGATCAGTCTTAAGACTGACCGCCTCATTGTCGTAAATAAAATCAACCGGGCTGGCTTTACTGACTTCCAGGCGGTAAAATCCCCTGTGAAGTTTATCAGGATCTAACCAGTATTCAAACCTTCCTGTGGAGGATGATTTTAGTGTGTCTACAATAAGAGTCTTTTCACCCTGGAGTGAATAAAGAATAGCTCTTTCAGATTTTGATCCCTTTATATCCACACTTAGCTTTTGCGCATTTAACGATAAAGGAATTGAAAATAAAATTATCAGTACTTTTTTACGCATTCTTACTCTTTTCAAAAAAAAAGCGGATACATATTTATTATGTTCCGCTCAAAATATAATATTTTCAGGAAAAAAGCTTCTGCGGGAATTTCCCCCATCTTCAGAATTTCAACAGATTCTCCTTCCTATCTTAAACAGGTCTGCTTAGAATTTACTACTTTGCCAGTATCATTTTACTGGTTTTCTTGTAACTCCCTGCGGTGAGTTCATAGTAGTATATGCCGCTTGAAAGCTTACTGCCGTCAAAAGAAACCTGGTAGCTGCCTGCGGGCTTGAATTCATTTACAAGTATGGCAATTTCATTTCCTATAGAATCATAGACTTTAAGTCTGACCTGGGAATTTACCGGCAGCTGATAGCTTATTACTGTAGCAGGGTTGAAAGGGTTAGGATAGTTCTGCATAAGTGAAAATTCACCAGGCATTTGACCTGATTTTTCACCATTAAGACCAGTAGATGAGTTATCCTTAATGCATCTTACACTGAAGCCGTAAGTTTTGCTTTCATTGCCGATATATACAGGGCTGTAATGCAAACCCAGATACATATCCACGCCATCTGAGTAATTATACTCAGTTGAGCTCCAGAAACAGGATGTATGCTGGCTATACCACATTCCGTTATAATTGCCAATGGCCATCAAAGCTGAAAAACCGCTTTTATTTGTGCCTTCACCCTCGCCAATTCCTTCGCCGAGAGCCTTTAATGAATTACCATCATTATTTACAGCAGTCCTTAATTCAATGAACTCTTTTTCCGAAGGGATATGCCACCCGGTCGGACAGATTCCCTTTACCGTGCCGCTGCTTTTTTTATATTGCAATGCTTCATCCCACTGGTACAACCCTCCGTATGTCGTGCAGCTGGAAGGATTGTCATCATAGCAGGACTTTTCGATTACCTGGTTATTCGTCTGTTCCTGAACAGCCGGTATGATAGTTCCAACGTTAAGGTTTTCCTTAAACCAGCACTGATTTCCAATTGCAACAGTGTGATATGTCTGTCCGGCGTAATCGACCGATGTGATCCCTGAACAAGGGTCCTGCGCATATGAAACAACAGAAAACAACAAAGCGAAAGCAAAGTATAATTTTTTCATAAAGTATTTTTTTTGTTTTAGTTTTGGCAAAAATAGTTATTTCGCAATTAAAAACCAATCTGTATCAACCTTTTAATACTTGATTAATTTATGTTTTCCTTTTAACCCTACTGGCAGATAAGTGTGTTGCAAATATGCATTCATATGTTAAATTATTAAAAAGGGGCGGATTATAAATTCTCTGCAATTTTGGTCCGAAATAGAGAAAGAGCCAACTTTTTACTTTCACTTAAATTCTTAAAAATTATCAATTTTCTTCAAACCGGAAATACTATGTTAATAGACATTGCAACTGGACTGCCGCCATATAAAGTATCGCAGGCAAAAGCAGCACTTGAATTAAAGAAAAAAATGGCCGACCGCCCGGCTGTCGGACGATTGATAGATACGGCAGCTTACCACTCTGGCATAGAGAACAGATATATTGTGATTCCTGATGGTGATGATAATTCTAACGAAAAATTTTATTCCCATGCACATAATCCCATTAAACCAGGCACAAAGGCCCGCATGGATGAATATGAGAGGTGGTCTAAACAGCTAAGCGAAAAGGCCGTTGGTGACCTGCTAAATAAAAATGATTTTGACCCTTCTGCAATTAAGAGGCTTATTACGGTCTCTTGTACCGGTTTCTTTGCTCCCGGACTTGATTACTATCTGATGAAGACTTTTAATATCCTATGTGATGCGCAGAGAACAAATATAGGCTTTATGGGGTGTGCTGCTGCAATAACCGGCTTTACATCCATCCTGGAATCATTGAATCAGTTAAAAGAAGATCACCACTCGGCAGCGCTTATGGTTTCAGTAGAACTTTGCAGCCTCCACCTTCAGACCGAACCTTCAAGGGATAATATTCTTTCAAATATAATATTTGCAGATGGTTGTGCTGCAGCACTTTTTTCAAATTCTCCGGAGTACAGACAACCAGGGAAATTGGATCTATTAGAGACACACACAACTTTATTTGATAATTCTGCAGAATACATGGGCTGGAAGATAGGAAATTTCGGATTTGAGATGATGCTTTCTTCTGAATTACCGAACATTATCTTAGAGCAGGCTGTTCCTGCTTTGATCAGTATATTAAATAAAGCCGGTATAGAAAAGCAGTCTGTAAGCTACTGGGCTCTGCATCCCGGGGGAAGAGCAATTTTAGATGCAATGCAGATGGGCTTAAAATTAAGTGACGAACAGATGGAGAGTTCCCGGTATGTTCTGAAAAACTTCGGCAATATGTCTTCGGCTACAATTCTCTATGTTATAAAAAATATAATTGATACCCGTAAGATCAGGAAAGATGAGCTTCTTTGCGCTGTGGCATTTGGTCCTGGCTTAACAATGGAAGTTGCAATCCTGAAAGGTATCTGATGACCCTAAGAAGAGAATACCGCAAAGAAATAATGGATGACTTTTCAATTACTGATAATAGAATTGATGATGCACTTGATGAATTAAGTCTAATAAATAAGTTTCTGGGGGGCAATTTAATCTTTAAGAGGGCATTTAAGTATCTTATAAATACCAGCCGGAAGTCAAATGCGGCCTCAGCTTCAAAATATCACTTATCTGTACTTGATGTGGGCGCAGGAGGTGCAGAGTACTTTTATATTTTAAATAATAAAGCTTATCAGATAAATTGGACAAATATTGATCTTAATATCCGGGCCTGCAGGTATGAAAAGAATAGGCAGCCTGGCAATTATACTGTCTGCAGCAATGCTCTTTATCTTCCTTTTAAGGATAAAGCATTTGATGTTGTTCATGCTTCACTGTTTCTACATCACTTTAAGGAAAATGACATTATCAGGTTACTGCAGGCGTTTATGTCTCTCTCCCGTCAGGGGATCGTTATTAATGACTTAAGGCGGAATATACTGGCCTACCTGGGAATAAAGCTCCTTACGGCTTTATTTTCCAGAAGTCAGATGGTAAAAAATGACGGACCGCTATCAGTAAAACGCGGCTTTATAAAAACTGAGTTGGTGAAGTTCCTTCAGGCAGCCGGAATTAAGAAGTATATAATAAAAAGAAAGTGGGCATTCAGGTGGATGATCATTATTCCTGTTTCTGAAACAGGTGTGTAAAGTTAGGATATCTATTATAATATTCCGGATAAAGGGAAATGCTTGAGGGAGAAAAATATCAGGTAACTATAGTTGGAGGCGGACCGGCAGGCTCTACTGCCGCTGCATATTTAAGTGACTATGGATTCAGTGTCTGCCTGATTGAAAAAAAAGTTTTCCCTCGTGAGACTCTCTGCGGAGAGTTCCTTTCAAAAGAAGTAACAGCTATACTGGATGAGCTTGATATTAAAGACCATTTATTTTCATTAGGCGCAAACCCGGTTACTTCAATAAGATTTGTTAATCAAAATGGAGGAATGCTTGTTTCACCACTTGGCTTTATTGGCTATGGACTTAAACGGGGAGCTTTTGACCAGCTTCTGCTTGAGAATGCAGTAAAAAAAGGTGCTGCGGTTATTCAGCCGGCAGAGGTAAAAAATATTTCAAAAGAGAATGAGAAGAACTATAGACTTATTATATTAAATAAAAATGGTCAGCCCTGCAGCATAAGAACCAATATAGTAATCGGTGCTTATGGAAAGAAAAATTTTCTGGATAAAGAGCTAAATAGAGAGCAGGCAGACTCTGTTTCCCGGTTTAATGGAATTAAGTTTCATTTCCCGCTCAATATTGCCCCAAAATTCCCTTTAAACGAGATACAGATCTATACCGCAGAAGGTATCTATTGCGGCCTGAATGCTGTAAATGACAGGATATTAACTGTTTGCTTTCTTGAAGACAGAAATTGCTTTAAGGGCTCTTCAAGAGATCACCTTAGGCTTCTTATGGAAAAAAATATATCTTTTAAGGAACTCTTTTTGCCTGAAGTGAGTAAGATTATTGAATGCGCCCCAATATATGGCACAGGGAACATATTTTTCGGCAGAAAAGACCTGTCGGTAAATGGTGTAATTATGATTGGCGATGCTGCAAGAGTAATTGCCCCCTTAGCCGGTGATGGTATAGCAATGGCAATGCAGAGCGGGAAATTAATTGCAGATATTGTCAGTAAGAACTTTACATCCCCGGCTCAAAAAATGGAAAAATTGTACAAAGTAAAATGGAATGCAGAATTCTCAAAAAGAATTTTTGCTGCCAGACTGATTCAGAGTGTTATAATGAATAAAAAATTAAACCAGATCGCATTAAACATCGGGAGAATTTTCCCGGCTTTATTAAATTTTTTAGTACGGTCAACAAGGGAGTAAACATGAAAAAAATAAAACTGATCCTCCTTATTGCATTTCTTTCTGTTGTATATTCAACAGGATGTGCACAGGATAAATCTAAAACTATAAGTGTAGATGAATTAAAGCAAAAAATGAAAACAGATTCTTCACTTGTAATTCTTGATGTAAGAACTCCGGAGGAACTTAATGGTCCTCTGGGAAAACTTGACAGGGCAATTAATATCCCGGTTCAGGATCTTGATAAACGAATAAATGAGCTGGAAAACTACAAAGATAAGGATATTGCTGTTATCTGCAGGTCAGGACACCGTTCGGCTAAGGCTCAGGAGATTCTTCAGTCGCATGGCTTTAATAAGAGTAAAAGTGTTAGCGGCGGGATGACAGAATACAGAAATGATGAGCAAAAAAATGACAAAGAAGATAAAAATGCAAAAAAATAACATAATTAGAACCAAATGAATTTAAACACTGAAAAAATTAAATACCAAAAATAGTTGAACACCAAAAGAATAAATGAGACAATCCGGATTAAATTTTTAGTGAAAATATACCTTCAGAGCGGAAAATAAATTCCGCTCTGAAAAAAAACAGTTTTGAAGGAACATGTTTTATTTACATGCCTTTAATGCCAAGCTCGTTTAGTATGAAATCAGCCCCGCCTATCTTCTGAGTAACCCATAATACATAACGGATATCTACACCGATCGACCTGCTGTAGTTCTCATTCCATGCGTAATCGTTTATTGTTGCTTCATACGTGCGGTCGTAATTTACTCCAATTAGTTCACCGTAAGCATTCATTATCGG
>JBLNEL010000311.1:0-6011 GCA_050262615.1 Bacillota bacterium
ACCCTGCCCTCGACAGTTTTTATATAAATATTGGCCTGGCTGCATTTTCTTCAGTTGGACCTTTATTCTATCTTTTTACTTTATCATTACTTAATGAGAATTTCAGATTTAAACGGCTTTATCTGCTTCATTTCCTCCCATTTACTTTGATCATATCCTTTGCCGGAATACTTGAATATCACAGGAATCCGCTATGGAATTTTGTTTACAGACTGGTGCTTGCGCAGATCCTTACTTATCTAATCATTGCTTTTTGGAACGTAAAACGCAGCTTATTAGCTGAAGGGAAAAGTGAAAATATAGTACTCCTTAGACTACCCGATTTTCTTTTCTCTGCTTTTATTGTCTGGATATCTTACTTCCTTCATGCCTTTGTACACGGCTACCCTTATGTCCTTAGCCCTCTGGTGTTTACTTGCGTCTTTTATTATCTGACCTTTAAGACCCTGAAAACAAACACCCTGTCTAAAAAAACAGCTAAAAAGGCTGAAAAATATAAACACATTAGTGTGGATGATGAACTTCAGAAACATTATACCGGACACTTGCTTAAGATCCTTCAGGATGAAAAAGTTTATAAGAACAATAAACTAACTATGCCTGAACTTGCAAAAATGCTTCAGATCTCACCCCAGTTACTCTCGTTTTTGATTAATAAGAACTTCAATCAGAGTTTCCCGGAATTTATAAATTCTTACCGCGTAAGATTAGCTCAGAAAATGCTTAATGATCCGGAATTTAAAGATCAGACAATATCAAGCATTGCATTCGAATGCGGGTTTAATTCTCTATCGGTCTTTAATAGTATTTTTAAAAAACTAACCGGCTCAACCCCATCAGACTACAGGAATAAAGACCTGGTTAATTGACTTCCCTTTAAACATAAAGTTCAATAGCTGAAAATCTTTATTTTTGTCTGATTGAATTATAATTTCATCTTCCGGAATTATATATCAGGAAGATTTTTCCGCCTCTTTACCCTAATTTTCTGAAAAAACTGGAGGTGCTTTATGAAATTACTTGTTGTGTCTTTTTTTACAGTCTTAATACTCCTTTCTCCTGATATATTGCTCTCTGCTTCAAATAAAAAGATCAGAGGAGAATATTTAGGACAGAAAAAGCCAGGGATGGATGCTGAGCTCTTCGCCCCCGGAATTGTTTCTACCGGACTAAATGAATTTAACTCGACATTTTCTCCCGATGGCCGGGAGTTCTACTTTTCTATCCGCAATGGTTGGAGCCAAATGGCTGTCTTTGTAATGAAAATGACGGGAAACCGATGGAGTGAACCTGAGCTTGCCCCATTCTCAGACGGAGAGTTTATGAATGCCGATCCTTTCTTCGCCCCGGATGGGAAAACTCTTTACTTCTGCTCCAACAGGCCTGCGCCTTCAAGGCCTAATTCAACTGACTGGAATATATGGGCCGTTAAAAGAAATGGCGAAAATTGGGGAATACCTGAATTCTTAGACTTTAATACAGAAAAAAATGAAATGTATGTCTCTGTATCAAAAAATGGAACTGTATTTTTCCATGCGGATTATGAGAATAATACTGGAAAGTTCGATGTTAATAAAACTGACATATATTTTAGCAGATTCACAGGCGGTAATTATCTCCCGGCTGAAAAACTCCCGGGAAATATAAATTCCATATATGCCGAGTGGGATCCATATGTTTCACCTGATGAAAGTTTCCTTATTTTCACTTCACCCAGACCCGATGGCTATGGCTCTGGAGACCTTTATATTTCATTTAGACAGAAAGACGGCTCCTGGGGACAGCCTAAAAATATGGGCAATAAGATTAATTCAAATTCTCAGGACTACTGCCCTAACTTTTCTCCTGATGGTAAATATTTCTTCTTCACTAGTTATAAGTCTAAACCCCTGGCGAAGGTTTCTGACTATAATCAGCTCTCAAACTACCTGAATGGTCCGCAAAATGGCTCTGGAGGCGATATATACTGGATAAGCAGCAGTATAATTGATGAACTGGCACCTAAGGAGCAAGTTTCAAAAGTCTGGTGGGAAGATTCAGGAACAGAATATAATTTTAACCTTAAAGGTAAAAAAATACTTGTGCTTACAGGTTATGATTTCGACTGGCACGAAACCATATTGATCCCTGAAAATCTTAAAAAATGGGGCGCAGATATAAAGTATGCCGGATGCGGTAATACACTCGAGGGGCACTATAAAAATAAAATAAACAATAAACTGGATATGTCTGAAAGAAGATCAATTAACATTGATCTTCAGCTTCAGGAGGTATCAGCATCTGATTTCGACGCCGTCTATATTCCCGGAGGCTATGCGCCTGCCAACCTGCTTAAGGATCCATCTACGGCAAGGCTTGTCACAAAACTTATAAGAGAGTTCAATAATGATAATAAAATAATTGCCGCAATCTGTCATGGACCATTACTTTTGGCTGCATCGGGCATAATTAATGGGAAAAAAGTTACCGGCTTTAAGGATATACAGCCTGACCTTATAAATGCAGAAGGAATTCTTGTTAAAGAAAAATATATTATTGATAAGAATATACTTACAGGCAACTGGCCCTTCTTTGAAACTTTCTCTGTACAGTTTGCCCAGATCCTGAGTAGAGAAAAGAAAATATGAAAAGTCATCCTTTATTATTTAATCCATACTTTTCAATTTTTGCAATCAGGTTTACTCTTGATATGCCAAGTATTCGGGCAGCTTTGGTTCTGTTATTATTAGTAAAATGTAGTACTTTCTGAATATGTATCTTCTCTGCCTCTGCAAGCGTTCCGGGGGTTTCCTCTTCCTCTGTATCTGGAATAAACTGATTCTTTTCAAGGAAATATCCCGGAAGCGATTTTTTCTTTAGTTCATCGGTTGCCTCAACTATAACTGCGCTGTTAATTATATTCATAAGTTCCCTTACATTGCCGGGGAATGAATATTCTTTCAGACAGTTAAGAACCGAAGGCGATATTCTGCGAATTTGTTTTCCATATTTCCCGTTGAACTTCCTTAGGAAGTAATCTGATAATAATTCAATATCCCCTTTGCGTTCTCTTAACGGAGGAAGACTGATTGAATTTATATTGAGCCTGAAAAACAGATCCTTCCGGAAATTTCCCTTAGCAATTTCTTCAAATAAGTTTTTATTCGTTGCTGCTATTATCCTTACATTCGCCTTGCGGTTCTTGGTCGATCCAAGCCTGTAGAATTCCTCTTCCTGCAAAACCCTTAAAAGTTTTACCTGGATAGCCGGCGACAATTCACCTATCTCATCTAAAAAAAGTGTCCCCCCTTCGGCTTCTTCTAAAAATCCTGCTTTGTCTTTTGATGCTCCTGTAAATGCACCCTTTTCATAACCAAAGAATTCCGATGAAAATAATTCCTGCGCAAATGCCCCTGCATTTACTGCTATAAACTTCTCATTCAAGCGGTCACTTATCTTATGGATTGCCTCTGCTATTAATTCCTTGCCCGAACCGCTTTCACCCCAAATAAGTACACTATTATCCGTACGTGCAAATTTCTCTGCCAGATAAAATACATTCAGCATCTTTTCATCGTTTGTTATAATGTTCCTGAAAGCTTCATGAAATTTGGGAGCCCCGGAAATAATATTTCCTGTCATCCCCGGCAGCTTCTTTACTATCATACTCTGATCAATCGCTGCATCGATGACTTCAAATAGCTTACGTTCATCAACCGGCTTTAGCATGTAGTCATAAGTTCCTAATTTCATGGCAGATATCGCAAGATCTATATCTTCTACTCCTGTAAGAACTATCGTCCTTACCGAAAGATTATTTAGCTTTATATACTTTAGTATATCAAGCCCTGTTACTTCCGGCATGTCCATATCAAGAAGAAGAATATCATAACTGCTTCCCTTTAGCTTTTCGTATGACATTCTGCTGTCCTGAAGTATATCTATCTCATACTTCCCTTTCTGAAGTATTAATATCCTTAGAAAATTCAGCACTGCCTGGTTATCATCAATAGCCAGAATTTTTGTCATATCGGCCGCCTTACTTCTTTATAGGAAAATGCACCCTGAATTCGGTCCCCGTTCCTGGTCTTGAGCTTACATCTATTCTGCCGCCGTGATCTTTTATTATTCCATATGTAATTGAAAGCCCTAAACCAGTACCCCCTTTATTCCTCTTTGTTGTATAAAAAGGATCGAATATATTTTTAAGCGTGGATTCATCCATCCCGATACCATTATCAGAAACTATCAAAAGTACTTCACCGGAACTTTCATCGTATATTGTCTTTATCTTTATTAGTCCTTCATTACTTTCTATTGCCTCTAAGGCATTCATCGTAAGATTGACAACAACCTGCTCAAGCTTATAAATATTTCCATTGAAAAATGGCAGACATTCGCTTAACTCGGTCTTAAGTCTTGCATATTTTTTTATATGCTTTTCTGTAAGTGAAAGACTGTTCTTAACTATTTCATTTAAGTCTATTACATCAGTAAGCGTGCTCTCATCTTTCTTTGCAAAGTTCCTTAAGTCTCCTACAATCTTTTTAGTTCTGTTTGCACCTTCAACCATGTCACTGATTAGTATAGAGATGTTATCCTTAAAAAGTCCATAATCAAGTCTTGCAATCTTCAGACTTCTATCCTGTTCATAAATTTTGTCCAGTAATGGTATTATATCTTCAAAGGCTTCCTGCACAATCTTAAGATTGCCCAGTATAAATGTGTTCGGATTGTTTATCTCGTGAGCCACCCCGGCTACAAGTTTACCCAGTGAAGCTAATTTATAAGACTGGATAAGCTTTGCCTCCATATTCTTCTGCTCTGTAATATCCCGGCATACTTCGAGCACACGTTCAACTTTCCCCTCAATTCCCCGTATAGGATAAGAGTTCATCATAAAATAACGTTCGTCAAATTCCCTTTCTAAACTGAAATCAAGTGCCTGAGTAAACGTCTCTTCAGCAGGACACATTTGGCACCTTTCATTCTTTCCAAAAAGCTTATTGTAACACTTGCCTTCATCGCCGATCTCATCTTTGTTTGACATTACAATGTCAAAATTCCTATCTATTACAATGATCTTTTCTGTAATTGCCCTGAAAAATGTTTTGAGCTTTTCTCTTTTCTGATAGCATTCTTCAGTCATTGCTATCAGAGCTTTATTTTTTGCTTTAAGTATCTCCTGCTGTTTTTCCAGGTTCCTGGTCTCTTCTTCCTTTTCTAATATCTTCGATATTTTGCCTGAAACTTCATCAATAAACTTCTGCTCCTCTTCATGTGACCCCTCACCTTTTCTGATGTAAACCTTTAGCTCTCCAAGTTTTCTATTACCGGAATAGATGCCTGAAATAAGCACATCGATTATCTCTTCGGGATCCCATGAACTATCGCCGTAGGTGTTTCTTCCGATTTCTATGTTTGCGAATGTGTCATCCGGATAGGGAAACGCTGCCTCAATATGCTTTGTGCAGCTTCTTAAGAATTCATCAGCGGTTTTTCCCTGATAGTACTCCTTTGTTATATTATAAAGGCACTCTAGTTCTTTTACCCTGTCTTTTAGTTCACTTTCAATCTTCGTGATCTCAGTTATCTTATCCTTGAGCCCAAGCAGTACCCCTTTATCTGTCTTTATTATAAGAAACTCAATTCCTGAAATCTCAAGCCTTAATGTGGCCGGATTACCTGAACTTAATACCGAAAGTATATTATCTTTTAAGAAGCGGCTGATTGGATATTGCAGATTGCTGCTGGCAGCATTGAAGCTTTTCAGCTCCAGTTCAATTTTATGTCGATCGAGGATATGCTTTAATGACCTGCCTGTAAAGACCACCTCAAGATTCTCATCTATGATCGCAATATTGTCATAAAGCTCATAAATTAAACGGAAATCATTTATAGCAGTCATATTACTACCACTCCCCGTCTTGGATGAGATAAACTGTTTTTTATATTAGTTTATTCCTGACATTACAAAGATAGTAATTTTCCGGATAATGAATAGTGGATTTTACAGTGTCAAATGTGGAACA
>JBLNEL010000312.1:0-7555 GCA_050262615.1 Bacillota bacterium
TATCCCGAAGCGGATCCAGACTGTACTTTTCAGGCAGCCTCGTTTTTGCAAGACTTAAAATAATTTCAGGAATTTTCTCATTATCCGGTTCTTCAATAAAAAAGAAATCCGAATTCCTGCTGTTTTTCAATTCAGGATACTCCCCTCTGTTAATCCTGTGAGAATTTACAATAATTTTACTCTTTTCTGCCTGCCTGAAGATCTTTGTAAGCCTGACTACAGGAATAAGATTTGAACCGATAAGATCTGTTAAAACATTACCGGCGCCGATTGAAGGCAATTGGTTAATGTCCCCAACAAGTATTAAAGTTGTACTATTTTTTACGGCCTTTAAAAGACTGTTCATCAGAATAGTGTCAATCATCGAAGCCTCGTCAATAACTAACACATCAGCTTCAAGCTGATTTAATTCATTTTTCTTAAAACTGTGTGTGGCCGGATCATATTCAAGTAAGCGGTGAATTGTCTTTGCTTCAATTCCTATAACCTCAGTCATTCTTTTTGCAGCCCTCCCTGTCGGAGCAGCAAGAAGGATTCTTTCATTATTGAGCTGATGGACCTTAATAATTCCTTTAAGAGTAGTCGTCTTCCCTGTTCCTGGTCCGCCGGTTAGAATCAGAATTCTTGAATTTAATGAATCCTGTATAGCTTCTAACTGCTCACTTGAAAAGAATTGATCTTCCACAGAAAAAAGATCAATATCCCTGGTCTGCTCAGGCAGGTTGTCAACTGATAACATCTGCTTTACTTTATTATTTATCCCTGTCTCTGCATAATAAAACGGAGGCAAATAAACATTTTTATCTTTTATTATTATATGTTCTTTCAGCTGCATCTCTGCCAGTATTTGCGTATCAGCATTTACCTGCAGATTAAGTATTTCAGAACAGTCTTCAATAAGTTGATCCATTGGCAAAAAAACATGCCCCTGATTAACTCCCTCATTAAGCACATAAATAATTCCAGCTTTAATTCTTGCAGGATGGGTTTCATCAAAACCAATATTGCGGCCTATCTTGTCTGCAGTTTTAAACCCAATTCCCCATATATCATAAGTTAATTGATATGGATCGGTCTTTATTATTTCCGCAGATTTATCACCGTATGTTTTAAATATCTTTATAGCATAAGTAGTGCTGATATCATGAGACTGCAGAAATATCATAAGATCCTTAATTGATTTTTGCTCCTGCCAGCCTTTTGCTATCCACTCAAGCCGTTTTTTACCGATTCCCTCTACTTCCAGCAATTTTTCAATTGAGTTCTCAATTATATCAAGTGTATTTTCCTTAAAAACCTTTACAATCCTTTCAGCAGTTACCGGACCAATGCCCTTTACCAATCCGGAACCGAGATATTTCGCAATTCCGGAAACAGTTGCAGGATATGAGGCCGAAAAGCTCTCAATCTTAAATTGCTGTCCATAATTTGGGTGAAAAACCCAATGCCCATTTAACTTAACCGTCTGCCCGACTTTAATTCCCGGAAGATTACCAACCGCTGTTATCTCATTATCCAGCCTGGCTACACTATAGCCTGTCTCTTCATTGTGATAGGTAAATCGTTCTATTACAGCCTGAATTGTGATCATGATTCCATCAATTTTTTATTTTTCAGAACAATATTTTGTTCTAAGTGATTCATTTTTCTAAGCATAAATTCAAGTTCAACAAATTATTCCTTTATTAGAAACTTACGAAATACCGCACTTAAAATTAAGGAAGTATAATTTTGGTCCTAAAAGAAAACCTTTATTTTTTTCAAATTTCTTATAGATTTTAATAAAGTGAGATTAAGACTAAGCCGTTATTCTATTTAGAATTAAATCTTAAAAAAAGTACAATTTTATAATAAATATAAGGTAAAATAATGGAATCACAGACACATAGAACTGATATGCAAAATCTATGGGATAAGGTGAAAAATATTAAGGTGGCAATGATGACTACCCACGAAAGTGACGGCAGTCTGAGAAGCAGACCAATGTACACCCAGAAAACGGAATTTGATGGGAATATATGGTTCTTTACAAAGGATGATTCACCAAAAATTTCAGAAATTACAAAAGATACACAGATAAATTTAAGCTATGCCGATTCAGATGATGATACTTATGTGTCTGTATCTGGAACTGCTCAGGTAGTTAAGAATAAAGAAAAAGCAAAAGAGCTTTGGAATACAGCTCTTAAAGCCTGGTTCCCAAAAGGATTAGACGACCCACATATTGCTTTAATAAAAATTGATGTTGATTACGCTGAATTTTGGGACGCCCCTTCCAGCAAAATGGTACAGTTATTCGGTATGGCAAAATCAATTCTTGAAGGGAAAGAATATAAATCCGGGGAAAACAGGAAGCTTAATCTTTGATAGTTGACTGAATTTGAAGGATCTCTGAGATATACAAGCATTTATTAGAGTTTACCATCCCCGGGAAAAGTATTCTATTTCTCTACAAGATGCAGAAAGGAGCTAAAGGACAAATGGCCGACAGAAATGAAAAGATCTGCAGTTATATAAGAGAAAAACTAATTGATATCAAAAACATAAATGATTTCATTACTCCATTACTGAAACGCGTTGGGGACTCTAAACTTGTACTTTTAGGAGAAGCCACACATGGCACGCACGAATTTTACCAGACCAGATTTGAAATCACAAAAAGACTAATTTCAGACAAGGGTTTTAATATTATTGCTGTTGAGGCAGACTTTCCTGACGCTTACAGAGTTAATCGTTTTATTCAGGGAAGAGATGATGCATCAACTGAAATTGAGGCACTGACAGATTTTAAAAGGTTTCCATCCTGGATGTGGAGAAATACGGTAATTGTAGAATTGGTAGCCTGGTTAAAGGCATATAATAAAAAATTCATCAATTATAAAGATAAAGCTGGCTTTTTCGGATTAGATCTATATAGCCTTAATAGTTCAATAGATGCGGTTATAAGTTACCTGGATAAAGTAGATCCGGAGGCAGCAAAACGGGCACGCTACAGATACACGTGTTTTGATCACTTCGGCGAAGATGCAGAATCATATGGGGATTCAGCAGGTTTTAATCTTTCATCCACATGCGAAAATGAAGTAATCGACCAACTCGCAGAACTTAGGCGCAGAGCTAATGAATATATGCATAAAGATGGATTCATCGCTGATGATGAGTATTTTTTTGCCGAACAAAATGCATTGATTGCTGCAAATGCTGAAGAATATTACCGGTCTATGTTCAAAGGACATGTTTTTACCTGGAACCTGCGTGACAGACATATGGTCCAGACAATTGGGGCTCTTCTGTCACACTATAAAAAACAGGGCATCACTCCTAAAATTGTAATTTGGGAACATAATTCTCATCTTGGTGATGCACGTGCTACTGAAATGTCAAAGCATGGTGAATATAACGTCGGACAACTTATCAGACAAAATTATGGCAGGGATTCCCTGCTTGTCGGCTTTACGACTTTCTCCGGGACAGTAACTGCTGCAAGTGACTGGGGTGAGGAGACAGAACGTAAACTTGTTAGAGAAGCCTTACCCAACAGTGTTGAACAGCTTTTTCACAGCCTGGATGTACCGGGCTTCTTTCTAATGTTAAATGATGGGAATGATACTTTTGAATATCTGCGAATGAACCGGCTTGAAAGAGCAATTGGAGTAGTGTATCGCCCGGAGACTGAACGGATCAGTCATTATTTTAATGCAAGATTATCTGAACAGTTTGATGCCGTTATACATATAGATAATACCCGAGCTCTTGAGCCGCTGGAAAGAACTGTTAAATGGAATACAGGAGAAGTCCCTGAAACTTTTCCTACAGGACTTTGAACGGAGGTTTTATGTTAAATAAAATTCTGCCTGAGAAACAATGGGATGAATTATTAAAAGAATTCAGCAGAAAACATAAAAAGTGGTTAGTAAATCTTGAAACTGAAAAGGAGAACTTTCACGAATCACTTGGGCTGCAATTGCCGCTGGACAAGATCTCATTGTGCGAATCAAAAAACGGGAAGCATGAAATAGAAATTGTTCTGAAAAATGCACGAAAGTCACAGGCAAATTATAAAATTAAAAACATTAAAAGTCTGGAACTTGAACGTGATAACATCGGAGCTGATAAGGCACTCCATTTTATTTCTGAAGATGGAACTAGAACTATTCTGAAATTCCATTCTGCAGCATTGCCGGAAACTGTAGACGGTATAATATAATAGATTATTTAGGAGGGTGAGAAAATGTTAAGAAGCATTAAAGAGATTGAGGGTTATAGAATTCATGCAACAGATGGTGAAATAGGAAAAGTGCATGACTTTTATTTTGATGACTTTTCCTGGAATATCCGCTACCTTGTAGCAGATACCGGCAGTTGGATAAAATCCCGCTTAGTACTGATCTCTCCTGAAGCACTTGGTACTCCAAGCTGGGAAGAACAATATTTCCCGGTTAATCTTACAATGGAAAAGATTAAAAACAGTCCGCCAATTGAAACGGATGAAAATATTTCTAAACAAATGGAAACTCACTTGAGCGACTATTACGGCTGGCCATATTACTGGACTGGTCTTGCTGCCCGTATTCCCAGCCTGATACCTCTGCAGCCTGAAGCTTTTCTTGAAACCGAAAGACAGCTTAAAAAAGACACTGAGGAATTTCACACTCCACCGGAACATAATTTACGCAGTACCAGAGCTATTGTTGATTATAAAATTCATGCAAATGATGGGGATATTGGGAATGTTGAGGATTTCATCGTTGAAGATGGCACTTGGAGTATTCGCTATATCGTCGTCGATACAGGTAATTGGCTGCTGCCCGGTAAAAAAGTACTGGTCGCTCTCCCCTGGATCAAAAGTATTGATTGGAAAGGATCTAAAATGTACGTCGACTTGTCAAAAGAAGAATTAAAGGAAAGCCCTGAATATGATCCGACAAGAGTAATTAACCGGGAATTTGAAAAGAACCTCCACAACCATTATGGAAAACCAAATTACTGGAAAGAATAAATACAGAATAAAGGAATTATATTATAGAATACTCCATACCTATGCTTATGGAGATATTCGGCTTCTTCTAATTTTACTCCTTGTAATGATCAGTATTTTGGTCTTCAGTGCAATTGCAGAACTGGTAGCTGCCGGAAGTCTAACGGGATTTGATATATTCGTTCTCAACCTCTTCAGAGACGGTAATAATCCTCAAAAAGCAGCTGGCCCGCCGGGATTGCTCAATGTAATGCAGGATATTACAGCTCTGGGCGGAGCAACAGTCGCAGTTTTGTCTACAGTTATTGCTGCTGGATTTCTTATTCTTGAAAAGAAATACAGACTGCTTGTATTTGTAATTTTAGGGACATTAGGCGGCGGAGCCATTGAACTTTCGCTGAAGCATTTCTTCGGACGCCAAAGACCGGCAGTAGCTTATCAGCTTATAAGTGTAAATTCATTAAGCTTTCCAAGCGGCCATTCTACAATGGCTGCTATTATTTATTTATCCATTGCTGTTTTGCTTGCCAGATCCCAAAAGAATGTGCTGACCAGGATTTATATTGTAAGTATTGGGTTTATCATTACTTTTTTGATCGGATTAAGCCGCATATACCTTGGAGTGCATTATCCATCTGACGTGATAGCCGGATGGGCTCTTGGACTGGCCTGGGCTTCCTTTCTTTGGCTGACCTCCTGGTATCTTGATCTAAAATTAAAATCAGGATGGAATACAGACCCTGAATAATAAAGAATTTAAATTAGCTCTTATATTATATCCACTCAGTATAGACGGAATTAAAATAGTGCGGCCTTTTCCATACCTCGCAGATCCTCCGGCATAATCAATTGCAATTTCACCATCAATTACAAGTATAACGCATACACTATGGTTATTGACCTGCTTTACAACTCCCTCTGATAATTGCAGCCTTGCTATCTCAAATTCATCTATCGGTACAGGATATTTGACTTCAGCATCTTCACTTCCATTAAGCTTTTCAACTTGCGAAATATCATATGATAAGATCTTCAAAAGTGAATCCGTGTCCTTGAATTTTGGAGTAAGTCCTACGCGTACAACATTATCAGAATTAGCCATGCACTCTATAATGTTACCTTTAAGATATGCATGAGGAACACCAGCTTTTAAGAAAATCCCCTCCCCCTTGTTTAAATGTACGAGGTTAAATAGAAATAATGAGAACAGACCAACATCAGAACCATATTGCTTCTCAAGTTCCAGGAACATCTTTTCTTCCGGTAAGAGGTCCTTTTCTTTATGAAGTAAGTCCTCTTTAATTTTTCTTATTGCTTCTGCCATTTCCTTAGGCTGGGAAACAGAATTTTTTATTATTGCTTCATACAAAATTCTTATTATCTTCCCCTGCTCATCTTTATTTGAATTATATCTATTCTCTGCTTCCTGAGCCAAAGTATTTCCAATAAATTCAGCTATAGGTCTAGAGTTTTTCATTGCCGCAAGGAACTGATCTAATGGCTTAAATCCCACAAGAGCCGTTAAAGAATCAAGGGCAATTGCAATCTCGGGCTTATGGTTATCATCCGGATAATTCTTAGGGTCTTTTTTGTGCAGTTCAGCGGCAGATGATTTATCAGGATGAGCCTGAATTGAAAGGGCTTCAGATGCTGAGAGAACTTTTAGAAGAAACGGCAGCTTATTTCCAAATTTTTTCTTACCTGAAGCCCCTAAAATAGCGTCAGGATTAGTCTCTATAAGGTCAGAAAGTGGTATTTCCAGACCATTTATTTCAACTGCTGAAGAAGCTTTTGGATGAGCGCCTATCCAAAGTTCGGCATAAGGCAACCCTGATTCTGGTTCAATACCCAAAAGCTTTGGGATAATTGCTTCCTCCCCTTTTGCTCCCCAATCATAATGCTGAATTTTATTTTTTAATAAATATGGCTTTGCTTCTACTTTAATTTCATCAGCCTTCATTGTCGGTATCCTTTTGTTCCTTTTCCCATATAGTTTCAATAAAACAAAGATCACTTTCATCACCTGAGATCTTGTGCAGGCAGGTAATATTATTCTCATTTTTTTCTATTTGGACTGCAGAACGAATTCTGCTGCCGTAAGTAGTTTCCTTTTTGTATACTACTTTCATATGCCGCAATGAATGGTCCGAGTATATCTCAGCAGGTACAACCTCAAGAGCCCACTCTATGTAGCTGATATTATTTACATGATCATTTGAATCTATATCGCTTAACCTGACATTAAATATCTTTTCAAAGTCTGTTCTTTCAATTTGCCTGACGTCTTCAATCTCAAGGGATTTTATCTCATTGTTCTGAACATTATATCCTCTGATCATATCATCATTTATCTTAATTGGTTTTCTGCTGGAAGTGTCCACGAAAAACCATAGAGATGTTGCATTTACCAATAACTCATCAGCTATACTTTTCATTTCGAATGTCCTGTAGGCATAAAACCTTACAAAAGCTCTGGGTTCAGTAACCACTTTCACAGTTTGGTTAAATAAAGGATATTTTAATATATCAATTCTCCATTTGTAAAGAACCCAGGCGACATTATTTCTGCTGTAATAA
>JBLNEL010000313.1:0-11861 GCA_050262615.1 Bacillota bacterium
TTAAAGATAGCTGAAAATCATGCTGAAAAAATGCTTAAAATTACATCATCCGGTATGGAAATAAAAAAATAAGCGGCTTTCAATAATCTTCTGAAAACTCCTCTTTAAACTTCAGAGTATATTTTGTAAACTTTTTTTTATAAACTTTGATATATTAAATGTCTGAGTAAATAATATTTACTGACAAAAGTTTTATAAAATTGTTTTCAAAAAGCCGGAGAAAAAATGAAACTGCTTCAACTCATCTTGCCCTTTTCCGCTCTGTTTATGCTTGCCTTTAGTCTGGTTCTTAATGCTGAAGAATATAAAAAAGGAGAAATTTACCATGGATTTAAACTCCTTGAAAAGAAGTTTGTAAAAGAAGTCAATGCCGAGTGCCTGCTGTTTGAACACGTTAAAAGCGGGGCACGCCTTCTGAAGATTAATGCTAAAGATATAAATAAAACCTTTTCTATTGGATTTAAGACTGTGCCTGA
The DNA here is from genome assembly GCA_050262615.1 of Bacillota bacterium. Classification (GTDB taxonomy): domain Bacteria; phylum Bacteroidota; class Ignavibacteria; order Ignavibacteriales; family SURF-24; genus JAUZPB01. The sequence goes on from JBLNEL010000313.1 coordinate 477, forward strand.
ATCCGATGGCGGCACGCCGCATATAATAGAACATTCTGTCTTGAACGGATCAACACATTTTCCGGTTAAAAGTCCTTTTGATATTCTTTCAAAAGGCTCTCTTAATACCTTTCTTAATGCTATGACCGGAAGTGATATGACAATTTATCCGGTAGCAAGTATGAATGAAAAAGATTATTACAACCTGATGCATATCTATCTTGACGCTGTTTTTAATCCTCTTATCCATGAAAATCCACGTATCTTCCAGCAGGAAGGCTGGCATTATGAACTAGAGGATCCTAAGGGTGAAATTACCTATAAAGGTGTTGTATATAATGAAATGAAGGGAGCTTTCTCCAGTCCTTCACGTGAACTTGGCTACCAGGTTCAGAAAAATCTTTTCCCGGATAACGGTTATAAATATTCTTCAGGCGGGTATCCGACGGCTATACCAAAGCTTACGTATGAAGACTTTAAGAACTTTCATAAACGTTATTATCATCCTGCTAACAGTTATATATACCTTTACGGTGATGCTGATCTGAACAGAGAACTGGAATTTATTGACAAGGAATATCTCTCGGGTTATTCTAAGGAGGACGTCCGAGCTCAAATACCGCTTCAGAAGCCGTTTGATAGAATGAAAGAAGTTACTGCATATTATCCTGTTGCCGATGGTGATAAAACAGAAGATCAGACTTATCTTACACTGAGCTTTGTAGCCGGACTAAATACCGACCGTGCCTTTGTTCTTTCTCTTAATATAATAGCCGATGTGCTTGTTAATCAGGAAGCTGCTCCTGTAAGGCTGGCGCTGAAAGAGGCAGGTATCGGACAGGATGTCAGTGCCTGGGTTGATGATCTTCAGCAGAATGTCTTTATAATAAGAGTGCAGAATGCAAATGCAAAGGATAAAGAAAAATTCCGTGAAATTGTTATGAAAACACTCGCTGAAACTGCTGAAAAAGGGCTGGATAAGAAAGCTGTTGAAGGCACTCTGAACAGGATTGAATTTCACCTGCGCGAAGGTGATGACGCACAGAAAGGACTTACATATGCTTTCCAGGCTCTCCCAACCTGGTTCTTTGCAGATGACCCGTTCATGGGACTTGAGTATGAAAAACAGCTTGAGAAAATAAAATCGGGCATCGAAAACCGGATGCTCGAAACAATAGTAAAAAAGGATATAATTGAAAACCCGCATTCATTGCTTCTTACACTCGAACCTAAACCAGGACTCGAAAAACAGAACAATGAGCAGATTGCTTCTGAACTAAAGGGCTACAAAGAGAAGCTTTCAGAACAGGACCTGAATTCTTTAGTAAACCAGACCAAAGACCTGATCGAATATCAGAAACGTGAAGATACTCCGGAAGCCCTTGCTACTATTCCACTGCTTGAACGTAAGGATATTAATCCAAAGGCTGAATGGTATGATATCAAAGAAAAAAAGGTCGCAGGTAAAACATTGCTATTTCATGAGGAATTTACAAACGACGTTGTTTATGCAAAATTTATGTTCGATGTAAGAGCACTCCCAAAGGAAATGATCCCTTATGCAGCACTCCTCTCTGAAGTGCTTGGCAGTCAAAACACTCAGAACTATAATTTTGGTGATCTTGACAAAGAACTTAATCTTAATACAGGAAGCTTCAGCACATACCTGGGATATTATCTTGAAAACCGGGAGGATCAGAAGATGATGCCTGAGTTTATTGTTGACTCAAAGGTAATGAACAATAAGACAGATAAGATGTTCGACCTTGTAACTGAAATAATACAGAGGACAAAATATCAGGATACCGACCGGTTGAAAAACATCCTGATCAGGCACCAGTCAAGACTTGAAGCACAGATCAAACAGAATGGCTATAACTACGCACAAAGACGCCTCTCATCATATTTTACAAATTCCGGTATGTTTAATGAACTTACCAATGGTATAGAATATTACTGGTTTATAACAGACCTGGTTAAGGGCTTTGACCAAAAAGCAGCCGAAATCAGTGAAAATCTTTCTAAGGCAGCCTCGCTTTTGTTTAATAAAGACAATATGACAGTTTCTCTTACCAGCGGCGAGAAGGACCTCGGGATATATTCAAAAGGATTAGAGAAATTTATTGCAGCAATGCCTGAGAATAAAAATCCATTGAATCAATGGAATTTTGAACTTAAAAACAAGAACGAAGGCTTCCAGACAGCTTCCAAAGTACAATATGTCATTCAGGGATTTGACTATAAAAAACTTGGCTATCAGTACAGCGGAAAAATGCGCGTGCTTGAACAGATACTTTCAACCGACTGGCTTCAGACAAGAATAAGAGTAATCGGTGGCGCTTATGGCGGATTCTCAAATTTCTCTCCTTCCGGACCTGTGTATTTTGCTTCTTACAGGGATCCGAATCTGAAAGAGACACTTGATAATTATGCTGGAACACCGGAATTCCTGGACAAGTTTACTGCTGACGAGAAAACGATGACAAGGTTCATAATAGGCACAATTGCGCAAATGGATAATCCATTGACTCCATCTGAAAAAGGTATTGTTGCATTAAGGCGTTATTTCGAAAAAGTAACCAGGGATGATGTTCAGAAAGAACGCGATGAAGTATTGACTACATCAGTTGAAGATATTAAAGCTATGAAAAAGATGATCAGCGATGTCCTAAGCCAGAAATCATTCTGCGTTTATGGAAATGAAGAAAAGATCAAATCTCAGAAGGATATTTTCGGTAATCTGATAAAACTAAATCATTAAAATTCTAATGACACCAAGAAGCGGAAACAATTCCGCTTCTTGATTTTTACTTCTTCTTAGTCTTTACTTCTCATTAATCCTTCCCATCCAAATCCGGAATAATAGAAAATTCATTATACTTAATTCTTGATGGCAGCCAGCAAGCAGCGTCATAATTCATAATTATTATCTGACTATTAGTTTTTTTGAATAATATGATTATAATAATAAGTAAGCCGAGATTTGATAAAACTATTGCAGGAGAGTGCATCATGAGATATATTGTTTTTCTATTGACTGTAATAATTTTTGTTTTAGTAAATTCTATTTCAGCACAGGATACTACCATCAGTTGGAAAAGATCAGCAGATAATAATGTTCCTGAAGAACTGCACCTTTTCAGATCAACCCAGTCCTTTAGCCTGCCAACTGCAGAGATGCTCCAGGGCGGGGATTTCGAATTTGAGATATCACACCGCTTTGTTCCCAGCGTAAAGACTGGCCTTAAACGCCTTTTTGGAATAGATGGACCGGTTAATATGCGCCTTGCACTAGGCTATGCCTTGACTGATAACCTGGCTATCACTCTGGCAAGAAGCAATGTATATGATAATGTCGACCTTTGGCTAAAGTACAAGCTTCTGCAAATCCCAAATAATTATTTCCCAATTGCAACTGCCCTTAGAGCCGGGGCGGCCTTGAATACATTGGTCTTTGAACAGACAAACGGAAGCGAACGCTCTTCGGGAGATCATCGTAATTTTCAATATTATGCCCAACTGGTCATAAATGGAATGATTGAAAAAAGACTTGGAATCGGAATAGTCCCATCTTACCTTTACAACAGTGATATCTACAGCAGCGACCGGCAGTATTCTTTTACTCTGGGCACTAACGTTGAATATTATTTTTCGAAGCTGCTTGGGGTGATATTTGAATGGAATCCAACTATAAGCGGTTTCAGGAGTCAATATAATCCACTGGCATTTGGAATAGAACTAAATACCGGAGGACATTTTTTTAAGATAATGATGACTAACAGCGCATTGCTGAATCCCTCCCAGTTCTTAGCAGGTGAGAATGATTATTCTGCAAGCAGCGGAAACTGGCGCTTAGGCTTTAATATCACAAGACTGCTGAAATTTTGAATCTCCGGAAGTTTGAAAATCCTTAAATCTGAATCTCCGGAAGTCTGAAAGACCATAAGTCTGAATTTTTATGGTTTTTAACCGCTTATCCGTCCATGGATTAATACCCCACCTGCATAAATATGCAGGTGGGGGCCACATTCCTGCTAAAACACACAAAAAACGACATAGTTATGTAATTGTGTAACTATTACTTTCTCCTTATTTACTAGTAGAGATTTGAAATCTCTTGGTAAAACGGAAAATAGAGACTCCTGTAGGTGAGTTTTCTCCTCCGGATATCAAAAAGGGTTTCTTATTCTTTAACCTATAAAACGGGAGAAACAAGATGAACGCATTCAATTCAGGTTACAATAACCCTATAGCTGATCTGGTAAGTGATGAAGTTTATTCATTGCTCAGCAGCTATTACCTGATCGATGAGGTATCTGTCAGAGATTACCTGATCAGGAAAAAATTCCGTCAACTGAAGGAAAATAAAATCAGGACTAACGATGCAGTCGAGATTATTATGAAGGAATTTCCTAACCTTCAGTTCGATACAATAAAGAAGATCGTATATCATCCGCAGAGAAACAGAAAACCATTATTCTGATTCTGCTTTGAACTATAAATAATTGAAAGGAGAAAAGAAAAAGAAAAGAGATAAAAACCCAACCCCGAAAAACATATTGGCCGGTTATATTCATCTGTAAAAAAAATTGGAGGAGAGAGTCATGAAAGCAATCAAAACTCCGGCAGCAGTCACATTAAGTCTGGATGAAATAATATTTGCACAGAAAAATAAAGCCTACGGCGCTTATTTACTTAGAAAGCATTACGCCAGACATATTTCAATAGCTCTGTTTTTATCATTATTGATCGTTACAATATTCTCTATATCCTCCATTGTAATGAATCGTGCAAAAAAGGCCGATATTTCTGTTGTGCCAAGTACGAAGGAAATAGTTATAAGCTTTGTTCAGCAGGAAAATGAGAATATAACTAATGTTGCAAAGCCGGTTGAACAGACTCAGGTATTATCAAAAGCTACATTAAAATTTATGGCACCTGTAATAACACCTGATGGCGCTGACAATGAAGAACTGATTCCTACAGCCGATGAACTTTCCAAGGCTCTGCCCTGGATAGCCACTCAGCAGGGGAGTGAGGACGGGGTTGATCCAAATATAATTATTGAGGTTCCGCCTGCAGTAACGAAGATTGAAAAATCCATAGAAAATCATGAGGAATCTGCAGTTACATTTGCTGAGGTTATGCCTTCTTATGTTGGCGGTGAGGCTGAACTCTTTTCATTTATTAACCAGAACGTGCATTACCCGGATATAGCAATGAAAGCCGGTGTTGAGGGGAAAGTTCTTGTAGAGTTTGTAATAGAAAAAGATGGCTCATTGAGTCATATTGAGGTGGTCAAAAGTGTTGGCGGCTGCTGCGATGAGGAGGCCCTAAGGGTATGCAGGCTTATGAAAGCCTGGAATCCCGGACTCCAGAACGGAAGACCTGTCAGGGTCAAAGTAGTAATCCCATTCCAGTTCCGTCTGAATTAATTCGTTTTTAACGGAAAGCCCCGACTTTCAGGGTATGTGTATTAGTTTATGTGTATTAGTGTATGTGCATAAAGCGGAACCTGGTTCCGCTTCTTTATTGGCAGCTTATTATTGCAATTTATTCATTGCTTTTTTAAGAATTCCGGCGGAAATTTACAGGGAACTAAATACAGTTTTTTATGCTTTATTTAGTACAATAACCTTATTCCACTAAAATAATTTGTCGTACACTAATGCGCACTATTAACAGACACTTTGTTATTCCTTTTTCTGCTGTTCTGGCGTGCTTTTTATGGATCCTTGTTCTGAGTGGTTTTTCATACTCACAGCGCGGATTCATCAACTTCGAGCATATTTCTATCGAACAGGGACTTTCACAAAGCTCAGTAAACTGTATTTTGCAGGACAGTAAAGGCTTTATCTGGATAGGTACGGCCGATGGCCTTAACCGCTACGACGGCTATAGCTTTAAGGTCTTCAGAAGTAATCCTTTACGCCAGGGCTCTATCTCAGATAACGGTGTTACTGCAATTTATGAGGATAAGGAAGGTAATATCTGGATCGGTACAATACTCGGATACCTGAACAGGTTCGACAGATCAACCGAACAGTTTACTAAATATACTCTGAGTTCCGACTCACTTTTTGCCGGCTCCGGAGCAATGGGAAACCTGGCTGAATATCCTCTGACTTTCTCCAGATTTAATGATAATTCAATTACCGCTATTTATGGTGATAGATCAGGAGAAATTTGGTTCGGCACCTGGGGAAAAGGACTTTTTAAGTTCGATAGATATAAAAAAAGTTTTACTAATTATTCCCATAACGAGAAAAATCCTAATACGCTAAGCAGCAACAGGGTTTTATCAATAATAGAAGATAAGAGCCGCAACCTCTGGGTAGCGACTTTTGGCGGGGGAGTAAATAAGGTTATACGGATCTATCAGACAGGCCAGGTGAAAGAGCGCCTTGATTTTATTCATTATGTTAATGTTCCGGAGGATGATAATTCATTAAGCGATAATCGCGTAATATCTGTACTTGAAGACAGAGATGGAGCTATTTGGGCCGGGACATTCGGCGGAGGACTAAACAAGCTTTTACTATCTAAGGCAGGGGCGTTTATTCCGGAGAAGAACAATCCGGATGTTAAATTTATAAGATTTCTTCGCGATGATAAAAAGAACTCTGTAAGCAGCAACCGCATAATGAGGATCATTCAGGATCAGTTTGGACAGATCTGGATTGCCACTTTCGGCGGTGGATTGAACAGGCTTGATCCGGTCAGCCAAAAATTCAGCGTTTTTAAGCATGATCCGCTTGATCCTAATAGTTTAAGTGATAATGACATTATTTCTCTTTATGAAGATCGAACAGGTATAGTCTGGATAGGTACTCACTTAGGGAAGGGTATTAACAGATATGACCGCAGCAGAAATAAGTTCCTGCATTATAAGAATATTCCAGATGATAAGAACAGCCTCAGCGATAACGTCGTCTGGTCTTTTGCCGAGGATAAAGACGGAGATATATGGATAGGTACTTACAGGGGAGGACTTAACAGATTTGACAGAAGATCAAAGAAGTTTACTTATTATAAACATGATCCTAAAAATCCTTACAGCCTAAGCAGTAATCACGTTCGTTCAGTATATATTGACAGCCGGCAGAGAATATGGGTGGGAACCTATAGCGCAGGACTTAATCTTTTTGATAAGAAAACCGGCCGGTTTTTGAATTTCCGGCATAAAAGTGAGGACCCTTCAAGTTTAAGTGAAAACCAGGTACTTTCAATTCTGGAAGACAAGTCCGGCACTATATGGATCGGGACCTTCGGCGGCGGACTTGATAAGCTTGTTTATGACGTGGTTAAGAAAACCTATAGCTTTGTTCATTATGCTAATGATCCTAAGAATCCTGAAAGCCTGAGCGATAACAGGATCTATAAGCTCTTTCAGGACAATTCAGGCCATATATGGGTCGGCACTTTTGGCGGAGGCCTTTGCCAGTTTGATCCACAAACAGGAAGGTTCACAAGATATAAGCATAATACTGAAGACAAAACAAGCCTTAGTGAAAACCGGGTAATTTCAATTTATGAAGATAAAAATGGCTTCCTTTGGATAGGTACTTACGGCGGCGGACTAAACAGGTTTGATGCAAAAACAGGTAAGTTTACTAAGATAACCGAGGATGATACTCCTAACAGTGTTATATATGGAGTCCTGGAGGATACAAATAACTATCTATGGCTGAGCTCAGATAACGGGCTGCTTAAAGTACATATGACCGACCGCCATTTTGTGCATTACGATATGCATGATGGACTTCAGTCAATGGAATTCAGCGGCGGAGCTTATTTGAAAACCCGCAGCGGGGAGATGTACTTCGGCGGCATAAACGGCTTTAATTGCTTTTACCCCGACAGCATAAATGAAAATTCGCATATTCCTCCGCTTGCAATAAGTTCTTTTAAGATCTTTAACCGTGAAGTCGATGGACCGAAAGATAAAATTGTCCTTGAAAGCAAACATAACTTCTTTACTTTTGAATTTGCAGCATTAGACTACACAAACTCTGAACAGAACCGGTATGCCTATAAACTGGAAGGCTTTGATAACGAGTGGCATTATACCGATGCTTCAAGAAGGTTTGCCAGCTATACTAACCTTGATCCGGGAAAGTATGTCTTTAAGCTAAGAGGTTCAAATAACGATGGCATATGGAATGAAGAAGGTATTGAGGTTCCAATTGTAATACTTCCTCCATTTTATAAGACATGGTGGTTTATTCTTTTTGCTTTTATTCTTGTAGGAGGTACTGTAAGCTACTTTATTATAGGTCATGTTAAGCACCTGCTTGCAATTGAAAGACTAAAAGGTAAAGTTGCTGCCGATCTCCATGACAGTGTCGGCTCAGGATTAACTGAGATATCTATATTAAGTGAAGTAATCTCAAGCCGGTTGTGTGACGTACCAGAGGATATAAAGGAAAAACTGCATAATATAAACGAAACTTCAGGATATCTGATAGATAATATGAGTGATATCGTCTGGGTGGTAAACCCCAGCCGTGATACTTTGTATGACTTGATTTTAAGACTTAAGGATACTTATTCTGAGATATTTAATTCACTTGGAGTTTCTTTTAAGGTAAATAACCTTGAACTTCTAAGAAGCGTAAGACTCCCGATGGAGCATAAACAGAACCTGTATCTGATATTTAAGGAAGGAATAAATAACTGCCTGAAACATTCAGGATGTAAAAACCTTGTACTGGATGCAAGACTGCATGGCAGAAGACTGGAGTTAGTCTTAAGAGATAATGGAAGAGGATTTGACCTTAAAAAGATTCAGATGGGAAATGGCTTAAATAATATGAGAAAAAGAGCAAAAAGCATTGGCGGCCATTTGGTCATTGAATCTTCTTTAGAAAATGGTACATTAATCAAGTTTTCAGGCAATATCCCAAGACTCAGATCTTTTATCCTGAAACATACAGGCTAATTAAACACGCAGGCTAATTCCCTTAATGGGCGTGAGGGATGGGAAAATAAAATATGTTATTAAAATATCTCTGTTTACAAATAAATAGAGAACCGAGAGGAGCATTCAGAGGGAAAGATGATTACAGTTGTAATAGTAGAAGACAATAAAATAATCCGTGAAGGATTAGCAGCACTTATTAATGGAACCGAAGGTTTTTCGTGCATTGCTGCTTTTGGTGATTGCGAAAGTTTCTTAAGAAGCCTTGAAGTTACCAATGTTGACGTAGTTCTTATGGATATTGGACTGCCCGGTATGTCAGGCATTGATGGTGTTATAAAAGCAAAAAAAATTAACCCTGACCTGAATATTCTTATACTTACAGTATATGAAGAGAGCAAGCTTATTTTTGAAGCTCTCTGTGCAGGTGCCTGCGGTTATCTCGTAAAGAAAACTCCTCCTTCAAGGCTTCTGGAGGCAATTAAAGATGCTTACGAAGGCGGTTCCCCAATGAGCTCTCATATTGCCAGAAAGATTGTATCTGTCTTCCAGCAGAACAGCAGTCCTTATATGCCCGATTCACAATTTGATCTTACCTTAAGGGAAAAAGAGGTCTTAACCGGCCTGGCCGAGGGAAGCAGTTATCATGATATCGCCGGCAGCCTTTTTATAAGTATCGATACTGTAAGACACCATATAAGAAATATCTACAGAAAACTTCATGTGCATTCGCAATCAGAGGCAGTAGCAAAAGCTTTAAGAAAAGGTTTAATCTAAACCGGAATTTTGCGGCTCCATTGAAATTACAGGAGCCGCTTTCTAGCCTGATGTTAACTCCGTTCATCCTATGATTTTACCACTTCAGCCGTCAATTTCCCCGCTTCGGCCGATTTAGACTTTTTACCCTCTTTTAATATTGATAGTTTTGATCCATAGAATTCCAGATAATCTGTTTTTAAGATTAAATCAAACTAAATAAATCCGTATCGCTAAATAAATCTGTATCGCAATCAGATCGATATAACCGAAATCGAGAGAGTATAAAAGCGAACGGCGAAAATAATTAAGAGGCAGAGCAATGAAAAAAGTAAAATTAACACTGGGCTTCGTGGTCATAGCCGGAATTATTATATCAATATTAATATTTAATAAGAATTCCAGAGAAGCACAGATTGAAAAATCTTCTTATGAGAATATAACAGTATCAGTTGCCCCGGTTAACGAAGAGGAATTTTCCGAAGACCTCTCGATCATAGGTACTGTAAATGCAAATAACGATGTTTCAGTTATCTCCGAGACTCAGGGTAAAGTCTTAAAAGTATTTGTAAAAACAGGGGATCATGTTTCTGAAGGATCCGTAATAGCAGTTGTTGATGATGAACTGAAGAAAGCTGCATTTACAACCGCAAAAGTAAATTTCGAGAAAGCAAAAAAGGACCTGCAGAGAATTGAAGCTCTTTACAATGAGAAGAACGTCTCTGATTCCGACTTAGAAGGAGCCAGACTGGCTGCTTCAGCTGCTGAAGCACAGTATATTGCAGCTAACCGTACATTAAATGACACAAAAATAAAAGCGCCTATCTCAGGAGTAATTGCCGACAGATATATTAACTTAGGTACAATGGTTGGCCCAGGTACTCCTGTTGCCAATATTATTGATATTTCAAGACTTAAGGTAAGAGTAAGTCTGCCTGAAAAAGATGTCTTTAAGATCAAAACAGGCGATAGGGTAAATCTTAAGACTGATGTTTATCCTGGTATGGTTTATTCAGGCTCTGTTGAAACAATAAGTTCAAAAGCCGATAACGGGCATAACTATCCTGTTGATATTGTACTTCCAAATAATTCAAAAAATCCGCTTAAAGCCGGAATGTTTGCCCAGGTTGAATTCCAGACACTCGGAAAACGTCATGCACTTACTATTCCGCGCGCTTCAATTCTTAACAGCATTAAAAATCCGCAGGTCTTCGTTGTTGAAAACGGTGTTGCTAAACTAAAAGATATTGTTGTCGGAAAGGAAGCCAATCATAAGATTGAAGTAGTCTCAGGACTGAAACAGGGAGAAAGGGTAGTAACCAGCGGCCAGAATAACTTAAGTGACAATATTAAAGTAAATGTTAATTGAATTTAAGTGTATCTCTGCAGCTAAATGAAAAATATTTTTGAGGCAATAAAATGACAATTACTGAATTATCAATAAAAAGACCACCATTAATCATTGTAATCTTTACTGTGCTTGGTGTACTTGGCTACTTTAGCTATAACCAGCTTAAGTATGAGCTTATCCCGGATGTTACTCCGCCATATGTGACTGTTACGACTGTTTATCCGGGAGGATCGCCGCATGAGGTTGAAACTTCAATTACCAAACCAATTGAAGATGCAGTTTCATCAGTAGACAAACTTAAAAGGGTTTTCTCAAGCTCAACTGAGGGCGTTTCATTTGTCTTTGTTGAATTTACACAAACTGCTGATGCCGATGTGGC
>JBLNEL010000314.1:0-3533 GCA_050262615.1 Bacillota bacterium
TGATCAGCGGCGAATAAGTAACTTCCTGTTCGGTCTTTTCATATTTATCTCTGCCTACCGAAGCACCTGTACGTTCTGTTACTGTTTTAGGATTCAATATGCTGCCCGTAACATATGTCTCATACTTTGCATAAGCATAACTGTATTCAAAACCGTATTTTACCTGGTTTAAATTGGCTAATAGCCCCGCTTCAACTGTAATACTGTTCAATAATACATACACAGGAGTGCTTATGCTGAATAAGAAGTTCTGCGCTGATTTTGGCGTTATCACCGATTTGCTGAATGCGAGTTCCTCACGGTAATCTATTTCATTTATTGTATAAAGCCTTGTAAAGCCGGGAGCTTCCTTTTTAGGCTCAAACTCGGATGCATATGTGCTGAAATACTGCGCTTCAAAATTAATATATGAAAATAATCCCGCTGCATCTTTAACATAATGTTTATAACCCAGCATTATGCCTATTTGCTTCATCGGACTCTTCATTTCAAAATTATATTTTCCGTCAAAAACATTAATGTGAACACTGGGCTTTATGCTGAAAGCTTCATTTTGCGGCGAATAACCAAAACCAATACTGAACCTTGTCTGGCGGCCCGCAAAATATCCCACCCTGCTTAGTCCTGCAGCTATCTTAACTGCTTCAGTATTTCTGGAACTATCACCTGAATTATCTAATAAATACCACCTGCTTAAAATATATTCTGTTATTTCTTCCTCTTTACCTGTGTATGTTAACTTCTCGGCATTATACTTTGCAAGCAATTCATTTCTGCAGTTGCTCTCTTCTGCTTCTTTTAGGGATTTATAATCAACTTCTGAACTGTACTTACCCTTAAAGGCAGGATTAATATAAAGAATGGAATAATAGTTTTTCCTGTTTTCGTCTACCTTGAATCCCGAAGGAATTGGTAAAGAGTCTGTTTCATATTTTAAGATCAGCTGCCTGAACTTATCTGCCAGCCTGCTTTTAATATCATACTCAAACTTCATTGTATCGAGCATTCCAATTTGCTTTTTAGCCCACTGATTCCGTGCAATAATGAAATCCTTTTCAATATAGTTAATATACCTTTTGAAATTATTGCACTCTGCTTTTTCCTCCTGCGTGGCGCTGCCTGCAAGCATGTTATAATATGTAATATAATAGTAGATCAGATCAGGATTTATGCAGCCTTTTGACTCTATTAGAACAGATATCTGTTCACGTAATCCCGATTCATTTAGATATTTCTGCGGAAGATATGGATAATAGGTCTTTATCAGATCTTGTGAAAAGGCCTCATGTGAAAAAGCTTCTTGTGAATAGCTTTTGCCGGCAGACTGAATTAAAAGAAATGTAATAAAAAGCAGTGATATGCATTTAAACGAAGCGTTTAAGCCCTTTCTCATTGTTTCCCACTAATAATATCTTTGTGCTAATTACCTGATACTTAACTTTCCGCATACGTCACTATAGTATATCACGCAATTAAAAATAATTTTTGCTGTGCAAATTTTATTAAATTTTCAGATTTAAATCAAACTTTATTATCTCTTTTTCACCTTTCTTAATAATTATCTTTCGTTATAAAACTCTTCCATTCTAACTTATCTTCCCCTCCATCTTGCTATCCTTTCATTCCTTAAAGGGAAAGATCAATATATCGCACACTCTTTAGTAATTGAGATAATAGATTCTATTTTGCTGCCCGCTGCAAAACCATCGAATATAGTACCCTTTAGAACTGACTTCAGACTTATCATTACCTTACTGACATTTGTCCTGCTCTGAAAAAGACTTGCAGGTAATGTATATTTTCCAGCTGCCAGACTGACGGAAGGGACTGTATATGACAGGTCATCTGCACCGCTTGTACCATTATTATTATAAAAGATCGTAACCTGAAGCGTTAAGGGTCTGCCCGGATCAATTTCTTTCCAGGTAATATCCATGTTTTCAGTTTTATTATGCCTTAATGGAACATCAAGTGTTGTAAGATCCTTTCCTTGAGCCGTAATTGAGGCAGTATATGACTTCCTGGAATTTATATTTATAAGAAAATTATACTTAGTGCCCGCTGTAATTCCTGAAAGAACCTCAATTCCTGAATAATATGGCGCATCGGCTATTTTCTTTATTACCATTTCACGCCCGTTTACCAGTACTCCCCCGTTTTTCAGCTCTACCGAATTATTGTTTTTATCATATATCCAGGCAGCAACTGTTTCAGTCGATGTGCCGGCTGTTTTTGTCTTTATCAGCGATATTTCCGGACGTATAAGCGAGGGATCATCTATCACCACATCTGAAAGAGCCGATTCCTGCGTGCATCCAAACCTTGCGGCTGCAAACAGTAATATTGATATATAAAAAATCAGTCGTTTCATTAAATAGCCTCCGTTATACTGTATAATAGCAGAAAAAAGGTCCCTTACGGAAAAATTTATTCAAAATTTTTTCACCTGACTGTTAACTGCACCTGTTTCTTTTTACTTGTAAATATACAGCTGCCCAATGTGCCTTAGCAAGACTTTTTTCATCTGATGATTTGCGCAAGACGTAGGTATCTGAAATCGTTATATCTCTTTTGGAGTTTCAATAATATCATTCCAGGAGTATAATTCTCCTTATTTAAGCAGTATCATCTGGCGTGTCGAAGTAAAATATTTTGTTTCTATTCTGTAGAAATATATACCGCTTGAAAGCTGCCTTTTTAGATCTGAATTGGGGAATCTAACTTCGTATGTCCCTGGAGACTTAGTCTCATCAAGTAGTAATGCAACCTCATTTCCTAAAAGATCGTAAACTCTTAATTTTACATTTGTATATTCCGGCACCGAGTAAGTTATTATAGTCACTGGATTAAATGGATTGGGATAGTTCTGAAATAACTGGTATTTGTCCGGATTTCCGGCTTGCTTATCCTTTACTGATGTGGCAGTTGTAAAGAGCTTCTGTATCTCCCCGGGCAGTAAAGTGTAATTATAAATTCTTAGATCATCAATTATTCCCTGATAATTGTAATTATTATCTGCTGGCAGCATCTGTCCTATTGTCAGATCATATGTGGTAGTAGAAAGCGCCCCGTTCCATTTCGAAAAGGTCTCCAGTTCACCATTAATATAAAGCTCTATATCACCGCCTGTAAATACTGCCGTTACATTGTATAACGAATCCTTAGTAATTATCGTCTTTGAATCCAGATCCTTTATTCCCGAGGTTGTCTTTATTGTCCACCTTATCCTGTTCTGTGGTATTATAGAGACTTTCCACCTGTTCTGCCAGCTTCCATGTGAAACCGGAAATGACTCCCGGTCGGGTAATTCGTATGGCTTTATCCAGAAACTGAGCGTTATTGCATTCTGGAAGTTCAATAATGCATTATTTGCAATACGCACATAACTGTCAAATCCTGTAAGCAATAGCGCCCTCCCGGGCTTTCCAAAACGATCACTTAAAAATGTTACATTGCCCATTGTTCCGTTTAGATTGTTGCCGCTTAGATCATTGCTATTCCCGTTGAATGGATAGTATGCAATTAGGCTGCCT
>JBLNEL010000315.1:0-8881 GCA_050262615.1 Bacillota bacterium
GATAATAAAATATGCTGCAATTGCTTTTTCAGCTCTTTTTGTCCTTTCACTTGTTCTTAATGGTGCCTTAAGGGACTGGTTTACCTCAAGAATGCTTTCTTCTGAAAAAGCTAAACTTCAGATGAATTACTTCCAGGCGATTGCAGATTACACGGCTTCTATGTTTACCAGTGACATGATAATTGCTTTTTTATTAAGTGCATTAAGTTTCGGACTGGCATATGCTTCTGTTAAAAGAAAATTAAGCACCGATTTGTTTGCCCTTTCAATTATACTGCTTGCTGTGTTTGATTTATGGAGAATAGATAACAGGGGCGCTGAATATATTCAGACTCAGAATATGGATGAGATATTTGCTGAGCCGGATTATGTTAAAGCTATAAAAGAGCAGAAGGATAACTCCCCTTTCAGGATCATCAGTCTTAAAGAAAATTTCTATGGAACTGCAGATAACAGAAATCTTGATTATCATGCATATTTTTTATTACAGGATATCTATGGCTATTCAGGCATTAAGCCCCGCGCTTACCAGGACTATGTTGATGTGCTGGGCAATCTGGCTAATCCCACTTTCTGGAGAATGCTGAATGTAAAATATGTTGTACTGGATAAACCTGTCAGTTTCCCTGGCCTGGCTGAAATCTACAAATCCCCGCAGTCTGTTCTCTACAGATACGAGCCTGCTCTTCCAAGAGCATACTTCGTAAACTCTGTTCAGACTAAACCTGCTCTTCAGATACTGAACCTTATAAAAGAAAATGCTTTTGACCCGAAACATACTGCTTTCTTGGAAGAAGGCAGTCTTCAGGTTGACATGCCTGATAGCCTTAATAGCTATGTTAATATTAAAAGCTATAAGGATGAACATATTACAATTGACGCTAAGGCATCAGGCAACAACTTCTTATTCTTAGGTGATACATATTACCCCAAGGGATGGAAAGCCTTAGTTGACGGACAGGAGACAAAGATCTACAGGACTAACCACAACTTCAGAGGTATTGTTGTTCCTAAGGGTACCCATAAGGTAGAGTTTATCTATGCCCCTGCTAGTTTCTACGTAAGCAGGATAATTTCTTTAAGCCTGAGTTCCCTGGTTGTTCTTGGAATTATTGCAGGACTGTTTTTTAATTTGAAGAAAAAGAATGATCAATAGATTTAATTGCATAATAAAAACTATATTATAAAAATGGAAGATATTACTAAACAGAACAATATAAATATAAAAAATACCGGACTTGTTCTTGAAGGCGGGGGTATGCGCGGGGTCTATACCTCAGGCGTGCTTCAGTTCTTTATGGAAAAAGAACTCTATTTTCCCTATGTGATCGGTGTATCTATGGGAGCTTGTAATGCAGCAAACTATATCTCACGCCAGCCCGGAAGAAACAGGATTGTTAATATTAACTATGTCAATGACCTCCGATATTTAAGTTTCAGACGCCTGTTTACCCAGGGTGAATTGTTCGGTATGGATTTTATTTTTAATACTATACCAAATTCACTTGAACCCTTTGATTATGATACTTTCTGGAATAATAAGGCAAAATGCATTACAACTGTTACCGACTGCAAGACAGGAGAAGCATTATACTTTGAGAAAAATGAAGCTGGTGAGGATTATATGAAGATCCTTCAGGCTTCCAGCAGCCTGCCTTTTATTTCTAAAGCTGTAAAATATAAAGGTAGAATAATAATGGATGGCGGCTTGTCAGATTCAATTCCTATTAAGAAAAGCATTTGCGACGGCAATAAAAAAAATGTTGTTATTTTGACTCAGCCTAAAGGCTACAGAAAAAATCCTGAACCTCTTTCCAGATTTGCACGATTTAAATACTCTGAGCTTGCAGGATTGTGTAATGCACTCGAACACCGTCATTTTCATTATAACGAAACAATTGATTTCATTGAATCTCTTGATCAGAAAGGCGAGATCTTTATTATCCGCCCTGATGAAAAATTACAGGCAGGCAGGATCGACAGGAACAAATCCCGGCTTTTTGCAGTTTATGACCAGGGCTATAAGGATGCTTCAGATAAGTTTATTAAACTTGCTGAATTCTTGAAAAATGGAGATTAATTCCAGGCAATTACCTGCTTATTAATTGCTAAGTTAAAGAAATATTTATGTCAAATAGTTTTGTGTCCTAAGATTATGTTAAGATCATTTGGCCAGGCATGGAATAGAATATTTGCGATTGCTAAAAAAGAATTTAAACAGTTCTATAGGGATAAACTGCTTTTATTTGCATACTTTTTCCTTCCTGTTATCCTTGTGGTCATTCTGGGATATGCACTCAATTTTGACCTGTTCGGCATCAGGGTAGGCGTAATGGATAAAGACCATAGCTATGAAAGCAGAAAACTTATCAATATGCTGGGGCATTCGGAGTACTTCACTCTTTCGGCTGCAATTAGCAATGATAACCAGATAGATAAATATATCAATGAAAACAGGCTCCGCTGCGTTATTGTTATCCCAGAAAACTTCTCGCATAGCTTCAATTCAAATGAGGATATTAAAATTCAGCTCTTAGTAGACGGAGCCGAAGGCAGCATTGCCGCTGCTGTGGCAAGCTACTTAAAAAGTGCTTTATTCCGCTTTTCCAGCAATCTCTCAGAGGAAAGACTAATAAGAAACGGACACAACTCCTCTCCGGGAATTGACCTGAGAACTATATTTTTGTATAACTCTGATCTAAGATCAGCCAGATTCTTTGTACCTGGACTTATTGCAATAATTCTTACTATTGTTGCCGTCGTCTCTCTTTCAATGTCAATTGCAATTGAAAAGGAAAATGGTACTATCGACCAGCTTAGTATTTCTCACGCCTCGTTTGCTGAAGTAATAACAGGAAAGACCCTGATGTATTCTGCAGTTATATATTCTACGTTTATCGTTATCCTGTTCGTAGCTTATATTTTCTTCGGAATTTATATTAAAGGGAATATCCTTTTACTTGCATTGTCAGCAGTTATTTTTCTTTTTGCTACACTGAACCTTGGACTTTTTGTCTCTTCAATCTCCAATACCAGACAGGTGGCATTTCAGTTTGCGACTTTTGTTTCACTCTCCCCTTCAATCATTCTTTCAGGCTTCGTTTTTCCTGTTGAAAATATGCCTGAGGTAATTAAGATCTTATCTAATATGACTCCGGCTAAATTTTTTATTGTGATTTTGCGGAGCCTGCTTATTAAAGGTGCGGGACTGGCTGCTATATGGCCTCAGATACTTAGCCTTGTTGGCTTTGGACTGTTTTTTTTCTTCCTTTCGATCATCCTTAATATGAAAAAACCAGGGAGATAGAACTTTATCTGCAATTATGCCGGAACAGAATATCGGGGACAATAAAAGTATGTAAATCAAAAATAAATGAGAACTATTCAAAGATGTAAAATTTTAAGAATTATTAATAAGAAGAAACACAAAAGTAAAGAAAACCAGACAAAGCAGAATATGAGAACTATACTATGTTTTATACTTAAGGAATTTCAGCAGGTAAGCCGGGACTTCCGTATGCTTCTTGTGATCTTTACCTTTCCTGTTACTCAGCTTTTTCTTCTGGGTTATGCTGCTACTTTCGACCTCGAAACAATCCACACAGCCGTTTATGATATGGACCGCTCGGAATCTAGCCGGGAACTTATTGACCAGTTTGCAAGATCAGGATATTTCATCATTGACCATTACGTCTCAGACTATCACGACCTTCCTCAGCTTTTTGATAAAGGAGAAATCCTTGCCGGACTGGTAATACCGGCAGATTTTGAAAAAAATATTTCCCGCATTAGTCAGCCTGCCTCATTTCAGGTATTGCTCGATGGATCAGACAGCAGAAATGCAATCGTAATAAATGGATATGTACAGTCGATTGTCGCCGGATATTATAAAAAAACAGCCTTCGACCTTATAAGTCAGAAAGGGTCCCCACTGCCTGGATACAGCAATATTATAACTGAGGAAAGAATGCTGTTTAACCCTGACCTTAAACCTAAAAAATTTATGGTTCCTAATATAATGGGACTTGCTCTAATGACAATAGCCATTGCCCTGATGTCTGTAGCAATAGTAAAGGAAAGGGAAAACGGCACCTTCGAACAACTTATCGTTACCCCCTTAAAACCTTGGCAGATTATCCTTGGAAAGCTTATTCCATACGGCATAATGAGCTTTATATCTATGCTGGCTGTACTTCTTACAATGCTCTATTGGTTTGAGATCCAGGTTAAAGGCAGCATAGTTTTACTTGTTTTTACCACACTCCTGTTCTTACTCTCAAACCTTGGAATTGGTCTTTTTGTCTCTACTCTCTGCAAAACTCAGCAGCAGGCACTCATGGTTTCTATTTTTATGTTCCAGCTCCCGATGATCTACTTTTCCGGCTTTGCTTTCCCTATAGATAATATGCCAAAGATCATTCAGTATCTCTCTAATTTAATACCTCTTAAATACTATATAATTGTACTCCGCGGTATAGTCTTAAAAGGCGTAGGCATTTTTTCCCTCTGGCGCGAGATCCTTATTATTTCCATAATAGGTACGGCTATTATCCTTCTTAGTGTATTTAGATTCAAAAAAAGAATTGAATAATTCCTCTGAAAGAGCCTTTTTCCACAGAACTAATTATACTTCCTCTCCGTCTAATCTGAAGCGCTGTCCAGAAATATTTTTTTTGTTGCCGGCTTATTTTTCCGTTCATACTTCCTTTTTTCATTATGATCTTTTTTCAGCAGTGTCTTTTTTTTCAGCAGTTTTTTTTCATCGGATTTACTTTTTTAACAAAACAGAGGTTATTATGAAGCTTTCTCTCAAATCTCTTTTCCTTATGTTTATTGCGCTTCTTTCAGTATTCCCTTTTTATTTGTCTGCACAAGTGCCGCCTCGATTCAATCTTTCACTTGGAAATTCAGTACGTATTGAATCAAAGGTACTTAATGAAACCCGTGATATTTTCATCCACTTACCCGACAGCTACAGACTTACTAAAGACAAATATCCGGTGCTCTATATTTTGGACGGGGAAAATAATTTTAACTTTACTGTGGCTAATGTTCAGTTCCTGAACAGGATTGGAAAAATTCCCGAAATGATAGTCGTCGGAATTCCAAATACTTCAAGAAACCGTGACTTTACACCTGTCAAAGTCCCGGAACTCCCCTTATCAGGTGGTGGTGATAATTTCCTTTCTTTTTTGAAGGATGAACTTATTCCCCGGATAGATAATGAATATAGGACTAATCGCTACCGCATCCTTGAAGGCCACTCCTTATGCGGCATGTTCGCATTCTATACAATGTTTAAAGAACCTGAACTATTTAACGCCTATATTGCTGTAAGCCCCTGGGTAATACACAATAATAATTTTATCGTCGATTATGTTAAATCCTCTCTTGAGAAAAAGATCCCGGGCAATAAAATTGTGTATTTTTCTGCAGGCTCTCTTGAACTCCCGGATTTCCTGACTACCTTAAATTCCTTTGTCGATATGATAAAATCCCGCGCACCTGAAAACCTTCAATGGAAATATGAACTGATTGAAAATGAGGACCACGGTTCTGTCCTCCCTCCTACTGTGCATAGAGGACTGATGAATCTATATAAGGACTGGGAATTGCCTGAGACCGCTATCCGCAGCGGACTGGCTTCAATTATGGACCACTATAAGAAACTTTCGTCTAAGTTCGGCTATGAAATTGAAATACCTGAGTTCCTGCTTAATGCTGCCGGCTATAGCTTGATTAGAAACGGCCTTCTCGATAAGGCAGTGGAAGTATTTAAGAAAAATGTTGAACTCTATCCCCTGTCCCCTAATACCCATGATAGCCTGGGCGAAGCATTTGAAAGATCAAATCAGCCTAAACTTGCACTCGAATGCTACCGGCAGGCTTATAAACTGGCACGGGAATCTAATGATATAAACCTTGAAACCTTTAAATCAAATTATGAGAGGACCGCTAAACAGGTTAGCTCAAATTAAAAGTAGCCAAAAATAAATGCTCCGCGCGGCTGTCTTAAGTTACTTCATTAGCCATTAGGACAGCCATGTGCAGCTTTTTTTTCAATTAACTTATCAGAAGCTTCACCAAGACTCCGAAAGGTAATCCAAATGAAAATATCGTCAGCCGCTGCAGTATATTGCTATAATATGACACCATCCAGCGCACCCACATATATGTCGTCAGACTGCCTAGAAGCAGAACAATAAAACTGTTGTTCGACAAGTCTGGAATGAACAGCGCTGAGACCAGTATCACTGCAAGCAGCAATGGAGTTATTGTGTCGCTCCATGTCTCGTTAAAGTGAAGCGAAATTGAAATGTTTATGCTTAATAATATTATTACTATCAGAAATGTTAGTATATAAAAATCATTAACCGAAAATAAGTATGATATTATCGAAAATGCCGACTGAACTGCAGAGATCGTCTTATTAAGATTTGTGATTAAAAAAAACAGTACTATATTCAGAAGGATTAAAAGTTCTGAGACGTGCGCGTTTTTTTTAGTACTGAAATAAGTTACACAGAACGTAATTACCCCCAGACTTATCAGTACTAATGATATATTTGGATCGATCTTTCTGCTCTCGGTAAATAAATAAACAATAAATAATATTGCGATCACTGATATTGCACCGAAAATTAATTTCTGAATTAAACCTAAATTGTTGCTTATGGTCCGCCATAAGATCCTCTCATGAAGACGCTCCATATGAAATTTCAGAATAGGTTTGATATTAATTATAATAGCAATGAACAAAACTGAAAGTATTAGTGCAAAAGTGTGCTTGCCGGTTGCATATATAATTGCAAATATGCAGCTGGAGGCAGTAAACGCCTCTAAAATGCTTACGGCTGACTTTTGTGAATGAAATAAATTAAGCAAAATATGATGTATGTGTGTGTTGTCTGGAAGAAACGGACTTTTCTTATCTATCAGCCTCTGCAAAATTACTCTGAAAGCATCCCCAAGCGGTATCGAAAGCAATATTAACGGAAACACTATGTCGATTTGCTTGCCCGGGGATATCCTGGCTGAAATTATAAGCGAAGAAATTACTAGGTAGAAACCAATTGAAAGCGAACCTGTATCTCCTAAAAATACTCGCGCCGGATAACTGTTGTAATTTAAGAACCCTAAAATGCTGCCAACCATTGAAATTGAAAGAAGCGTTAGAAACTGATCTGAATATATTGTAGAAAGTATCATTATTGTTGAAAACCACAAAACAGAAGACTTGCTTACCAGTCCGTCTAATCCATCCAGAAAATTTATAGAATTAATTGCGGCAGTAACAAAGAATATCAGTACAAGTATATCAAAAGGTTCAGGTATTACAAAGCCCAGAAATGTCAGCTCTCCGTATTGCTTGCTTAAAGAAAATGTAACCAGAGCAGCAACAGCCAGCTGAAATATAAATTTGATCTGATAACTTACACCAAGAGTATCATCAAGTACTCCTGCAAGAAATATCAGAAGTGATGAGAGCACAAGAAGTCTGATTGAATTAAGGTCCTGTGAGAAGTAGATTAACATAAACGAAGAAGCAAGGTAAATAAATAACCCGCCCATTCTTGGTATCACTGCCTTATGTATATGTCTTCCTCCGGGAAGATCAACAACCTGAGCTTTTTTTAAATACTTTATAAGCAAAGGAGTAAGGCCTAATGTAAATGAAAAGCACAAGAAAAACAGGAGAATGTAATACATAAATACAGCTCCATCTGCAGCGTCAGCTCACCTGTTAATACACTTTCCTCTCAGTTCCTTTCATTAAATTTATTTACTAAATAAACTCATAATTCATTGCAATTCCTGGCTTATTACCCTAAGTTGTATTATCCGCCTGAAATATGGTAAATATAGCCGGTGTGCCCTTTATTATTTAATAAACAAAGATGCACAGTATTTACAATACCATTAATGATAGTTCCTGGAGAGTGTGATTATTTTCACACACTCGATCTGTATCAATGAAGTGCTTTACTCTCTTTCTCTTGTCAATCTCGCATCTGCCCTGAAACCCGGATAACTTATTTCTGAATAATGCTGTGCTGGTCCTGCTTTTTGTTTCCCTTTGAAGACAAGATATGAAACTATTAAAAGAATAAATATTAAAGATGCCAGCAATGCTAACGTGGAATATACTATTTCTGCAAGGTTCATTCCCATACCTCCTTTATATATTAAATACCCCTTTTGCACACGCTCATGTAGTGCCCATCCGGCTCTAGACCCCCTTATGAATATCACCTGAGGTTTTAAGTCAATGATGGTTAAAGTGAACAATGAAAAATATAAACAGGTGGAAGTTTTTATATACTCGGACTAGCAGGTTTTCATAATTGCTCGTTAGATGGCCATTCTTTATTATTTCTTAAGCTTAATCATTGGGGCAGATGTAATTATATACCGTATCTTAAATTAAGATATTAAATTATAATTCATTGGCAAGTGTAATTAAATAAAATCGTGCTGATTTCTTTTTTTTTATTATTTGTTTTGCTCTGGATCATATTCCCTGATGTAATTAAATTTTTGTCTTGCAAAAATGATATACTTGATTAAAATTATTTGCAATTCATCTTCCTATAGTTTACTTTATTTATGTATGCATCGACAGAGAAGGAGGGGGTTATGGAAAGGGAAAGACTGATTTCTATTATATTAATTGATGATAGTGAGCTTGACCTGATGATAATGTATCAGGCTTTTAAATTCACCCATATTAATTACCTGATTACCCCTTTTAATAATTATATCGATGCCATTGATTCCCTAAACCATGGAAAAGTTGGAATACCGGATGTAATAATCATCGAAACAAGAACACTTCATAATTGCAAAGAAAACTTCCTGAACTGTATTAAGAAACATGACC
>JBLNEL010000316.1:0-28595 GCA_050262615.1 Bacillota bacterium
AGAATCCGGAAGAGTTACAACAAGTACTGTTGCACCAGAAAGCGGACGTTTATCGGTAGAAGATGCTATCTGCCCTTTAATAAAAAGTCCCTGTGCGCTGATATTCATATAAGCAAAAAGTAACAAAAAAAGTATAGATAATTTCATTTCACAAAATCCCATTTTTTCTTCTACTTAGTCTATCTGAGAGGCTAATTGGTTTAACAAAGTTTCACTTTTTTTAATGTTTATGATTTTTTTCAAGGAAAGAAATATACAAAAGGGAATGTGTGAAAGTCCAACCTGAGAAATCCAGGTTAAATTGAAGTTGTCTTTAGGAATTGGATTTATTAAAAGGGAAAATAAAACGCCCTATTTAAGAATCTGTTTCATTCTAGTTCCCAACTTACTTACTTTTCTAAATATTGATAAAAAAGCAGTAATATTTGTAAAAGCATTTTATAGCGGCAGCAGATCTGTTCCTGAGATTTTTATTTGTTAATGCCCAGGTGGAAAAAATCAGGCAGTAAGCCATTCTTTAAATTGCTGGACGCGTTTTCTGGAGATAATAATATCCTCGTTTATATCTGGTCTTAAGAATACCTTAAGTCTTCCGCCAAGCAGTGTCTGAAGTGAGTCGATTGCCTTAATATTTACAATACATTTTCTGTTTGCCCTGAAAAACCTGGATGGATCAAGAACAGTCTCAAGAGAGTCGAGTGAGGTATCAAAAAAAAATTTTTTTCCGTTAACGCACATAATGTAAGTCGAAAGGTTGCTTACATAAAAGTAAGAGACTTCACTTGCAGGCAGCACAAAGAATTTCTGTCCGGTTTTTACGAGGAACCTGGATTTATATTTGTTTTCCTTTTGAAGAAGAGAATTGATAATAGAATTATTCACATTTGCATAATGTTTATTAAACTTGCGGAATTTGCTAATTGCGGCCTCTAATTCCGACTGCTTAATTGGCTTTAGAAGATACTCAATCCCGTTTGCCTTAAATGCCTGAAGCGTAAAGTCGTCATATGCTGTTGTAAATATAACGGGCGAGTCAATCCCGACTTCGTCAAAGATATCAAAACAGAGTCCGTCTGAAAGCTTGATATCCATAAAAATCAGATCGGGAGCTGAATTATTTGAAAGCCAGGTGATGGCATCTTCGACATTATCAATTACTTCATTTACTTTAATTGAAGGGTCGACTGACTCGATCATTTTTTTTAGTCTGCCGGCAGCAGCGGCTTCATCTTCGATAATTATTGCATTCATATGTCTTTTGAGCTTATTAGTGGTACTTTTACACTGTATTCATTCCCGTCATCAAGTATTCTTACCTGTTGCGAAGTAAAGAACTTGTAGCGGTTTATTATATTATTCAGTCCGACCTTATACGAGTCCTTTTCAACTGTTTTAAGCTGAATATTATTTCTAACTATAAGGTAAATTCCGCCGTTTTCAGATTCGATGGTAATATAAATAGAAAGTGGTTTTTTCTTTGAAATAATATTATGCTTTATGACATTTTCAACCAGTATCTGAAGCGTAAGCGGGGGAATGCCAAATGAATAGAATTCCTTTCCCACCTCTACTGAAATATTAAAGTTATCCTGATGTCTTTTTAAAAGAAGGAATGTATAGGACTTAATAAATTCGATTTCGCTTTCGAGCTCAATAAGGTTTCTGTCTTTGCACTGAAGCACGTATCTGTATACATTAGAAAATTCTTCCACAAATTCGACAGCAAGTTTAGGGTTATCCTCTATTACAGATGCAAGCGTATTTAGTGTGTTGAAAAGAAAATGAGGGGTCAGCTGTCCCTTCAAAGCTTCAAACTGACTTTCGAGGTTTTTCTTTTTAAGCTCATTTACCTCTTCGGTCTTTTTGTCAATTTCCTGTGAAAAGTCATTTATTCTGCTTCTTGTTTCCTGGAGGTGTCTTGAAATAATAAATCCATATGCAAACAGAACAAGTATAGTGCTCCAGATAAAAAGCGAAATTTCCCAGCTGAGAATATTACTGTTAAGCAGGATATCGTTAATGATATAGATATAGAAAATCATAAAGACAATTATCAGGAAGCGTTTATTTGTCTTCTGCTTAAAACTTTCCTTAGGGATAAGAAAAGGGAATATAATAAAATCGATAGCAAGAGATGCGATGTGGATGTATTCAGACTGTCTGAATTTTATTAACATAAAGTACCAGGCCAGAGGGACAAGAAGGAAAACAAGATTAAACAGCCACAATTTCTTAAGCTGTGTATTTCCACCTAAAAGCAGGTCGATAAAGGCCAGAATAAGAACAGGCAGAATGAAAATGGAAATAAAGAATATGAGCATACTTGTCATCTGAGTCATATTGATGATAGCAGCAAAAGAATATGAGTTGATTGATCTTATTCCGCCGGTAATAGAAAAGAGTCCAAATATCAACAGAAGGTATTCCTTCAGTTCAAAGCGCCTGAAGAAAGCTGCAAAGGAAAAGAGACCTGCAAAAATTGACAATATGCCAAATATGAGGTTAGTAATAATAGAAGATGTTGTAGACGCCTGTTCTCGCAGAAGATCCTTAAATATATCGTCTTCCTCGCCAAATGATGATTTTATTACAGATGCTGAGTTAAGCGGGTGACTGCATTCTGAAGCAATGTAAATGCAGCAGTTCTCAGGCAGTTCCTTTCTTAAATGAATTATATGATAATTATAGTACCTGAAATTTTCTTTATCAATCCATGGTGTGTATTCATATATAAGAGTATTGCCCTGGAAGACCTTAAAGGCCTCAGTATAAAGGGTAAAGAAGATCATCGGCCGTTTCATGTCATTTAAGATGTTTTCAGGCAAACGGATCCTCATCCAGAGAAGATTATTTTTTTTTAGACTTTCGAATATGTCTTTTTCGGGGCACCATTTAAGGGGTTTATCAGGCAGATCTGACAAAAGGTTTAAGCTTCCGGAAGAAGAAGCATACAATATCTGATCAGGCTGAACAGCTATTATGCTTTTATATTCTTCTTCTGCCTTAAGGCTAAGAGCTGAAATAAAAACAAGAAAAATGAGTAATTTAATTTTATTCATAAAATTCAGAGTCAAAGAGAAAAATTCTGACTGCAATATAAAACTAATAAAAAAAGAAATCTAACTTAACTGCTGCCTTTAAGCTGCTGAAAGTATAATTTCAAAGCCGGGAACTGGCAGTTCATAAGGAAAAGCAGGCACTTCATAAATTAAAATTTTATATTTAGCCAGTAATAGAATAATATTCGTACACATTTTATAAAAATTACAGGTAAAAGTATGAAAATCCACGTCCTGATAATACTGCTGATCTGCACAAATATTCTTAGTGCAGGAGGAATAACGCCAACTGATTCAATAAAGGGTGAGATTGCCTGGAAATATCAGACGCGAAACGTAATTACTTCCTCTCCGGCATATTCAGATGGAATAATTTACATTGGAAGCGGCAGCAGCATTGTTGCAGTTGACACTTCAGGCAGGGAGGTCTTCCGCTATAAGACTCCGGGAGCGATAAAATCCACTGCGGCAGCGGATGACAAAAATCTCTACTTTCAGAGCGGTGACGGGAATTTATATTGTATAGACAAAAAAAGCGGCAGTGAAATATGGAAGATAAAGCTGGATGAAAACCTGCTTCAGCTTTATGATTACTGGGATTACTACCAGTCATCACCTGTAGTTTCTGGAAATACAATATATGTAGGAAGCAGCAGCAGTTATCTTTATGCAATTAACAGCAGGGACGGGAAAGTGATATGGAAATTCAAGACAGGACATATTATACGTTCCAGGCCGGTTGCAGAGCAGGGAAGAGTTTTCTTAGGCAGCTTTGACGGATACTTTTACTGCATTGAAGCAGCTTCAGGTGAAGAGGTTTGGAAATATAAAATTGAAAAGCCGAACTATTCGCGCTGCGGCGAGATACAGTCCTCAGCCTTAGTAACAAACGGCAAGGTAATCTTCGGAAGCCGTGACGGGGTACTGCACGCACTTGATGCTTCAACAGGCAAAGAGCTTTGGAATTATTCACATGAAGGCTCCTGGGTGATTTCGACTCCTGTGTTATTTGGTTCATTAGTAATCACAGGCAGTTCAGATGCTCATTTTGTAAATGCCGTAAGTATATTGTCAGGCAAAGAGATCTGGCGTTACAATACAAAAGCAAATGTATTTTCTTCACCTTCAGTTTCGAAAGGTGTAGTATACTGTGGTGAAGGGAATGCATACAGCCTTTCGGAAGAGGCATCTTTCTTCGCACTTGATGCTTCCACAGGCCGGGAGATATGGAAGATAAAAACAGAAGGACAGGTTTGGTCGTCGCCTGTTGTTGCAAACGGAAGAGTATATTTCGGCGCCATGGATGGTTACTTGTATTCAGTAAAATAAAAGTTAAGAAAAGTTTCTCTCTCTCCCTCTCCAATCCCTTCCTCTTTTAGTAATAAAGGGGAGGGGATTTTTTTTGTCTACAAGTTACCATCAGAATCAGGTGTTAATTTCAAGGCTCTGAAATTGCACTTCAAATATCAAAAAAAGCACTTCACAAACTTTAGAATTCCCACAGCCATTTTTAAAAAATATATTGCCGCAGAGATTCAGACAGAAAATGTCCACAGGCAATATATATCCATTAACAAAGAGGAAAACATGAAGTTAAGACGACTTTTTCTTCTATTACTTTTTCTCTTACCGCAGTTATTATATGGCGGTACAGTAGGAAAGATCAAAGGTAAAGTAACCGACAGCAAGACAGGCGAGCCGTTGACAGGGGCGAATGTTGTTGTTGCGGGTACAACACAGGGAGCAACCAGTGATGTAAACGGAGAATATGTAATTCAAAACCTTTCTCCAGGCATCTATAACCTTAAGGTATCATTTATCGGTTACAGGCCGACAGCAGTCTCAGAGGTTCGTGTAAATGCCGACCTTACGACAGAGCAGAACATTCAGCTTGCTGATGAAAGCCTTACTACGAGCACAATTGAAGTAATAGCGCAGAAGCCGCTAATTACAAAAGATAATACCAATGCCGTACGCATTACTACGGGAGAGGATGTAAAGACAATACCGGTAAGAGGAGTTGATAACATAGTAGGTCTTACAGCCGGAGTTGTAATTCATGACAAGAATATTGTTATACGCGGCGGCAGAATAGACGAAGTGGGCTATTATCTTGAAGGTGTATCTGTCACAAATCCAATGGTAGGAGGACGGGGCGTTACAATTTCACAGGATGCAATTGAAGAGATACAGGTGCAGGCAGGCGGCTACACAGCTGAATTCGGAGGAGCCAATTCAGGCATTATACGCCAGGCACTTAAAACCGGATCGCAGGATATTAAGGGAAGCATTGAATATATAACGGACAATATTTCTTTCAAGAGCAAGGATAACTTTTTTAACGGTAAGAAAACCTTAGGTGCATACAGTTATGGTTATAATGAACTAAGTGCAGTTTTAAGCGGGCCAATAATTGATCCGAGATACAAGTTCTTTGCTAATATTGATTATGTGTATAACAGGGATGCAAATCCACAGCCTTATCCTGGTGCCAATCTGGGACTAATTGGTGATGCTGCAACAGGTGATACAATTAATCTTGTTTATCCGGCAGGTCCAGTAAAAGGCAATCAGAGTAATGTTTATACATATACAGGTACACTTAACATGGACTTAAAACCTGTAATACTGCGCTTTTCGGGGACATACTCCACTTCAAGAGCAGATGTAATTCCGGCACTAAGAAGAACAGTAGCTCCGGGAAACCTGGGTGATTTTCTTACAAACAGAATAGGCTATGTAGATGGGAAGAATGGTTCATTTAATTTAAAGCTAACGCATATACTTAGTCCAACTACTTTTTATGAAGTCTCAGGGGGATATTTCTACAGCAGTGCACAAAGAATGGATCCATTTTTAAAGGAAAATTTCTGGCTTTATGGTGACAGTGTTGCAAATGCAAATGCCGGGGCAGTATGGTACAGAACCCCCAAGGAAACAAAAAACGGCTACTGGGGCAGGTATAATACTCCAAGCGGTTATAATATAATGGGATTCAGGTTCTCGGGAATAAATGAAGTAACAGTAAATCATGCAAAGAATAAAAGAGAGAGCATCAACTTTACAGGGGCCCTTTCATTTAACCTGAACAATATACACTCCATAAAACTTGGAGGCGAATTTACACAATATACAATTCGCAACTGGAATGTCGGTGTTCAGTCGCAATTTGCAGCTTTGCTTGATAAAAACATTAAAGCCGGCATGAGTGAAAAGGATGCCAAGGAAGCAATACTTACAAGTCAGGGTGTAGATAACTACGGTTATGATCTTTTAGGCAACGAGACAAATTCAAAAGGTCTATATGCCCCGCATAAACCGATACTGGCTGCAGCATATATTCAGGATAAGATTGAATATGAAGATATCATACTTAATCTTGGATTACGTTTTGACTACATAAACATTGATAACAAGATGTTTAAGGATCCAAGAAGACCTGAACTTTCAATTGATCCGACGACAGGAAGGCCAATTGAAGATGGATTTGTAAATGCAGCGTCATACAGTTCTGTAAGTCCCAGGATAGGATTTTCTTTTCCAGTAACAGATGCAACGGTGTTTCATGCGCAGTGGGGAAAGTTCATTCAGCAGAGCAGGTTAACAGATTCTTATCTGGGTTATACACGCCAGGGATTTAACTTAAGAGGCGGTTACTTTATAGCAGTGCCTATAGGGCAGAACCTCAGGCCCACAAGTACCACACAGTATGAGATTGGTTTTTCGCAGCGGATTTCGGATTACATCTCGTTTGATATAACCGGATACTATAAAGATGTAAAAGACCAGGTAGTATTCACATCGCAGGAAGTAGACAGAAATTCACCGTTCCAGTCGTATACAGGTCTGACAAACGGTGATTTTGCAACGACGAAAGGCCTGGAATTTGCAGCTTCGATGAGAAGATTTAACAGAGTATCTTTCAGTGCATCTTTATCGCTGCAGGATGCAAGGGGAACAGGGTCCTATCCGAATTCAAACCGCGGCATCGTAGGTTCTCCTGTAGACGGAACAACGGTATTCAACCCAGTTTACATTTCGCCTTTAGAATTTAACAATTCCTTAAGGGGCAATGCAAATATAGACTACCGCTTTGATGAGAACGATGGTCCGTCGATTCTGCATAATTTCGGTGCTTCGATACTTATATCATTTAACAGCGGACATCCCTTTACGCGAGGCACAGGTTCAGCAAATCTAGAAGGTGATGCACGCACACGCATTGCTATTGAACCTCTAAATGCTTCAAGCACTCCGCCTGTTTATCAGGTAGATCTAAAAATTGACAAGTCATTTAAGCTTTTCGACAAGCTTTCGGCCAATATTTATCTCTATGTAATTAACATATTTGACAGAAGGAACGTAGAGAATGTGTTCTTAAGGACAGGATCTGCAACCGATGACGGCTATATAAGCAATCCAGAGCTTTCTGCAAAGCTTATCGAGTCCTATGGAAAGAGATATGTTGAACTCTACAATGCAATGAACATTGATTATTATGAGCAGTATCAGCAGCCAAACAGCACAGTAACCACGCCCAGGCTATTTGGTCCGCCCAGACAGATAAGGCTGGGCATAAGATTGGAATACTAATGCTGCATAGTTAATAATAATTCAATTGGAGAATAAAATGTACAAAATAAATAAACATGTAATTTATCTGTTAATGAGCCTGCTGATCTTTCAGCAGGTTCTTCACTCTGAAGATTCAAAAAAAGTAGAGAAGTCAGTGCAACTGCAGAAAACAGCTGCCGGCGGGCCTCTTTATACCCGTTTTAACATCAACAAGATTTCTACATGGATAAAAAATGACGGTAATTCTGACAGGAATCCGCAGACAGGAAAGGCCGGCTTTACATATCCGAAGGGAGACAATAAACAATGTGCATATCAGTCGGGGTTTATGTGGGGCGGCAGGCTTGATACAACGAAATATGTTGGGGGGTCAGCTTATATATCGGGACTTGTTCCGGGGAAGATCATGCCTGACGGAAAGCCTGAGAACCCATCGAGTCCAAATGTACGAATTTACAGAGTAAGGCCGGATTATAAGATTGCAGACTTTTCGAGTGAGATAAAGGATAATGAAGGCACAGCGCAGCAAATATACGACCAGTATGAAAAGGACTGGAAAGAGTGGCCGGCTCAAGACGGTGCTCCATACAAGGATGTAAATGGCGATGGCAAGTATGATCCTGCTGTTGACATTCCGGGTGTACCTGGAGCAGACCAGACGATATGGTTTGTTGCAAATGACTTAAATCCGACAGTTACGCAGAACTTTTACGGATCAATGCCTATGGGAATGGAGATGCAGGCGACGATATGGGGATATAACCAGGATGGAGCCTTAGGCAATATGATGTTCAGAAAATATAAACTTATAAATAAAAGCGGAAAGACATATAAGGATATGTATGTTTCGATGTGGAGCGATATAGATGTAGGTGAAGGAAGTGATGATTTTGTAGGGTGCGACACGACTTTAAGTCTGGGCTATGCATACAATGCAAACACATTTGATGAAACCTATAAATATATTCCTCCTGCAGTCGGTTTTGATTTTTTCCAGGGGCCAATTGTACCGGGCAACAGTAATGATGCAGCAATATTTGACGGAAAAAGAGTTAACGGAAAGAAAAACCTGGGAATGAGCGCATTTTATTTCTTTATTAATGCTGACCAGGTATATGTTGATCCGACCATGGGATCATATTCGACCGGCACAGTGGAATTCTATAATCTTTTCCAGGGAAAGATCGGACCATCGGGTCAGTATTTCCCGATACCAGGAAAGCTTGGTGGAGGAGAGACAGTTTTTCCGCTTGCAGGCGATCCGGTTACAGGCAAAGGCTGGGTTGACGGAATTCAGCATGTGCCAGGCGACAGAAGACTCGGGCTGTCTTCAGGCCCGTTTATAATGGCAGATAAGGACACACAGGAAGTTGTAGTAGCAGAAATTGTAGCCGGAGCAATTCAGGGTGTTGACCGTTTAGGTGCGATTGGTCTGCTGAAGTTCTATGACCTGCAGGCGCAGAACACATATGATAATTTCTTTAATGTTACTCCGCCTCCTGCTGCACCAATAGTTACAGCAAGCGAACACGATAAGGAAATTATTTTAGAGTGGGGCGATAATCTTTCAAGGGTGAATGAAACTGAGAGTTTTGACCGGGACGGATTTAAGTTCCAGGGATATAACATATATCAGTTTCCAAGTGCAACGGCATCTATTAGTGAAGCCAGGAGAATAGCGACATACGATATAAAAGACGGAATAGGAAAGATCGAGGGGCTGAAGTTCGATCCTAACTTTGGTGTTGTATTAAAGACAATAATGCAGTTCGGCACAGATGACGGTATTAAGCGTTATATATCTGTAGATAAAGATGCATTCAAGAGTAATCTGCCGTTAAATAACGGGTCAAGATATTACTTTGCTGTAACTGCATACAGCTATAATCCGAATCCTGATGCTATCCCCAACACACGTGAGACGCCGCCGCAGATCCTGACCCTAGTGCCGCAGTCGCTTATTCCAGGCGAGAGGCTGCCGGGGAGATATGGGGACACACTTTCAACAAATGAAGAGAACCTGACAAATCTGCTGGTTGCTCCGTGTGTAGTTGATCCGCGAGGAATGAACGGGCACACATATAAAGTTACATTAGATTCCACAGATGACGAATTAAACTGGACACTGACAGATGTTACAGCAAACAAGGTCTTACTGGCGAATCAGAAAAACGTTTCAGGCAATGACAACTATATGGTTACAGACGGATTCGTTCTGAAGGTTGCAAAGCTGGAGAATGCAGGAGTTAAGAAGATAAAAGTATTATCAGGAAAGATGAAGTGGACACCCGAAGGAGGCGCCAGCGGATTAAAGGCCGAAGGTTTAGGCGGCGCAATAGGAAATGCGCCGGATAACTGGCTAGGCTATTCTACAGTAGACAAATTAGAACTGAAGAACACACTGATAAAATTTGCGGCAACAGACAACAAAGGAAATCTGGCCAACCCATCAGATCCGAATGTATCATATGCATACAGATACATGAGGAAAGCCTCTGATGCGGCAGCAAAGCCGGAATTTGCACAGCATATAAAAAATAAAAACGGCAGCGGGTACCTATATCAGGATTACGTAAAGAACTTTCCATTTGCTGCATACGAGGTAGAAGGGGGAAAGCAAAGACGTTTAATGGTAGGTTACCTGGAAAATAACACTGCAGGCGGGTCAGTTGACGGAAAATATTTCCCACCAGAAGACACAAAAGATAACTATGCTACTTCAGGTCCGAGGGAATGGTTCTTTATTTTTGATAAAGAATATAGTGAGACTCCTGATCCTTCGCTGATGGTAGACATACTGAACACTGAAGTTCCAATGTCGTGGGTCGGATCGCCTGCAAGATTGCCTAGCAGCGTATTTGAGGCAGGCGACGAGCTGATGATAAATCCATATCATGTCTTCAAGGTAAGCGACAGCTACACCTTCAGCACACCAAAAGTGGAGATTGATAACAATCTGGCAAAGGAAGATATAAATAACATAAATGTTTTCCCGAATCCTTATTATGGTGTAAATCCTCAGGAAATAAACAAGTACCAGCGTTTTGTTACATTTTCACATCTGCCTAAGTCAGCAAAGATAAAGATCTTTAATCTTGCAGGAAAGCTTGTAAGGACGATTGAACATGACAGCAATTCGCAGTTTGAGCGCTGGGATCTTTCAAATGACGAATCTCTGCCTGTTGGAAGCGGTTTATATATAGCTCATATTGACATGCCTGGATTAGGAACAAAGATACTGAAAGTTGCTGTCATCCAGGAGCAGCAAGTACTTGACAGATTTTAATAAGCATTCTTTTTATGGAGATCATATGAAAAAACATATAGTATTCCTGATATTATTATCGTTATGCTTTTCTGTTCAGATATTTGCTGGCGGCGGAAGGCGTAACGGAACAAGCGGTGCTACCGAACTGATGATTCCCTTTGGCACCCGCGGTATAAGCATGGGTAATTCAAGTGTAGCCTCAGCGCGCGGCATTGAGGCACTATACTGGAATCCGGCCGGACTGGCAAGGACAGAAAATTCAGCTGAAGCAACATTTTCCTATATGTCGTATATAGCTGATATAGGTGTGACCTCAGGAGCGGTTTCGGCAAACCTGGAGGGGTTCGGAGTAGTAACATTCAGCATAAAGTCGCTTTCAATAGATCAGATAAATGTGACGACGACAAACAACCCGGAAGGCACCGGTCAGACATTTACGCCTCAGTTTATAACAGCAGGGCTGTCATATTCAAGGACGTTAAGCGACAGGATATCAGTTGGACTAACAGCTAATCTTATTTCTGAATCGATGGATAAGGCAAGCGCAAAAGGGGTATCGTTTAATGTCGGTGTGCTCTATGAAAACCTAGGCAATCTGAACGGATTTAATCTGGGGTTGGCAATTAATAACCTGGGTCCAGAGATGCAGTTTGACGGAAGCGGTCTTTACAAGAAAGGTGATATTCCTGAACTTGAGCGTCCTTCGCAGTATTATAAGTTAGAAGCCGCATCGTTTGAACTGCCTTCAAACCTGGAGCTTGGGCTTTCATATAACAGAAGTTTAAATGATATGAATTCTGTTGTAATCTCATCTGCCTTTCAGAACAGCAACTTTTCAGGCGACGAGTATAAGTTTGGCGCAGAGTACTCCTATGCAAATCTTATCTCTTTAAGGGCCGGATACATGATGATACCTGAAGATCAGGAGAAAGAGTCGATCTATGGACTTACGATGGGCTTTGGGCTGAATTACAAGATAGAAGGGACAGGGAACCTAAGGTTTGATTATGCTTACAGGGATGTAAATACTTTTAAGGCAAATCACATATTTTCTGTTTCAATGGGATTTTAGTTTTTTAATATTCCTACACATAGCTATAAAATAAAGCTATAAAGAAAGAAGCCCGGAAGTTTGAGCGCCGGGCTTTTTTTTTAAGTTCCGGATAATTTATTAGTTATTAGTAATCAGATTATTGAAATTGCTGATTCTTATTTTATTAAAAACCGTATATCGGATAGATGAGACCAGGGTTTTCCCGGAGTTAAGTTCATTACAGACTTCCTTTACGAAAACATCCTTAGGAGTTTCGATAACCTTTCCGTCGATAATGATATTTACCTTATCGCATACTTTTACAGAAATATACTGCAGCAATTCTGCAAGTTCGAGAATAGAATCATAGGTTATTTGTTTTCCGTTTTCATGGAATTCACTTCCGAACAGGTCTTTAAGAGTAGACATTGATATGTTTTCCATTAAATAATTACTAACCGGTGTATTTATAATTATGATGTTATTTGTCTGATATAAAATATCTGCTGAAAATTATTTTCAGATAATTTCATTCTGATGAAGAGAGGAGGAACTTACAGATTCCCTTACATTTTTTCTTAATTCATCAATTAAATATTCCTTCAGGGCTTCGGCATAAAGTCTTAGTGTCTCATTTTTCTCTTCAAGCTCTTTAATCCTTCTTTCCAGACCCTTAATTCTTTTTTTGCTTTCCATAAGAAGTACCTTTCATATTAAACACCTGAATATTCATATATATAAATAGTGGAAAAAACGGGCTATACGGAAAA
Organism: Bacillota bacterium; assembly: GCA_050262615.1. Classification (GTDB taxonomy): domain Bacteria; phylum Bacteroidota; class Ignavibacteria; order Ignavibacteriales; family SURF-24; genus JAUZPB01. The sequence goes on from JBLNEL010000316.1 coordinate 12,706, forward strand.
AAAACATTTAAAAATTAATTTTTTTATTAAGTGCAATAAAAAACCCCGAAAACAGTAAGTTTTCGGGGTTTTAAATTGGGTTTTTCTTAATATATTATCAGGCGCACGGATCTTTCAGCTTTGATATCATATCCTCCCATTTTGAAATCTGTTCAGCAGAAAGAACAGATCTAATGCTGCTGAACAAATCCGTACGAAGTTTGCACATATCTTCTTTTATTTTCTGTGATTCGGGATTTGCCGCAATTTTATCGCGTACGGCCTTATTTAGTTCTTTAAGTTTTGTTTCAGCTTCGGTTTTTGTGACCTTGCCTGATTTGAGGTCCTCGAGTATAAGTTTTCTCTGATTATTTGCATCATCAATTATGCTCTTATTTGCATCAAAGAATTGTTTTACCAATGGTTTCATTGACTCATGAAAAGATTTCAGAAAAATGTGCAAAGAATTTTTCTGCTCATCAGATAAGTTCAGCTGGCGAAAAACTCTGCCAAGGTGTTTCCCAAAGTCAAAATGTTCCATCCAGAAATGGCCTCTCATCATTCTGCCGCCCGGCATAAAGCCCTCTTTTGAATCTAAAAATGTGTAATCAGCAAAAGAATGATTTACAGTGATTTCCTTAGAAAGTGTTGCATCCTCGATAGCATTATTTGCATCAGTCATATCGATAAGTGCAAACTGCGGGGAATCAAATTCCTGGGCAACCGGCTCATTTACATTGTTTTTGCTGCTGCATCCTGCAATTAAAAATGCTGCAGTTACGGCAAGCAAAGCACCTTTAAGCGCAAAAATCTTTGTTTTTTTCATTGATGCTCCTAAAAAAATTAATGGTTTTCATAATTTAGACATATACAATTATAAAAGGTTTAAAGGTGTAAAGCAATCCGGCAAAAAAAGTCCGCTGTAAGAAGTCCGCTGGTAAAAAAAAGTCCCGGGCGAAGCCGGGACCATGCTGAATGAATCCAGAGATGTTAAACTTATTTCCGAATCTACCTGAAGGAGATAAGCTATAAAGAAAGTAGGAAATACTGAACAAGTTTAATCAATTTCGGATCATTCTTAATATCCTGATTGTGGTAATCTGTCCATAAATATTTTCCGGTTCCAACGTGGTTTTCGACAATTACAGCGACATTAGGAGTAATGCCGTTAATAATTCCATAGACCTTTGCATTTTGAGGAAGGTCATCGAACTTCTCATAGCCAGAAAGGTTTCTGTAATCATCACCTGACCATTTGGCAACCTTAAAGCCGACAAACCTGTAAAGGTCGTTATCGACTATATTGATCTCATCGTTTGACGGGTCGCCCTTAGTATTTTCCTTCTGATAAAAGTTATTCCATACTCTCTGGAGGTGATAGTAGTTATAATGTCCGCCATACATTTTTCCGCCGCCCTGGACGTATCTTCCATATGTTCTGGACAAAATGGCATAGTCATCTCCGCCCTCTGTCCCGCCATGGCAGTCAGAGAATATCAGTGAATACTTTTTCAGGTAATTTAGGAGTTTTGTTGAATCAGCCTCAGATGAATCCCTTAGGGCGTCTATATCGATCTCATCAAAAGTTGTAAAGCCGATCTTAGGGTCGCGTAAGACTTCTTCAAGTTCTTCTGCGCTTGCTTTAACAACAAGCACTTTAACACTAGTATTCTGCTGCAGTTTAATTGGAGGCGCAACATTCTGCTGCGGGTTAGTTGTCGGTTTAACATTAATCTGAACCTCTGAAAGGAATGCAGAACCTATCTGGGCTGTTATTGTCTGTGCGCCTTCGGGGCTTTTGATTGTTGCCAGTCCGCTGGAATCTGTATACCCTTCAAATGATGCATCGACATATGGAGGGTTTTTCAGTTTAACGAGTGCTCCGCCCTGGGGCTGTCCGGCGGGGTTTAATACGGTTACTGTAACAGGATAAGTAGTTACAGAGCCGACGGGGTTGTCAGATGACTTTTTGCAACCAGCAAAGGAGAATATTGCAATAAATGAAAAAGATAAGAAGAACAGTGAGAGCCTTTTCATAGTATCCCTACTTAGTTAAAAAAAAGTGAATTATCGAAACAGATGTATTTTATAAAGAAAACTTTTTAACAGAGGAAAAAGACAAACCTGGGCAGAAAGACAGCGTAGCAGGATGTAATCATAAACAGCTTAAGCAAACTTAAACGGGGCAATAATTTATTAAAATAAATATTTATTATAACTACGATTAATGAAATCAAAGCACAAAGAATAGTGATTATATTTTAATACAAATTTTCTAAAAAGTAAAGCAATTTTATTCAATAATAGCCGATAGTTGATATTAATCATTCTGAATAAAACAGGTCTTGACAAGATAATTTATAATTTAAGACAAATTTACATGCTTAGTTTAATCTGTTCCCTTTTTTAGACTTGTTGGTCGGCAGTGCCTTAAGAGGGTCATCCGGCCAGACGTGCTTTGGATATTTAATGCGCATCTGTTTTAATATATCCGGATATACATTCTGCCAGAAACTTCTTAGGTCCTGTGTGATTGCCAAAGGGCGCAGGGCAGGAGAAAGAAGGTGAATAAGCACAGGGACTTTACCGCTGCAGATCTTTGGGGTGTCTGTTTGTCCAAAGAGTTCCTGAAGCCTAACGGCAAGGACAGGTTTTTCGCCCTGGTCATACTTTAGCCAAATATTTGATCCGCCCGGTACATGAAGAGAAGCAGGCACTTCAGAATCCAGGAAATTCAGTTGTGAATATGAAAAAAATGAGCTGATAATATTTTTAATATTAAGTGCTTCAATATCTTTTTTCTTTCTTACTCCGCTTAAAAAAGGGGAGAGCCAGTCTTTAAGAGTAGAAGTAAGATTCTCATTACTAAGGTCAGGCCAATCATTAAGAAGCGTATTATTCTGGCTTAAAAGATAAAGCCTGTACCACTGGCTTCGTTCGCGAATGCTTCTGCTTTCTTTATCCCAGGGTAAGAATTCCAGGCCGTAGGATTCAATAGCTTTAATTATGCAGTCTGCGGCATCTGAATCTGAGGGATTAAATTCTTTTTCTGTAACCGTAACTGAACCAAGCATAAGTCTTTTTCTGCCGCGTACTGCCTGGTCTTTCCATTCTACAATATCTTCAGAAGCGAGTATATCCTCAAAAAGGTCAATTATATCTTCCCGTCTTAAAGGTGCGGCAAGGTATACTTTTGCAACAGCTGAAGCACCATCCACATCACCAACGGCAAGGAACTCCTCCCGAAGGAGCATGCTGCCTTCAGGAACTGAGACAATTGTTCCCTGAGCAAGCTGGTACTGATTAGCAGATCTTTTTCTTGCAACCCTCTCAGGATAAGCAAGTGCTAAAAGAGGTCCAAGCATAAATTCCTGTTCTGAAATATCTTTAAGTCGATTGTCAGGCGGAATATTAATTAGCCTTCTTAACTTTTCTGCCTGGCTGAATATTCTTTTTAGGCCCGCGGCACTTTTGTAATCAGCAGGTGCGTTATGAAGATTATGCCACCTTTGTCCCAAGTCGATATCCCTAAATGAATAAGCCGAATCTTTTTCCTCAAGGAGTACAGCAAGCAGGCATGCATAAGAGCCAAAGCCCTTATCAATTGCATGAAGTATCATTGCCGAGAGTCTTGGATGAACCGGCAGTCGGCTCATTCGTTTACCAAACGGGGTAAGTTTTCCTGATCTATCAACAGCCCCAAGCATAAAGAGCACAGAGCGTGCCTGCAACAGGTGAGCTTCAGGGGGATTATCAGGAAATAGTAAACCTTCAGCCGAAGGGGTACCCCACTGAGCAAGTTCAAGGGCAAGCGGCGCAAGATCAGCAGTGAGAATTTCCGGCTGTGTAAATGAGGGATGATTAAGCTCATCCTGTTTTGTCCATAGTCTATAGCATATTCCAGGAGATTGTCTGCCGGCTCTTCCACGTCTCTGGTCAGCTGAAGCTTTAGAGACAGGAACAGTTATAAGTCCCGGCATCCCGCGCCTTACATCAAAAGATGAAACTCGTGAAAGTCCTGAATCAATTACAATACGCACTCCGTCTATTGTAAGACTTGTCTCGGCAATACTTGTTGCGAGAATAATTTTTCTTTTATTATTACTCTTCCTAAGAGCAGCCTCCTGTTCTTCGCGCGGAGCATCGCCATAGAGCTCATGTAAAACAACATCGCTAAAGTTAATTCTGCCCTGGAGAAGTTCATTTGTGCGTTTAATCTCAGCCTTGCCGGGAAGAAAAGCTAATATATCGCCTTCTTCTTTTCTTAAGGCAGAGAGGACAGCTTCTGCAGTAACGGTTTCAATTTTTTTATCAGGCGTGTTTTTTAAGTAATGAGTTTCAACCGGGTAGGCCCTGCCAGATGATTCAACAACAGTGGGATAAGAAAGCAGTGAACTGAGCTTTTCAGTATCAGGAGTAGCCGACATAAGGAGGATTTTTATATCAGGTCTAATATTCTGCTGGACGTCAAGAATAAATGCAAGGGCAGTATCGGCGTGGATACTGCGCTCGTGGAATTCATCAAAAATAACAAGACCAACCTCCGGCAGTTCAGCATCGGACTGCAGCATACGGGTAAGGATGCCTTCTGTTACAATTTCAATTCTTGTCTTATGGCTTACGCGGGATTCAGTGCGTATCCTGTAGCCGATTGTTTCGCCTGGTGTTTCGCCACGTTGTTCAGAGATATATTCAGCCGAGCGTCTTGCGGCAATTCTGCGGGGTTCAAGCATAATTATCTTTTTACCATCGAGCCAGGGTTCATTGAGCAGGGCAGGAGGTACAAATGTTGTTTTACCAGCGCCGGGAGGAGCAACAAGGATACAGCGGTTATTGTCAGCAAGCGCTGCCTTAAGTTCAGGCAGCGCTGTTAAAATTGGATAATCTATCATCAATCATTCTTTAACTTAATCATTCTTTAACTTAATCATTCTTTAACTTAGGTCCGGGTTCAATAGTACGTTTTTCCCATTTAGGGACTTCATTTTGCAGGAACGCAGCTTTTTCTTTAGAAAATTGTCGCATATCAAATCCAAGGTAAGCCTGTGCTTTATCTTTTGTTGAAAGGTCGGGCAGAATAACCGGAAGTTTAACTCCCAGAGTAGTAAGAACGGCGGCCAATCTTCCTCTTGCAGCCTCAGCCTTCTGGATAGAAGTAGCAAGCAATCTTGCAGCTTCAATAGGAGCATGGAAGCTTGAGCCGTGGCTGGCTACGACAAAGTCCCAGCGCCACTGGGCATGTCTAATAAGAGTCATAATCTCCTTCATCTGGTCTTCAGTTGCGCCGTGGTCCCAAGCGGTTTTTGCTTCAATATGGGCATGAACCAGTATATCCTCAGCCGTAGCAGAAAGTTCTCTTATCTTATCCTGGCGTTCATAGATATTACGCAGAAGCTCATCGGCATCCTGTCTATGGCAGACCTGGCAGGCTGTAGTAATATATTTAATAGGGGAAACGATCTGATGGTTTGTGAACTTAACACCGCCTTCAGTCATATAAGGCATATGGCAGTCGACGCAGGTAACGCCTCTTTGGGCATGGATACCCATTTGAGACAATTCCCAGTCGGGGTGCTGTGCTTTTAAGATAGGTGTGCGGCTTAAATAATGAACAAAGTCTACATGACCTACCCTATCGTAGTACTTTTCAATAGAGTCGCAAGTAATTCCCTGATCCCAGGGGAATGTAAGATATTTATCTTCCTTACCCTTAAAGTAGTACTCAACGTGGCACTGAGCGCAGACGAGTGAGCGCATTTCCTGGTGGGATGCTTTAGTAATATCCTTACCCTGGCGGCTGAAGGCTTCGACAAGAGCAGGGCGTGTAATAGTAAGGTTCATTGTTTCTGAATTATGGCAATCAGCGCATCCGATCGGGTTAGTTATTTCAGGTCCCATAGAAGCCCATGTCTGCTTATAAAATTCAGCCACGCCGATTTTTTTCATAACTCTTGGAACGTCGGGGCTTTTGCATGTCCAGCAGGTAGCAGGCTGCGGTGAGCCGGTTCTGAGTGTATTTCTGACATCCTCAATAGCATGCAGGTGACCGCGTCCCTGGTTATATCCTTTAGCGAAAGCGTAGCCTGCCCAGAGGATGACCAGATTAGGAGCGCGTTTAAGCATATCTATCTGAATATTGCCGCCGTATTTAGTAGCAAATGTTGTATCCAGGGTTTTCTGGTAAGTTTCCCATTCACGCGGGAAAGCTTCGCCCCAGACCTGATTTCTTGGATCCTGAGAAGGAATAGGCTTTGAGGCTTTAAATAAATACTGAGTTTCGCTTCTCCTTTCGATAATTGAAGCGCCAAAAAGTCCAACTAAAAAAACCACTACGAGAGTAGCGAAAAACAAAACCCATGCCAGCCAGGGTTTTTCAGATATAATGTCTCTGACCCTTTTCATTTTTCACCATTAATTATTTTGTATTCGTAAATTGTTCGAGCCATTCCGGGATAACCGGTTCGAGTTGGGGCACACGGGCATATGGATATGCCGAAAGACTTCTAACCCTTCCATGAGGAACTTCCCTATGGCAGTCCCAGCAGAATCTTCCAACGCCGGCCATTTTTTCTTTCAGGTTAATAGGCCGGCTAAGATAAGACTGGTCCACCTGGTGTTCGTGGCATCGTTTGCAGTTCTCCTGAACAACGTTTGTGCCTGCTTCCTTAATTCTTATTACCTGGGGTTCAAGTCTGAAGGTAAACATTGTAGCGTGCCGCAATCCGTCGCTTGCCTTAAAGAGGTACTTACTTACAAAGTTGCCGTGAGGCACATGGCAATCGTTGCAGGTAGCAACTCTTGCATGGCTGCTTCGCTGCCATGAGGCATATTCGGTTGTCATTACGTGGCAATTGATGCAGGCGCGCGGGTCATCAGATAAATAAGAAGTAGCATTTGAGATACGCAGGATCAGAAGAATAAGTCCAAAGAGGACTCCCACTGCAAAAATGACAGGAACTTTCCATTGATTTGGAGGAGTTAAACCGCGGAAAAATTCCTTTATACTCATTAGACACTAAGGTATTATTAAAAGATAAAGTTAATTAAATAAAAATGCTAAGCTCACTTTCCTCAGGCATAGAGGCCTGAAATTTACCTATTTTATCAACATTAGATCAAAATGTCAATAGCAGGGAGGTTTTTACATAAGGAAATTGAAGCATATCCCGGCCTTTTACAATAGTCAGTATATTATCTTTTACCTGAAAACAGGTGGTTTAGGGAATGAAAATTAGGAAAAATTCCAAGCTAAAACAAAAGCCTTGATTCCAGATATATCTGTTACTAAACTAAAATTTATATGCTTAAATATGTTATAAGCAGAAAGTGCAGAATTATAAGAAGATATATTTAAAGGAGAGGAAAGATTTATGAATAAGAAGATGCATCAAAGCAAAGATAATAAAACGATACCGATGACATCGGTCTCAAGCGGAAAGGGGAGGGAAGCAAGGCCGGATGTATATTACTACACAAACCAGATTGTAAACCTTGAGATGGTCGGAAATCCCGGCAGCGGGAGCTGGGTTTTGATAGATGCAGGAATGCCGAAGACTTCCAAAGAAATTCTTGGAGCTACACGTGACAGGTTTGGCGGAGAAAGCAGACCCGAGGCAATAATACTGACGCATGGGCATTTTGATCATGTAGGGAGCATTGCAGATTTGATAAATGAATGGAAGGTCCCGGTTTATGCTCATCCGATGGAATTCCCGTTTTTAACCGGAGAAATGAGTTATCCTGAGCCTGACCCATCGGTTGAAGGGGGCTTGCTTGCAAAACTTGCTTCAGTCTATCCGCATGAGCCAATAAATATAAAGGAAGTGCTATTGCCGCTGCCGACGGATAACAGTGTGCCATATTTACATGGGTGGAGGTGGATACATACGCCAGGGCATTCACCAGGGCATGTATCGTTTTTCAGGGACAGTGACAGAACGCTTATTACAGGAGATGCATTTGTAACAGTAAGGCAGGATTCATTGTATAAAGTGCTCTTCCAGAAATCCGAGGTCAATGGTCCTCCAAGATATCTTACAACCGACTGGCAGGCAGCCTGGGATTCAGTCCGAAGGCTTCAGGCACTCAGGCCTGAAGTTGCAATCTGCGGCCATGGATCGGCAATGGAAGGAGAAGAATTAACCCAAGGATTAAAAAGACTAGTGGATGAATTTGATAAGATTGCAATTCCGGAACACGGCAGGTACGTGCATAACAACAAAGGATAGAAAATAAAAAAAATAAAAACGCCCCTGAAAAGGGGTGTTTTTATTTGGGATATTTCAGAAAAAATTATTTTTGAGCAGTGCTTAGAGTGCCTGTTATTTTATTATTTATTATTTATTATTACAGTTCCTGTTCTGCCGGACGGCTTTTCAATTTCTTCAATTTTTAAGAGAAGATTGTTCTTAAGTTTTTCATTTAGGTCTCTGTGCGAGTTGCGGAATTCTTTTAGGAATATCAGCAATGCATTATCATCCTTCAGGTGGTTACTGTAAATAGTGCAAAGGTTATTAAAGACTGTAATATTTTCAGGATTTAAGGTTAGTGACATTTTATATGCATCAATAGCTTCCTCGTAGTTTCGTTCGACCCTGTAGCACTCGCCAAGATAGCTGTAGATCTCATGAGTAAAACTTGCTATGCTAAAGCCAAGAGCTTCCTCGAGGAAGTTAACAGCAGCGTTATACTCGCCAATTCTTGCATTCATTACTCCAAGGTAATATATAACGAATGGGTTATTCTTTTCTTTCCGGTAAGCTTTCATAAGAGCATCTTTTGACTTTGTATAGAATTTTACTTTCCTGTTGTAAGAAATTGAGTCGTTCATAAGGGCAAATGAGTAGTAACTGATGCCAAGCTTCTGGAAGTTTACTGCAGAAGAGTCACCCATAGCAATTGCAGAGTTGTAGTAATTAGCGGCATTCTCAAAGTCTTTTGCCTTGAATAATGCTTCAGCCTTAAGTTTAGGGTATGCTGAAATCTTTGGGTAGTTATTAAGTCCATAATCGATAAGATGGTTTGCCTGGTCAAGTTTTCCAAGCTTAATATATAAAATAATCAGCTGCTGCATCGAACTAAGGTCAGAGGAGTTAAGCTGATAAGCCTTTTCATAATTGCTTACGGCTAGTGCGAGGGAATCTGTTTTCATATAGCAATAAGCAAGCTGGGAATAGATAAATCCATCTGCAGAATCCTGCTTTAAGAGGTCGTTAGTTAAACTGATAGCCTCTTCATAAAAGTTTTCTGAAGTTAAAGTGCCGATCAAAGTAAAAGCAATTGTTTTATTTCGGGGGTCATTCTGATAAGCTTTTTTATATGCCGGAAGAGCCTCCATATCATATCCTAAAGCAGAATAGCTTTTTCCGAGTGAGTAGTAATATACCGCATTGCCCGAGTCGATAGCTGCTGCTTTTATAAAAAACTGAAGAGCCTTTTCGTGCTGATATAAAGACTGCCTTGCAATTCCGGCTTTGTAATAAAGGTCAGGGTTAAGCGAGTCTGATTTTATTGCCGCATCAATTAAGGGCAATGCTTCGTTGTATTTGCCTTTGAACAGCAGCATATCAATTTTATCTGCAGAATTAAGATTCTGTGCTGAAACAGCGGAAATGAAGGAGAAAGCTAATCCGCTCAGAGTTATAAGATTAAGAATAAGCCTGTTAAAGAATTTCATTATTATTCCCGGTAATAGATTTTATAAATTTTTCTTATTTAAATCAGAAAGTACTGTTATTTTAATTCTTGCAGGATTTTCACTGATCTTTACCTCGGGTGCTTTTAGAATAAATCCCTCAGTTTCAATGACTGCGTCATAGTAAACATTACTATCATCTTTACGGCTGAAGGTAAGTTTATAATTTTCTGCTGATTTATCTTTGATGATCCATTTAATAAAGTTCATCTGCGGAATAACGATCTGAGAGCCCTTTGAAGTAAATTCAAAATCATTTATAGTATAATGTCCAATTCCCTCCGGGTATATTCTCATAAAACCAATCTGAAAAAAGTCTTTCACATCAGAAGGATAGCTGAAAGTGCTAAGATACTTGAGATTAATAACAATGGATCTGTTTTTTGAAGTAAGAATATCTGTATAGAGGCTATCGCGTTTTTTGATCAATGAATAGTTGCGTTCAAGAGCAGACAGGTAATCCTCAGATGACTGGATTGAGTCAGTAATTCTTAGTTTATCTTTTCTTGTTAACTTAACAAGTCTGCTTAACATCTGATCAAGGAAGCTTCCATCCGGGGCCATTTTTTCTCTCCATGAAGGAAAAAGTTTATCCAGGAGCAGCGCCTGGAAGAGTCCATAAGGATACGGCTTCTGGGTAATAAAGCAGAGGCTTTGACGGATATCTGAAAGCCAGTTAAGCCTGTTCGATATCATTTCGGCAGCATGGCTAAAGCCTTTATAGTTCTTATCGATGCTGATCAGCTGTGAATCGGGAGTGAAGTTCTTTTTTAATTCCTCAAGTGTTTTTACTTCTATATAAGTTGCGGTGCCCTCAATATATTCATTTGACGACAGGTCAAATATTTCTTTCTGGATAATCGAATTATTCTTTAGACGGCGGGAAACTAAAAATTCCTTCAGGTATTCTTTAGCAGAGTTAATATCCTGTGAGTAACAGGCCTTTTCAAGCAGTATACCTTCCAGTTCAGAAAAGACTGAAAAGTTAAGGTCCGTATTAAAGCGGGGGTTAGACCAATTCATTTTAATTGCAGAGCGCTGGAAGGAGTGAAAGAGCTCATGAATAAAAATAAGAATTTGTTCTTCACTTTCAGAGCCTACCTGAAAATTCTTTATTCCATAAAGCTTTCCAAACATATTTGCAAACTTATTATCCCTGCTTGTTGGAGACGAGTTAATTTTAATTACCTCGACATCCCGGTCTTTAAATGATCCAAGATCGCTTAAGCCGCCTCCTCCGGCAGTTGGTATTTCAATTAAAGAATCCCTCAGGTTCCGGTTATCAATAAAAACATTATTATTTCTGAGGATAATGCCCTCAACTTTTACAAATCCCACAGGCGGAGCAGGATGTCCTATAAGCATGCGCAAGCCGTTAGGGTAGACAATAAGAAACGGGACTTTATCATAGCCGGTCCATCCAGGCCATAGTCTGGATGAATATTGGTCCAGTATTCTATAGGTCTCATTAAGTCTGAGGAGATCAATTTTTAAGGCCTGGGGAAGAATTGTCTGAGCCGAAGAAAAATCAGGACCTATGACCAAGAGTATAACTAAGAGAAAAATACCAGCTTTTTTATTCATAAAACAATCCGCAGAAAATAGTAAAGTTAAAGCTACCAAAATTTTATTTTGTATTAATTTTTCCTGAAAGATATTTCCGGTTAAAAAATATTACACGACAAAAAATTACTCAATCTTTAGTTTATCCTTTGGAGGGTCAAAAGAAGCGTCCTCAGGTTTTGCAGCTTCAGAGTTCAGGAGATAAAGTTCAATAATAGTATCAGGGCCATAATAATTGCTGAAGAACTCTCTGCTGTAAACTATGGTGCTGTTTTTCAAAGCGGCAAATGAATCAAACAATCCTCCCCAGTAAGAATCGCCGAAGACAATTTCCTTCAGTTTTGTATTATTTAATATAGAGAAGACGTCAGGCAGGTCAGTTGTCAGCCAAAGGTCAATTATTCTTTCCGAGCACTCAGCGTCACCATGGGCGATAAAGTGTCTACAGTTATAAGAACCTATTTTTTTTTCTTCTTCTGTGCCGGTTATTATCCATGTATAAACAGGTTCATATCTGAATCCCGATGAATGGATGTTAATCTGTTTTTGAGCATCTGCTGCAGGAATAATAGGTGTTTCGAAGTAGTGATTGCCCTTTAAAGGGATGCGCCATTCTTTATTAAGGTCAAATCTTAGTATTCCCCATCTGTAGCTTGTCTTTACCTTTACTTTTGAATCTGTGATCCAGAAATCAAAAGTTCCTTTAGTTGAGCCGTTTAGGCTGTCGCTCTTAATCTGAGACAAAGTCAGGTGGTAGACCTTATCATCAGGAGGGAGATTATCTGGCCACAGAAAGCCTGATAAAAAAAAGATACAGAAGAAAGGCACAAACCAGCGCTGAAGGCTGCCAGGCTTAAGACCGGCGAAGTGCAAGAGCGAATTCATATTCAGATTTTGAAACATCCTGAAGTCCCGAAATATTTGTAAAGCTGAAACGGTAATTCATATTATAATATTTTCCTTTTACATGCAAAGTAAATTTGAATAATCAACATCGGCGAACTTTTTGTTTTGCGGGGGCGTCAAAAGTGCATTAAAAAATCTGAGGAAAAGCGATATGAAAAAATTACTATGTGCATTATTTATTTTTGTCCTGGTTTCTACTGTATACCTTAATGCTCAGAGTAAGACAGAAAAGATCGACAAACTTGTAAAGAGCTATTATGAGTCGGAGAAATTTATGGGGACTGTGCTGGCAGCAGAAAAGGGAAAGGTCATTTACCGCAAAGGAATTGGTTATGCAAATATTGAATGGAAAACTCCAAACAGTCCGGAAGGTGTATTCAGAATAGCATCAATTACAAAAACCTTTGCAGCAGTTCTTACAATGCAGCTGGTTCAGGAGGGGAAACTGAAGCTTGAGAGTAAGATATCAGAATTTCTGCCATATTACAGAAAGGATATTGGAGAGAATGTTACTATGCATCATCTGCTTACACACAGTTCCGGAATCCCTAACTATCTTCAGCTGCCCGGATTTACCACTGATCTGATAAGAAATCCAATGGTAAGTGTTGAAGATTTTATAAAAAAGTACTGCAGCAACGATCTTCAGTTTAAGCCCGGAGAGAAGTTTACCTATAATAATTCGGGCTATGCAATACTTGGAGCAATTATAGAGAAAGTAACAGGTCAGCGGTTTGAAGAGGTATTAAAGGTTAAGATCCTAGATCCGGCAGGAATGAAGAATACCGGGTTTGACAGAAGCAGTTTATTATTAGAAAACCGTGTAACAGGATATGTCAGAGCTATGGACGGATCATTCCGTCCGGCACCTTACTGGGATATAAGTCAGGCATATGCAGCAGGGCAGATGTATTCAACAGTTGATGATATGTTAAAATATCATGAAGCCTTAATGGGTGAAAAGCTTCTGAAGGATGAATTTAAGAAAATAATGTTTACAAAGTATTACCCGGCATTTGGTCATCACTACGGATATGGATGGATGATCCGTGATATGGAATTAAAAAAAGGGGAAGAGCCGCTTTTAATTAACTCGCATGAAGGCGGGCTGCCTGGGTTCAATCTATATTTTGCAAGAATTCCGGAAAAAGACCAGGTGGCAATTATTCTGAATAACACGAGTGATGCCCCGTTAAAAGATATGTCTATGGATATATTCAGCATATTAAACGGACTGGAATATAAATATGCAAGGAAATCACTTACGCGTCAGATGTATAAGGTTTTAAATAAGTCCGGAATTGAAAGTGCGCTTAAGTATTTTAATGAAAACAAGTCTAAGAAGGGAAAGTTTGATCTTTCAGAAAATGAATTAAATGCTTTAGGGTATGAGCTTATGAACACAAACAGAAAAGCTGAAGCCCTGGAGGTATTTAAGATAATGGCAGGAGAATTTCCTGAAAGTTCAAATGCATATGACAGTCTGGCCGAAGGTTATATGAATCTGGGAGACAATGAGAATGCAATTAAATATTATCAGAAATCTCTTGAGCTGAATCCGCAGAATGTGAATGCCGAAACAATGATAAAAAAGATCAAGCAATTATAGAATAATAAAAATAAGAACAACAGAGCGGAACAAGGTTCCGCTCTTAAATTATTCAGGGATCCAGGTAAATAAAAAAATTATTTCAGACAATCAGCATCCACCCAGCCGGCAGAAGCATCAACAGGTGCATGAGTGCGAAGGTGTTTATTTTCATTATCAAGAACGACAAAATACCATAGTGTCTGGTTATTATCCTTCTGGCTCAAAACAATTCTGCCCTTGCATCCCGGAAGGAATTTTGAGAGGACATTCCCCTTTGAAGAAGTGATTGCCTCCTGAAGTAAATGTTTTACAGAGGAAATGGAAGCTTTATTTAAATGCCTGAAACTGCTTACCGGCAGCCAGTCTTTTGATTCAGGAAAGATAATATCCGAGATCTTTAAATAGCCGGATATTTTGTTATTATCAGAACTGCTAAGATCAGCTGAAAGGTTATTCAGCATAATAAACAGAAAGAGAAAGTAAGAATAGTTATTCTGTTCATAGTAACAGGTGAATCTATTGAAAATAAATATGACTAAAATTTCCCGAACTTAAAAGCAACTCCGGCAGCCACGTTACTTAAATCCGAGTCCTTAATGCCATATGTATCTGTTCCGCTTACATATCTGTAGCAAAGGCTCAGGCTTATTTTCATAAACTTTGTAACATTCAGTTCAGCGCTTACTCCGGGTTCGAGAACAAAAAAGCCGTCGGCATTATGCATTGAATTAGGGCCTAGTCTGTCAGCACCGTCATCCATATTTCTACCACGGTAGGAAAATCCTCCGCCTCCAATTAAAAGTGAAACTGAGTTATGCAGGATCTCATCAGGATTGAAATAATATTCAAGTATCAGTCCGCCATAGCCTAATTCCAGGTATGGCTGTTCTGTAAAGCTGAAAAACTTCTGAACATCGTCATTGGCTTTGATATTATTTACCAGTCCGAACCCGCCTCCGCCAAGCAGAAACTTATGGTTAATAAGCCAGCCGCCGTAGCCTCCGATAAGGATGCCTAATTTATTCTTTACAGGAGAGAGTTTTACGACAGGAGCTCCAAAGCCGCCATTTTCAACTTCGCCTTCAATCAAAGTTTTTCTCTGAGCAAATAGTGCAGCAGAAAATAATATCAGAAAAAATATTACTGTCCGTTTCATATTTATCTCCCCTAAAAAAGTTGCCAGGGAATACAGTAATGGATGTATTTACGAGAAATAAGTTAAGCAAAGAAAACCTAAACAGGAATTCCATAGGTAAAATAATAAATTCTAAAACTAATCTTCAATGATTATTTAATTCATCAAAAAGAAACTGCAGCCAGGAGAAACCGGAACATAATGGTGCTTTAGTATAAAGGACAACCAGGGTTTGTGCATAAAGAAAGTCATACCTTATATTTGGGTTTGCATATTTACCGGAAAATAATATCTATAAACCTTAGCTTAACATTTCTGAAGTTACCATTTCTGGTAAATTAATAATCGTGCATTAAATAAAAAAAAGATAGTAACTAGTTGGAGGTTAGATATATGAGGAAGATAATAATATCTGTTTTCCTGGTGCTTTTTACAGCATTTTTAGTGTCTGTTCAGACAGGATGTTCACAAAACAATAAGAAAGAGATGTCGAATGCTGAATTAGTAAAGCGAGGCAAATATCTGGTAAACTTCGGCGGATGCAATGACTGTCATTCGCCTAAAATAATGACTGATAAGGGTCCGGTGCCGGATACAACAAAACTGTTATCAGGATTTCAGGCCGGGACGGCTTTGATGCCAATAGACACGAGTGCTGGTAATTCCAGGTGGGTGCATACGACGATGGATCTTACAGTCTGGGTTGGACCCTGGGGTGTTTCATTTCCAGCGAATCTGACGCCTGACGGGGCTACTGGAATAGGGAACTGGACTCCGGAGATCTTTATAAGTGCAATGCGCACGGGAAAGCATATGGGGATGGGGAGACCAATACTGCCTCCAATGCCCTGGCCTAGTCTTGCAGGGTTGGAGGATGAAGATCTAAGGGCAATATTTGCTTACCTAAAGTCATTAAAGCCAATAAATAATCAGGTGCCGAATCCTATTGCTCCAAACATGGTCGGGCAGGTTCAGAATATGAGTACGAAATAAAATCAGTAGCAAATAATAAAAAAAATCAT
>JBLNEL010000317.1:0-11846 GCA_050262615.1 Bacillota bacterium
CATAATATTTGCCTCTAATTTTTTGAACATACAGCTGTTCAAGTTTGGTGAGCTTAATTTTGCTGTATGGTTCGTACTTTCAGTTTTTGCATTTGCCTGCGGCTGGCTAATCAATAAAACCTTGAACTGGAAGTTTGGCGGCAGAATAGTCTTTGCAGTGACAGTAGCTACCACGATAATGAGTGTAGCTTTAGTTACATTCTTCAGAGAGTATTTCGGAACGAGTGAAACATTAGCTGAAAACCTGATAATCTACAGTTTAAGAAATGTTGTTTTAGGCTGCATGAGTTTATTTGGAATGGCTGTTGCTGAAGTAATTGCTCTGCAGAAGCAGATTGCAAGTCAGGATCTAGTGCTTGACGCCTATGATAAGATGGTACTAAGTGCAAAAAGGGAAGCAGAGTTAGAACTCAGGGAGACGAGAGTAAAGGCTGACCTGATGATCAAGGAAGCAGAATTCCAGGCAAAAAAGGCATTAGAGAGGAAGGAAAAAATTGAGCAGGAGCTTAAAGAATTTATTCAGATCGAAAAGGAATTAATCAGGAAATATGAGGACAAAGATTAAGCAAGTAAATACAGGAAAAAGTAAACAGGGAAGAAGCAAAGACAGGGAAAATAAAGACAGGGAAAGAAATTAATTTACGAGAAATCTTTATACTTTGATCAATCTCATTGTCCATAATTTAATAAAGAATATTTTTAATAATCACGATAAAACATTTAGTATCAGATATGTTTAAGCAGAATCCAGAAAAAATCAGTTACTCAGAAATTGAAGAGAGAATCTTAGCCTTTTGGCAGGAAAATAATATTTTTGAGAAGAGTGTTACTTCAAGGAGTGACAACAAACCATTTACATTTTACGAAGGGCCGCCAACAGCAAACGGCAAACCGGGGATCCATCATGTAATGGCAAGGACATTAAAGGATCTTGTCTGCCGTTATAAAACGCTGCAGGGTTATCAGGTTCACAGGAAAGCCGGATGGGATACGCATGGGTTACCGGTTGAGATCGAAGTTGAAAAGCAGCTTGGAATAAAGAATAAAAGTGAAATTAAAGATTACGGTGTAGAAAAATACAATAAAGCATGCCGGGATTCAGTTTTTACTTATACAGATCTCTGGGAAAAGATGACAACCCGAATGGGGTATTGGCTGCGCCTTGAGGATGCTTATGTAACCTGTACCAATGAATATATTGAATCTGTATGGTGGGCACTTAAGTCACTCTTTGATAAAGGGCTTATTTATAAAGATTATAAAGTCGTTCCTCAGGATCCAAAGTCGGAGACCGTTCTAAGCTCACACGAGTTAGCCCTGGGGTACAGGGAAACAAAAGATCCTTCGGTTTATATTGTAATGAAGCTAAAGGAGGGGTCGGAATTAGCAAAAGACGGAACAACATATTTTCTTGTATGGACAACTACTCCGTGGACATTAATTTCAAACGTTGCTCTTGCAGTCGGTTCTGATATTGACTATGTTAAAATAAAATTGAAAGATGAATATCTGATACTTGCAAAATCACGTCTTTCAGTAATCGAAGGAGAATATGAGGTTGTTGCAGAGTACAAGGGAAGTGATTTAGCCGGAGAGGAATACGAGCAGCTTTTCAATTATGTTACACCGAATAAGAAGGCATTTTTTGTAATTGAAGGCGATTTTGTCAGTACAGAAGATGGTTCCGGCATAGTACATATAGCTCCAGCTTTCGGTGCAGATGACTATGAAGTTTCGAAAAGATATAATCTTCCAATGCTTCAGCCTGTAACGCGGGGCGGATTATTTACAGATCAGGTTACGGATTTTGCCGGGAGATTTGTAAAAGAAGCTGATAAAGATATCATAATAAAATTAAAGGAAATGGGAAGGCTCTTTAAGAAGGAGACCATCACGCACTCATATCCATTCAGCTGGCGTCATCAGGATGTTCCAATTATCTATTATGCGCGCGAATCGTGGTTTATCAAGACCACAGCGATTGCAGAGAAAATGGTTGAACTCAATAAAAAGATCAATTGGTTTCCTCCAGAAGTAGGCAGCGGCAGGTTTGGCAACTGGCTGGAAGAAAACAAAGACTGGGCTCTTTCGCGCGACAGGTTCTGGGCGACTCCTTTACCGATCTGGGTTAGTGAAGATGGAAACGATATGTTTGCAATAGGCAGCATAGAAGAGCTTAAGGAAGGATTTATTGAAAAAGACGGCAAGAGAGTTTGTGTAAAAGATCTTGAGTCAGTTGATCTGCATAAGCCGTTTGTTGACGATGTTTTCTTTGAAAGGAGCGGTAAAGTTTTCAGGAGGACGCCTGAGCTGATAGATGTATGGTTTGATTCAGGTTCAATGCCGTTTGCGCAGTATCACTATCCATTTGAAAATAAAGAGTATTTTGAAAATAATTTCCCTGCAGATTTTATCTGTGAAGGAATAGATCAGACACGCGGCTGGTTCTACACACTTCATGCTATTTCGACGATGCTTTTTGAAAATGTGGCTTACAAAAATGTAATTGTAAATGAGCTCATTTTAGACAAGCATGGTCTGAAGATGTCGAAGTCAAAAGGAAACACAGTAGATCCATTCAACTTATTTGACAAATATGGTGCTTATGCTACGCGCTGGTATCTTGTTACAACAAGTCCGCCATGGAAGCCGACCCTGTTTGATGAAGAAGGGATTTTAGAAGTACAGAGGAAATTTTTCGGTACATTAATTAATACATATTCTTTCTTTGCCTTATATGCTAATATAGATAACTTTAGCTTTAAGGAAGATCTGATAGCATATGAAGAAAGGCCAGAGATTGACAGGTGGATCATATCGAAGTTGAGCTCGGTTGTTTCCGAGTATGAAGAACTTATGAACAATTATGATGTAACGCGTGCAGCAAGACTTGTTGCATCATTTACAATTGATCAGTTATCGAACTGGTATGTAAGGCGCTGCAGGAGGCGTTTCTGGAAATCAGAGATGAACAAAAACAAGTTATCAGCATATCAGACATTATATGAATGTCTGGTAACAGTATGCAAGCTTACATCGCCATTTGCTCCGTTTATTTCAGAAGAAATTTACAGAAATCTGAACACAGCAACCGGTAGAGAAGAATTTGAGTCAGTACATCTTTCGGAATTCCCAAAACCTTCTTATTTTGAAAGAGAACTGGAAGAGAAGATGGATGTTGCGCAGCGTGTTGTATATATAACACGTTCAATGAGGGCGAAATCGAATTTGAAAGTAAGGCAGCCGCTAAAGAAAATTATGGTTGCGGTAGATAAATCCAGGAGGGATGCTGTATTAAAGATGCAGGATGTTATTCTGGAAGAAGTAAACATTAAAGATTTAGTTGTACTTGAAGACGATGCAGATATTGTCAATAAATCAGCTAAGCCAAACTTCAAGTCAATAGGACCTAAGTTTGGAAAGAGAGCTAATCCTGTGGCGAATGCCATCAGGGAACTTGGAAAAGCAGAGATAGGCAAGCTTGAAAAAGGTGAGAGTGTAACAGTTGACATTAGCGGAGAGGAAATAGCAATTGCTCAGTCCGATGTTGAGATAGTCAGTTCAGAGATCAAGGGCTGGCTTGTTGAGTCTGAGGAAGGGGTTACGGTTGCTGTTGATACTGAGCTAAGTGAAGAGTTAATATCAGAAGGACTTGCCAGAGAGTTTGTAAACAGAATACAGAATATGAGAAAAGATGCAGGCTTTGAGGTAACAGACCGGATAAATATTTACTTCAGGGGTTCAGAAGAGCTTGCCAGTGCGATCAATGCTTTCAGGGATTATATAGCTAACGAAACCTTAGCTGACACTATAGAAATCAATTCTGAAGCGGAAGGATTCACTCAGGATTGGGAAATAGGCGATTACAAATGCGGTATTACAATAAATAAAATGGAATCGTAATATATTTCTTATAGAGGTAGGAGGCCTAAGATGGCAACTAAATCGGCAAAAAAACAGGTGAAGAAAGCTGCACCGGCTCCAAAGCCTGCAGCAAAAGCTTCTTCAGCTAAAACTACTGCAGCAAAGAAAACTGCTGCCAAGGCAATTACAACAAAGTCGACAACTGCAAAGAAAGCAGATAAGAAACCATCTGCAGCAGCTAAGCCGGCAGTAAAGAAAATGTCAGAAAAGGAAAAACCGAAGAGGAAAATTGTTCAAACTAAACCAAAGGAAACTATGAAAAAGGGGACAGATAAAAAACCAGAGGTAAAAACTAAAAAAGAGCCGATAGCAAAGACTGCATCTAAGGCTGAGCCAAAAAAGGCAGCCGCAAAGAAAAATGAAGTAAAGAAAGCAGGGGTAAACAGAGTTGAAGCAAATATAGTGGATGCCGGTTCAATTGCTACAGAAAACATTGAAGAAAAATATCTCGAGCAAGGGGGTTCTACATCTGAAGAGTCAATAGGAACAAAAGAATCACATCCTACGGTAGTTGAGGTAACCTCGCCAAAGAAAAATGTTCGTAAAATAAAGGGCTACAGCAAAGAAGATCTTGAATATTTCAAGAAAATCATACTTGACAAGCGTAATGAAATAATTGAACAGCTGCAGAATCTTCGCGAACAGATGATGGATCCCACGACCGGGCAATATGTAAATGAAAATTCTCCATATTCGCTGCATATGGCCGAGCAGGGTACTGATGCAATGGAAAGAGAGAAAATATTCCTGTGGGCACAAAGAGAGAATAAATTTCTCGGGTATCTGGACGATGCTTTGCATAGGATTGAAAACGGGACATACGGTATATGTATTGAATGTATTGATGAACCCCAGAATCTTTGTCCGACTTGTCCGTTGATAGCAAAGGAAAGACTAGCAGCTGTACCTCACAGTCAGCTTTGCCTTCCTGTTAAACAGAAACAAGAGAAGAGATAATCTTAAGAGATAATATTTAACAAACTGTATCAGGACGTAATTTTTGAGAGTATTATTTCTATCACTGTTTATTGTTTTAGCCGATCAAATAACAAAACTATACATAAAAGGGTTTTCAATACCATTTTTAAAGATCCATGTAAAGGGGTTAAATTATGCCGAGCAGCATGATTTTCTCGGTTCGTTTCTAAGGATTACTTTTGTTGAAAACCCTGGTATGGCATTCGGTATTGATCTGGGGGTGTCTTCCAAATTATTCTTATCATTGTTTTCAGTCTTTGCCAGCATAGGTATAATTCTTTATTTATATAAGGTCAGAGGTGAAAAACTTATATTCCGTATAGCGCTTGCGCTGATACTTGCCGGAGCAATCGGTAATCTGATCGACAGAGTATTTTACGGAGTATTTTACGGATATGCACCATTGTTTTTTGGAAAAGTTGTTGATTTTCTTGAGTTTAATTTTTATCCGATAAATCTTTTTGGGTACGTAATAGATCGTTTTCCGATCTTTAATATAGCTGATGTTGCAGTTACAAGCGGTGTAATTCTGCTTCTGCTTTTCAGTAAAAAAGAAGAACAGTCAGAAGATCATATGGAATTGACTGCTCCTGCCGAAATAGGGGACATAAACGGGGAAATAAAAACAGATACTGATGATAACCGAAAAGAAAAGAATGATCTTGAGGCATAAGTTAAACCTAGCACAGAATGACCATATACGGGCAGAAAATTGAAAGTATTATTTATTTCATTATTTATTTTGCTGATCGATCAGGCAACAAAGCTGATCATTAAAGGCTTTTCGATCCCGTGGCTGAATATTAATCACCGGGGAATGATCTATGGGGACAAGCGTGAGATTTTAGGAGAGTTCCTTCGAATTACATATATTGAAAATCCAGGGATGGCCTTTGGAATAGATCTGGGAATAAATTCAAAGTTCCTTTTATCGCTTTTCTCAATTGCCGCAAGCATTGCAATAGTTTACTATCTTTACAAAATAAGGCATGAAAGTTTATCGTTAAGGATATCGCTGGCAATTATACTAGGCGGAGCAGCAGGTAATCTGATCGACAGGGTTTTGTATGGTGTGTTTTATGGTTATGCGCCATTGTTTTTCGGTAAAGTAGTTGACTTTATCGATCTGGACTTTTTTGACATTCATCTGTTCGGGTATACATACGACCGATGGCCTGTGTTTAATGTAGCTGATATGGCTGTTTCCATTGGAGTTGTGCTTCTGCTAATATTCAGCAGCAGACATAAACATCTTATTCCAGGGAATGAAGCTGCAAAGATAAACGAAAAGCAACAAGAAGACTATCAGTAATAGTTCTGAATTTTCTCCTACCCCGTGTAAATTACTTCAAATAGTTTATAAAATTACAGACATTGATTCCCATTTAATATGACCAATATTATTTCAGAGAAAAAGCTTAGTTTTGAAGTACCGTTAGGTAAAAGGAAAGAAAGGATTGACATCTTTCTTACAAATCTGATTGAAAATGCAACCAGATCAAAAATTCAGAAACTAATAGAAGCTGGTTTAGTAGTTGTAAACTCGCAGCCGGTCAAATCAAATTACAAAGTCAATCCGAAGGACATTGTAAATGTCACAATTCCAATAGCACCAAGGCCAGAAGATACAGAGCCTGAGGAAATTCCATTGGATATAATTTTTGAAGACGAGTATCTATTAATTGTGAACAAACCAGCCGGAATGGTTGCACACCCGGCATATGCTAATTACACGGGAACACTTGTAAATGCGCTGCTACACCATACACAGAAGTTAAGCAGTACAAATCAGCCGGGCAGGCCCGGCATAGTGCATCGTATAGATAAAGATACCAGCGGGATACTTGTGGTAGCGAAGGATGATTTCACGCATGCCAAGCTAGCAGAGCAGTTTTCCAGGCATTCAATTGAGAGGGAATACTGGGCGGTATGCTGGGGGATATTTGCTGAAAAGGAAGGTGAAATAAACAGGAATATAGCACGCAGTAAAACTGACCGCAAGAAGTTCTGGGTAAGCGAAACAGAAGGGAAGACGGCAGTAACATATTATTCTGTGCTGGATGAATTTGAGTTTGCCACTTTAGTAAAGCTTAATTTAAAGACGGGCAGGACGCACCAGATAAGGGTTCATATGGCATCAATCAATCACCCGGTTTTTGGTGATGTAACCTATGGGGGGAACAAGATAGTATATGGTTCAAATCTTCCGAAGCAAAAGTCCAGGATTGAGAATCTTCTTCAAATAATGCCCCGGCAGGCGCTGCATGCAAAGACGCTTGGTTTCTGGCATCCAATGACCAATCAGTTTATGCGGTTTGATTCCCCGCTAGCGTCAGATATAGTAGAGCTGATAAGCAAATTAAAATCCTGATTCCCAAGCAGCGATGGCTTCCTCAAAGGGCATCAAAGCTCTTGGGACTGCACCGTGGAGGTAAGAGATCAGAACGCCATAGTTAACGAGGGGAACGTCAAGCAGTTTTGCCTGATTTATTCTCATCTGCATAGCACGTCTAGTAAGCATACAGCCTCCGCAATGGACGATCAGGCGGTATTCCGAGAGATTCTCAGGGAAATCCTCTCCGTTTCTTACATCTATCTGCAGATCTTTTCTTGTATGAAGTCTAAGCCATCTAGGGATCTTCACCTTACCAATGTCGTCTTCCTGAGCATGATGAGAGCAAGATTCAGCGATAAGCACTTTGTCGCCATGAGCAAGTTCTTCAACACGTTTTAAGCCTCTGACAAATTCAGGGAGATCGCCCTTATGCCGGGCCATTAGAATAGAGAAAGTAGTAAGAGCCACCTGGTCGGGCACATCAGCAGCGACCCTCATTATAGCCTGGCTATCGGTTACAACTAAACAGGGAGGTTCTTTCAGTCTGTTCAAAGCCGAGCGGAGCTCTTTGTCCTTTGTTACCACGCATATTGTATCTTGATCCAAAGCTTCTCTAATTGTCTGAACCTGCGGAAGGATCAATCTGCCCTTTGGTGCTCCGAGATCGATTGGGACGACCAGAACAATAACATCTCCCTGACTAACAAGGTCACCTATCAAAGGAGGTTCAGTTTCTTTAGGGAGAAGTTTTACAATTTTATCCTTGAGTTCTTTTAATCCAGTTCCGACAGTGCATGAGACCTTAAAATGTTTAGCCGGTAACTGCATAAGTTGATCGGATAAGGATTGATCCAGACCTAGATCAGCTTTATTAACAACAATCACAAAAGGTACAGCAAGTTTATTTAGGTGATCGAATAAATTCCATTCCTCAGCGCTAAGTTTTTCCTGTCCGTCAAGAACAACAACAGCAAAATCGGCAGAGGATAACACCTTAATTGTTTTGGTTATCCTTTTTTGACCAAGTTCGCCTACGTCGTCAATTCCAGCTGTATCAATTAAAACCACCGGTCCAAATGGGAGCAGTTCCATTGCTTTTTTTACAGGATCTGTTGTTGTGCCAGGTGTATCGCTGACGATACACAATTCCTGACCGATAAAAGCGTTTACAAGTGATGACTTGCCGGCATTTCTTCTGCCAATAAATGCAATATGCGTACGTTCAGATTTAGGTACGTTATTCAATTTCCACACCCAATTCACGTGAGATAATATTGTAAAGTTCGGTTTCACTGAGCAATTTGCTTTTCAGCAGTGCTTTAATAAAAGACATATTATTTGTCTCAGCATATTTGACAATACCTTCGACAGCTTCGTAGCCGTATTCAGTAATAAAGGAAGCAGCAAGAGCAGATGAAGCAATTAAATTCTGTCTGCATTTTTCATGGTTTGCAGTAATGCCGCTGATACATCTTTCAGCAAGAGTAATATTTGTTGTTTTAAGCAGTTCTAAAGACTTAAGGAATACATGGCTAATCATAGGCAGGAAAGGGTTTAATTCCAAATGACCCTGGGAGATCAGGTTTGAAATAATAACATCATTGCCTTTTACAAGTTCACCAATCTGCACAGCATGCTCAAGTATTACGGGGTTGACCTTGCCAGGCATAATTGAAGATCCAGCCTGCATTGCCGGCAGATTGATCTCGCCAATTCCTCCTTTAGGGCCGGAGGATAAAAACCTCAGGTCATTAGATATTTTGATAATAGATGTAGCCCCAGCTTTTACCAGTCCATGGACTTCAGCAAAGACATCCATATTCTGTGTTACGTCAATAAGATCTTCGCCTTTAGCAATTGGAAGACCTGTAAGTTTTTTCAATATACTGTTAACATTAAGGACATAATCTCTTGTTGCTGTAACAGAGTTTCCGATAGCAGTGCCGCCCATATTAACAGATCTTAAACGTTCCTCGGCATTATATAATCTCCAGCGATCGCGAGCAATTGCCTGAGCATAGGCTCCGAACTCCTGACCGAGCGTAACAGGCACGGCATCCTGGAATTCAGTTCTTCCAAGCTTAAGAATAGATTTGAATTCAACTTCTTTCATCTGAAGTGCATTCTGAAGCATTGTAAAAGAATCGGTTAACTCTCTCAGGAGGTAAATTGAAGCAATTTTTAAGGCAGTTGTATAAGTATCGTTAGTTGACTGCGACATATTAACCGTATCGAGCGGGTGGATATAGTTATAATCACCATAGTTCTTTCCCAGAAGTTTCAGAGCAGAATTAGCAATTATCTCATTAATATTCATATTAAGAGAAGTTCCGGCTCCGCCCTGGTATGGGTCGACGATTACTTTACTATAAATTGAATATGACTGCTTTTTAATAGCCTGTTCAGTCTCAACAAGCAGGTTATCTATTGATTCCTCAATTGCCTCATATTTTTCTTTAAAGAGCAAGCCGCACTGGTAATTAGTTTCTGCAGCAGCCAGTTTAACCAAAAGGTAAGCTTTTATCAGATATGGATTTATTTTTTCATTAGACGACGGGAAATTCATTGAGCTTCTGAAAGCATGAATTCCATAGACTGCGTCATCCGGGATTTGAATTTCACCCAGAGAATCTTTTTCTATTCGCATATATATTTATTAACGACTCCTGAAAACTAAATAATTTCATTACAAATATACTTAAAAGAAACTAAATGATAATTACACAAAGCTAAGTAAAAAAATATCTCCGGCTGGTAAAAAAAGGGAAAAAAAGTCATTGGCCGGGATATAAGCAGTTCGGCAAAGCTTTTATTGAAAATATTTCCTGAATAATCCTTAATTTTGTATAATTAGTTTGAATTCAGAGTACCCATCTTTCGGGTTTTCTGCAATAGCAGGCCTCCATAAGTTTGTATTGCAGTATTTCTTTAGGTATTTTTGCGCAACAAAGGTAAAAACAGAGAAATAAAATTATTTTACGGAAAATTGCAGTAATAATGAAGCAGGTATAAGTAATGCTGATCTATAATACATTAACACGAAAAAAAGAAGAATTTATTCCTATTAATCCCGGGCAGGTAACGATGTATGTCTGCGGGCCGACAGTATATGATTTTTTCCACATAGGGAATGCGCGGTCATTTATTATGGCAGACATAATAAGGCGTTATCTGGAATACAGAGGCTACAGGGTCAGATTTGCGATGAATCTGACGGATATAGACGATAAGATAATAAAGAAATCAAACCAGGAAAAGATTGAAGCCAGGCAGGTAGCCAGCAAGTATATTGATGCTTTTATGGAAGATACGGGGAAGCTCAAAATAAGGAGAGCTGATCTATATCCGAAAGCCACAGAGCATATTAAAGATGTAATCAATCTGGTAAAAGACCTTGAAGACAAAGGATTTGCATATAATGTTGATGGTAATGTCTTTTTTGACGTAACCAAATTTACCGGATATGGTAAATTAAGCGGCAAGAAAATAGATGAACTTGAGTCAGGGGCAAGAATTGAAATAAATGAGGAGAAGAAAAATCCTCTGGATTTTTCATTATGGAAAAAAGCGAAAGAAGGAGAGCCATACTGGGATAGTCCATGGGGGCAAGGGAGGCCAGGCTGGCACATAGAGTGTTCCGCGATGAGTATGAGGCATCTTGGCAAGACGATAGATATTCATGCCGGCGGGAGCGATTTGATATTTCCACATCATGAAAATGAAATAGCACAAAGTGAAGCCTCTTCAGGGGAGAAGTTTGTTAATTACTGGATGCATTTTGGATTCTTAAATATTCAGAATGAAAAAATGAGCAAATCACTGGGTAATTTCTTTACAGCCAGAGAAGTGCTATCAAGGTACAGCACAGAGACAATCAGATTATTTTTTGCTCAGACCCATTATGCCGGACCATTGAATTTTAGTGAAGAATTGTTAGCAGGGGCACAAAAAGGGCAGGAAAAAATTAACAATCTAGTAGAAAGAATACAGCAGCATCTTGGTTCAGCCGGAACTTTGACAGACAAGACTCAGGAAAATCAGGATGGAGATTTTCCGATGGATGTTGAATCATTCAGAAATGCTTTTATTTCAGCAATGGACGATGATTTTAATACGCCGCAGGCAGCGGCAGTTATTTTTGATTTTATAAAAGAAGCAAACAGGGTTATTGATGAATCGGGCAGCCGGGGAAGGGTATTTTATGAAAAACTTCTGGAATTTCTTTCAGCAACTGCGCAGGATGTATTAGGAATACTGGATATAAATTCAATAGGAAAGGATAACGGGGCATCGCTTGAAAATGATCTTATCGAGCTTCTGATCAGGCTCAGGTTAAAAGCAAAAGTTGAAAAGAACTTTTCGCTTTCTGATGAAATCAGAGATGAACTAAAGAAAATCGGGGTTGTTCTTCAGGACCAGAAGGATAAAACTACTTATAAAAAAGTAAAGATTTAACTTATCAGATCTCACAAAAAGTATAAATTTAAGCTGAAAAAAGACAATTATTTGAACCCAAAGATTACAATTATATTACTTTCAGCAGGTACTGCCGTTATTTTAGCTTTTGTGGTATGGCAGTACCTGTTCAGCATTTATGAGGTGACTTTTA
>JBLNEL010000318.1:0-38392 GCA_050262615.1 Bacillota bacterium
ATCACCTTTGCAATTGCACAGGCAGTTCCTTTCCTTAGCTTCTTATCAATGTAAACCTTAAAAGATTTACTCCTCTGACCGGCCGCCACACTCTTTTCGGCAGCCCGCTGAGAATATAACAGAAGCTGAGAATACAACAGCAGCAGAGAATACAACAGAATTAGTAAAAAGTCTCAGGATCAGAGCATTCTGAGGCTTTTCTGTTTTTAAACTCCAGATGCATCTGTTTACTCCATTGCAGCCTCCCACTGCTCTTACTTTTTTTACCCCTACAGCCTGAATTGTACTTTTTACCGAAATAACTTCAGCTTTAAATTTGCTTGTTTCTTCATAATACTTGATTCTTTTGAATGTTGTAAGTACGTTTGTTTAGAAGATACTCTATTTTCATTGCCGGAACGCATTCTAACTATTCGGAAACATGATGAAGACTTTCAGTATGAAAACTTTTCTGCAAAAATATTTTCCATCCATTCACTCTCTGCCTTTTATACTTTTGGCCTTTGCGGTTTTATCTGAACCGCTATACTCACAGAAGGTTGACGTCAGGGACTATAAGGTCCCGGTAAGCCGTGCAACTACATTCAGGGCAAGCGGCTTCTGGAACTGGGCGCAGGTAGGCGATAGCGTCTCAGGAAATACTGCAAATGCTACTATACTGTTCAGAAAGTTCTATACTTCACTCCCTTTTGCCTGGTTCCTTAACCTTGATGCTTCTGGCGGACGTGATGCCGGAAAGAAAAACTACGACGTTAAGTTCGACGCCAGTGTTAGAAAATATATCTGGGATAAACAGGATTGGTTCGCATTCTCCAGATTCCGCGCCGATAGAAATATTGATTACAGCCGCATTGCATCCGACTTTACAGTCGGCGCAGGCTATGGCCGCTATATTAATGCTACCGCACTGGCTAAAGCCGTTAGAATTGAAGACCACCTGCTGTCTGAAAATATATTACGCGACTTTTTGCCGAAGGAAACAATGATAAATATCGCTAATATCATTGAACGCCAAGAAGAATATATTAACCTCTATGGACCTGGCGTCTATGAGACTCAGTGGTTTAATGATATCGAAAAGGAAATTATCTTCTCCGGTGTCTTAAAAGGTGGTAGTATTGGCTCTATTGGAGTACTCAGGATGCGCCAGGTATTGTTTGGAATAAATGAACGCGTAAATGAACGCTACTACGGCTGGGACCTTTCTGCTGGTGCGCTTTTCCCGATTACAACCCGCGATACTTCAAAAACTGGCTCTCCTAACCTTGCCGCTACAGGCAGATATTCATTTCCATTTACATGGAGTACACAGATGAATATTGTTGCCGAGGTCTCTACACCTATCGATACGGTCTTTGCACGTCAGGTGCTCGCTTCAGCAGGAGTGGATTTTATTTATGAACTTAGTAATCGAATTAACCTACTTGCAGGCTACCGCTTCGGAGTATTTAAACCTGCTAAAACTACTGCATATGTGGATAATTCAATTAATGCTTCGTTCCTTTATTATATCGAAAATAATATTTACTTCGGCATTAATGCCCAGTATGAAAAATTTGCACGCTCACAGCGGAGGATTTCAACAAGTATTACTCTGTCTTATAACTTATATTGAGATAAATTATACCGTCGTGGAGAGCTCCTGCTTCCTTTTTATACGCCTTTCACGGTAAAGCTGACCAATCTCAGCTCCAAGTATAAATGTAACGCAGGAATAATAGATCCAGAAACCTATTACTACTATCAACGCGTAAGTGCCGTATATCTTATTCAATGTGGCTACGTGCGCTATGTAGTAACCAAATAACCTCTTTGCTACTTCCCATAGGACTGCCGCCCATAAGGCGCTTAAGGCTGTTACCTTCCGCCCAAGTTTGGCATATGGAACAAATGAGTAAAATATAAACAGCGTTACATAAATTATCAGAAAAGATACAGATGAAATAAAGAAGTGATCAATTGAGCTTAATTTAAGAAACCGCAGCCAGGGAATTTTATACGTGTATTCCCTTAAAATATCAACTGCAGGAAGTACAAATGTGGCAACCAGTATAAGTATGATTACAATAAGAACCATTGAAAAATCACGCAGCTTGCCAATAACCGGATGCTTGTCCTCTTTCTTCTGGTAGGTAAATGTCTTGTTAAGTATTGTCCTCATACTGCTGAACAAACCGCTTGCAGCTATGAATAAACCGATACCGCCTATATATCCTGCAATTGCCTTGTACTCAACTACTTCCTTGATCCTTGAAAAAATAATTTCCTCGGCAAAATCAGCATATTCTTCGTAGGGAATTATTGTCTCAATAAATACCATTATCTGGTTTTTTACTGAGTTAAACTCCAGGATCGAACCTAATATTGAAAATATTATCAGCACAAATGGTACAATACATACAAAAAGCGAAAAGGCCAGCCCGCCGCCATTAAGAAAAACGTGGTGCTCGTCTATCCTGTCATAAAGCCCCATGCCATAGTGGGTAAGAAAACTCCTTAACCTGCTATAGCGGGGCTTTTCAATATGAGCTTTTATCTTGTTAAGATAACTAAATTGTAACATTCATTATCTTTGAAATTGAATTATAATAGAGATCTGCAACCTTCTTTAATTCAAATTCGTACTTGCCGTTAATCCTTAACCTGCTGCCGCCAGTCTTTCCAAGGTAACTGAATGTCATTCCGGAAGAGTTTAATTGCTTCTCGAACTCTTCTTTCTTTTCTGTCGAAACCGAAACTATTACTCTTGACTGTGACTCAGAGAAGAAAGAAAAATCCTCTCTTGTCTTAACCGGCAAGTTTAGATCTGCTCCGATCATGTTTTCTTCATACATAATAGAACATTCGGCAAGAGCTACTAATACCCCGCCGTCCGAAACATCATGAGCCGAACGTATAAGTTTTTTACCAATTAGTTTAAGTAAAATTTCATGAAGCTCTTTTTCTGTCTTCAGATCGATCCTCGGACATTCACCGGCTACTACATTATGAATAAGCTGAGCATATTCGCTTCCGCCCATCTCTTCATGATCTTCCCCTATAATGTAAACCAGGTCGCCTTCACCCTTAAAAAAGGATGTCGTAATGTTCTGCAGCTCTTCAATCAGTCCAACCATTCCTATTACCGGAGTCGGATATACGGTCGTCTCAGGCGATTCATTATAGAAACTGACGTTACCGCCTGTTACCGGTGTCTCAAAGTAACGGCATGCTTCTCCCATACCTTCAATTGCCTGCTTGAACTGCCAGTAGATCTCAGGCTTGTATGGATTGCCGAAATTAAGACAGTTTGTAATTGCAAGAGGAAGTCCGCCTGAACAAACTATATTTCTTGCCGATTCAGCTACTGCAATCTTTGTCCCTTCCTTTGGATCTAAATATACATACTTTCCGTTGCAGTCTGTTTTTACAGCTAAGGCTTTGTCTGTGTCCTTTATATAAATAACTGCACTGTCGCATCCAGGACCTACTATGGTGTTTGTGCGCACCATTGAGTCATATTGCTCGTAAACCCATTTTTTCGATGCAATATTTGGCGAAGAGATCATTTTTTCAAAGACTTCTGCTATGCCTGCAGGCTGAGGCAGCTTGTTCATATCAAAACTGCGCGTAGCCTTAAGATATTCAGGCTCTTTTGTTTCCCTTATATAAACGGGCGCACCGCCGCCTAAGACCAGATCAAATGCCGGAAGCTTTGCCTTGTTTTCACCCATGTAGTCAATATCAAGTATGCCGTCGTCTGTTACTTCACCAACTATCTCACAATGCAGATCCCACTTTTCAAATACTTCCTTTACCTTATCTTCATACCCCTTCTTTACACAGACAAGCATCCTTTCCTGACTCTCAGAGAGCATGATCTCATAGGCTGACATCCCCTTTTCCCTTAAAGGCACCTTTGAAAGATCTATCTTCATGCCGCTCTCTCCCTTTGCACTCATCTCTGAAGTCGAGCATGAAATGCCCGCAGCACCCATATCCTGAATGCCTATCAGCCAGCCGCCTTTGATTATCTCAAGCGTGGCCTCAAGTAAAAGTTTTTCTGTAAAAGGATCACCAACCTGAACCGACGGCCTCTTGGCTTCAGATTTTTCTGAGATCTCCTCAGAAGCAAACGTTGCACCGTGGATTCCGTCACGGCCTGTCGAGGAACCGACTATCATTACCGGATTGCCTTTACCCTTTGCTGTAGCTGAGGCAACTTTATCTGTCTTTACAATTCCTACGGCCATGGCATTTACTAAAGGATTACCTTTATATGAATTGTCAAAGTAAACCTCCCCTGCAACTGTAGGAACACCAAAACAATTGCCGTAATCTGCAATGCCTTTTACAACACCATCAAAAAGATACCTTGTCCTTGCATCATCAAGAGAACCAAATCTTAATGAATTTAAAGAAGCTATCGGACGCGCTCCCATTGTGAAAATATCCCTCAGAATTCCGCCTACACCCGTTGCTGCTCCCTGATATGGCTCAACTGCCGATGGATGATTGTGACTCTCTATCTTAAAGGCTACGGCCAGTCCGCCGCCAATATCAACAAGCCCTGCGTTTTCTTCACCGGCACCTACTAATAATCGTCCGCCGCTCCTTGGAAGTGTCTTCAATAATGCAATTGAATTCTTATAGCTGCAGTGCTCACTCCACATAACACTTATTATTCCAAGTTCTGTATAGTTAGGCTTTCTTCCAAGTCTTTTTGTAATTTTATCAAATTCTTCTTCTGTCAGTCCGTGTTCCAGTGCTAATTCTAAAGTTACTTCCGGTTCTCTCATTTTATAATAACCCGATTAGTTTATTGTTAAGAATTGTTTCTTTCAAATATAACACTTTTCCCATTGGATTTATAGTGATAATTGGAAGTGAAAAGCAGAAATACTTTTGCTTATCTTTTTTTTATGTCCATGCTGATAAGTTTTTTTAACGGGTCGCCTCCCATCCTCAGTAACCTGTAGTCTTCAGGATTAAAAAACGGTGATGCCATCAGCTGATCGATAAAACTTTTTACTTTTGGCGTCGAATTCTGAAGGTCAATTACCTCTTTGACTTTCTTCTCTCCTTCAGAACTGTATACTTCTACTTTTTGTAAGGCCGCTTCCTTGATGCCTGCTTTGTGGGCAATTTCTATGACCTTAATCCCCTGACCTTCAGGCGCACTTACTTTTACTAGCCTCACTTTCAGCTCCTGTCTGTTTATCAGTATTAAACTCCATTTCTGCTGACTTTCTCTGTATAAATATAATATATGAGGTTTTCGATTCTTTAACTATTAACACTGACAAATTGTTTTTTGATCTTTTATTTTTATCTTTCTGAACCGTATTAACTAGTTTTCAGGATCATTTGGCTATGCTTAATATTTTCCCCAGATTAAAAAAAATCAGATTTACCTTAACTGCCCAGATATTTCTGGGCCTGTTCTTAGGAATTTTATTAGGCTGGCTGAAACCTGACTGGGGAGTCGAAACAGCATTTCTGAGGAATATATTCCTTAACCTGATCAAATCGATCATTGCCCCATTGATGTTCTCAACTATAGTCGTAGGTATTGCTGGCGGCGGCGACCTTAAAAAAGTCGGCCGCATCGGAATTAAATCCTTAATTTATTTCGAAATTATTACTACTATTGCACTTTTAGTAGGTCTGCTTGTCGTTAATATTACACGCCCGGGCACAGGCGTCCTGCTCCATGCCGGCAGCAGCGACCTGGGACAGATCTCACAGACTCACCCGCTTACATTTATTGAAACTATAGTCCATATCTTCCCTACCAGCATCATTGATGCAATGGCAAGAGGAGATGTACTTCAGATTGTGGCTTTTTCTGTAATTTTCGGCATCGCCGTTGCTGCCGTAGGTCATAAGGCTGAACCGGTGGTGCACTTTTGCGAAAGCCTCTCACAGGTAATGTTCAGATTTACCGGCTATGTTATGAAATTCGCACCCTTTGGAGTCGGCGCTGCTATGGCGGCTACGGTCGGTCATAAGGGACTAAGTGTACTTGTAAACCTTGGTATGCTCGTCGGATCTTTATATATAGCTCTTATCATTTTTATGGTAATTGCCTTCGGCGCTGTAATTGTCATCTTCAGACTCCCTTTTAGGAAGTTTATAAGGGCCGTTCGCGAACCCTTCGCACTTGCTTTTGCTACTACTTCCAGTGAAGCTGCCCTCCCAAAGGCTCTCGAAGTTATGGAACGCCTCGGAGTCCCTAAAAGAATAGTGGGATTCGTTATTCCTGCAGGCTATAGCTTTAACCTCGATGGCAGTACACTCTATCTCGCTGTGGCTTCGGTATTTGTCGCTCAGGCCGCTGAATCTACTATGGGAATTCATTTCGGCCTGGATAAACAGATTATGCTGATGCTTACCCTCATGGTTACCTCCAAAGGTGTTGCCGGTGTGCCCAGAGCAGCACTTGTAATTTTACTTGCAGCTCTCCATACCTTCGGACTGCCGCCTGAAGGCGTGGCTGTCATTTTTGCAGTAGATGAACTGATGGATATGGGAAGAACTTCGGTTAATGTGCTCGGAAATTGCCTTGCAAGCTGCGTAATTGCCCGCTGGGAGGGTGAATTTGATGACAATAAGGCACATCTCTTCGGAACCCCGCAGGAAGCATTGCTCTGTTCTGAAGAGGAATACTCTGACTCCGGTACTGTTTCTGCCTGAATTATTCTGCGATTTTAACTTATTTTTACCACTTTCCCTTTGTTTAGGGTAAAATTCAGGTCTTTGCAGATTATTTTTTGCGAATTTTGAACATAATTAATGCCTCATTTGTTGTATATTAAAAGAGGAGGCAGTATTATGAATCCGGCTCAGGATATTTTAGCAAAAGCGAATGAATTGCACCTTGATGGTAAAATAAATGAAGCTATTGAACTCTATAAGGAATCTATCAGACTCTCTCCTTCAGCTGACGCTTATACATATTTGGCATGGGCACTTAGCTCTCAGGGCAAGTATGAAGAAGCTATTGAAGAATGCCAGAAAGCTATTACTATTAACGATACATATTGGGCAGCATATAATGATATTGGAACTAACCTCTATAACATGGAAAAGTTGTCCGAATCTGTCTTCTGGTTTGAAAAGGGGTTGGAGTTTACTCCCGATGAGCTTCGATATATAGGATATTACAATCTTGGGAGAACTTACGAAAAACAAAAACTATGGATGGATGCCATCCAATACTACATGGAATCTTTTAATAATAATCCTGAATATGAACTGGCTAAAGGCGGAATTGTCAGGATGTCTACTTACTTAAACTAAATATCTTTCAAATTAACCGTTTTTTTTAAAAGCGGGACATTCACTGTTCCGCTTTTTTTATGCCCACGAATACTTTTTTTGCCCAAATACTTTTTTTTATGCCCGAATACTTTGTTATCAGAATACTTTGTTATCAGAATACTTCCTGTCTTTAACTATATCTTAAGCTTAAAGGAAAATTCCGAGCCTTTACCGGGCTCACTCTTTACTTCAATTTTCGAATTATGAGCCTCGGCTATATGCTTTACTATTGCTAGACCAAGACCTGTGCCGCCGGCCTGGCGTGATCTTTCTTTGTCTACCCTGTAGAACCTTTCAAAAATCCTCGGCAGATCTTTTTCCGAAATTCCGATGCCTGTGTCTTTTACCGCGATCTTAGCAGAATTATCTTCTTTTTCCGCTGTTACCTCCACACGCCCTGTTTCTGTGTATTTTATTGCATTCTGAATGAGATTAATCAATAGCTGCTTTATCTTGTTCCTGTCACCGAAGACCTGGAGTTCTTTATCAACCGGATGTATTATAAATTCCAGACCTTTTTCATCTGCATGGTATTTTATTTCCTGCAGCAGATCGTCTAAAAGTTCACTTAACCTGAAATACCGGAAACTTAAATTCATTTCGCCTGATTCTATCATAGATATATCGATCAGATCATTTAACAGATTGTTCAGGCTTTCTACATGATAAACTTCCTTTAAAAGAAAACTCCTGTTTACATTGGGATTATCTATAGCTCCGTCAACTAATGTCTCAAGATATCCCTGAATGGCAAAAATAGGAGTCCTTAGCTCATGCGAAACATTGCCTAGGAACTGCGTCCTTACTTTCTCAAGCTTTTTTAAATACTCAATATCCTGCTTTGCCTGCATATACATTTTTTTGATCTCTTCCTGCAGCTCATAGAGATCTTTACCCAGATTTATCTCCTCTGATAAGTTCAGCTCCCTGTGCCTTATTGACCTGATAACACTTTTTATTCTCTCAAGCTCTGCCCTTCTTTTATAACTTATCAGATAAAAAGCCAGACAGTCAAATACAGCTACAGTAATAAGTATTGCCAGAGTTTCATAATACGGAAGCGGCAGAAAATAAAAAAACGCCAGCAGTATTGCCGCCTTTGTAATTATTAAAACAGCCAATGATTTCCATGAATATAGAAAATAAGGCAGTAAATTATTTATGTATTTTGATAAAATAACAGTGCTCCTTTATAAATAACAGGTTTTATTATCGCCTTGCTATTGTTTTTTTTGAGTGATATTTAAAATAGGGATTTTCCTTATTTTTTTGAAGAATAATATGTATAATGTATATTTATTGGCAAAAGAATCACTTGTAAAGAGCGGGCGCATAATGAATATTTTATTGATCGAAGATAATAATCTCGACGCATATCTTATTGATGATATCATTAAAAGAATTAATAAGACTTATAACGTAATTGTAAAGACTGATGCTAAATCTGCACTTGAATTTTTTAATGAGCTTAAGTCAAAACCTGAAGGTGTAATTAAACCTGATCTTATTATACTTGACCTGGTTCTGCCGGATTTAAGCGGATTTGAGGTCCTTAGACAAATAAAGGAGGATGAAGAACACAGAAAGATCCCTGTTATTGTATTCTCTGCATCTATGAGCGAGGATGATAAGATTAAATCACTCCACCTTGGAGCTGTTGTCTATTTCAGAAAACCGGAAAACCTGACCGACTATACTGATGCTGTTGTCTCATTTATTAATTTGTTCTCCGTCTAGAAAGCTGAAAACCGTTTACTTATACAGCCGTTTTAAAAATATAATTTCTTGAAAACTATTTCCTTAAAGACTGCTTTCTTGAAAATTAGTTTCTTATTATCTCTATTATTGATGCTTTGTTGTCAGATGATCCAACCGAAACAGCCATGTTCCCGACAGCAAAGAGATCGCCATTCATTTCATATGATTCAGGCAGTGGAAACCTTGTAAACCTGCTGCCGTTATAATGAACAAGTACACTGCCTGAATTATCACTACCCAGAAAGTAAACATCATTTGCCGCATGCGAACAGCATTGCTCAAAATGTACCGTAAATGGAGGATCATATAACACTTCGGTCTGACCGGTCTCTGTGTTTATTTTCCAGATCTTCGTCCCTGCAGCATAAATTTCATTTTCATTGACTAAAGACATTGTCCATGCATCTAACTGCACCTTATCGGTCTGACTGTCATAGATTACTTCGGCCAAACCGTTTCTTAACCTTACTATTTGCGTCTCATCCGATGTGTTCTTTGCAAGTGCATATGCCGTTCCGCTTTGCATTGATCCTGTTAGTTTTGAAAAGTGCCGGCTTCTGTCAAATTCAATTTTCCCCCATCTGACCCCATCAAAATGTATGATCGTGCCCGAGGGCCCTGCACCCCAGATGTTATTATCAGAATTGCCCCATAGCACTCCAATTCCCTGCCCGGCATTGTAATTCAGATATGTATTAATTATTTCAAATTTTCCGTTTTTGTAGTGCGCTATGTTCCCTGCTGCAAAGTATATATCCGATGTGTCCAGCGCCCAGATGCTCTCTAAACCAGATGGCGTTAATAAATGACCTATAGTTTCCCACTCTCTCCCGTTCCAGTGCAGAATGTTCGATGGCGGTACTGTATCTGTACTTACATAACCTACTGCCCAAATGTTATCCTGATCAAAAACCCATACATCATTTAGTATGCCCGACTCTTCTCCGCTGCCGAACTGGTATGTCCTGAAACTGAAATCCTGCGCTGTTGTATCTATTGATATTTTCCCGGCAGGAATTTTTTGCCCGGTTGGACTCTCACACATAAAAGATGTAAATGAATATAACAGAAGCATAACTAATGCAGCAGGCCCTGGTTTCATCTTTGCTTACCCCATTTGTCAATAATCAGGATTTTCATATAATGGACAATATTATAAGGTAAATAGTTTAAACCAGTAATGCTTATGCCAATTAGTTCTTTTTAATCCCGGTGCTCTATATTTTATATGGTTTTATGTTTATTTTTGAGACTTGTCAGCATCATTACATTAAGAGTTAAAACTGCATATGAATCCCTGGAAAGGACTAAAAGGTCTGCCTAAAGAAAGCTGGATAATCGCCTTCGCAATCCTGATTAACAGAATGGGTACAATGGTCCTCCCTTTCCTGGTGATCTACCTTACAAGCAGCCTTCAGCTAAAAGCCGGAAGCGCTGGCTTTGTTGTTACTTTTTATGGACTTGGCTCTCTTCTTACAGCTCCTTTTGTAGGTAGGCTTGCAGATAAGATAGGATCTCTGCTTTTAATGAAGTTATCATTATTTCTTACGGGCTTCGTTCTGCTGCTCTACCCATATTTCAAAAGCTATGAATCTGTTCTGATGATTACTTTTCTCTGGGCTGTCATCAGCGAGGCCTTCCGCCCGGCAAGCCTTTCTCTTACTTCTGAACTGGTCAGGCCTGAAATTAGAAAAACTGCTTTTGCTCTTAACAGACTGATGATTAATCTTGGAATGAGCATAGGACCTGTGCTTGCAGGCTTCTTAATTTATTATAGTTTCTCTCTCATTTTTTATATTGACGCCATTACTTCAATGCTTGCAGGTGTGTTTTTACTTAGCTTTAAGATAAATGTTCGTAAAAATATTAAGCCCCGGCTCCGGGACCATAAACCTTTGATTAATAAATGGGCTGTTGGCGATAAGCATTTTTTGTACTTTCTTGCTGCTTTAATACCCGGCCTTATCGTGATATTCCAGCACACAAGCGCTATGCCGGTTTTCCTTACCCGTGACCTTGTGTTTTCAACATCAACCGTGGGAATGCTCTTTGCCGTAAATACTGTACTTATAATTTTTGTCGAAGTCCCTCTTAATTCGGCAATGTCTGACTGGTCTTATAGAAATTCACTCGTTCTTGGAATGCTTTTCCTGGCCTCAGGTTTCGGTATGATGGCTTTCGCAGGAAATATCACATTGATTATTCTGAGCATTATCATCTGGACATTCGGCGAGATGATTGTATTCCCTTCAAGCTCAGCCTATATTTCTGAAATCGCACCGGTTGAAAAACGGGGTGAGTATATGGGATTTTTTCAGATGATCTTCAGCCTGGGATTTACTGTCGGCCCCTGGCTGGGCACTAAAATACTTGAAGTCTATGGCGCTAAACTGCTCTGGAGCGGAACTTTTATTCTGGGATTAGTTTCCGCAGTAATGATGCTTAATGTTAAATCCCCGCTTAGATATATCAGTAAAAAATCCGTTCTGAGTGAGGATACTGAGTTTGAATAAAACTGTTATTTGCACAGTTTTACACGGTTAATTTTTTTATTAAATGTTATAGAGAATTAAGTTCATGAAAAAAATTATTCTGTCTATACTTCAGTCAATTATTATGCTCTATATGCCCTCACGGGCAGATGAGATCCGCCCTGTAACAAAAATTGAACTTAACTCTGACTGGAAATTCAGACAGTCAGGTTCAGAAAACTGGTATCCTGCAGCTGTCCCCGGATGCGTCCATACCGACCTGCTGAAAAATAACCTTATCCAGGATCCCTTCTACCGCACTAATGAAAAACAGCTCCAATGGATTGATAAAAACGACTGGGAATATGAATCAACTTTTAACCTGAATGAAAACTTTCTGCTTAATAATCAGAAAATTGAAATTGAGTTTCATGGACTTGATACTTACGCTGATGTATCCTTAAACGGTTCCAGGATTTTATCTGCAGATAATATGTTCAGAGTATGGCGGATCGATTGTAAGGATTTTCTTAAGCCTGGAATCAATAGGCTTAATATTATCTTTCACTCTCCGGTAAAGACAGATATTCCTAAACTTCAGGCACTCGGCTATCAGCTCCCTGCAACTAATGATCAGAGCGAAAATGGCGGCCTGGATGACCAGAAAATAAGCGTATTTGCACGCAAGGCTCCTTATCACTACGGATGGGACTGGGGACCAAGGTTTGTAACCTCAGGCATATGGAAATCTGTTAACCTTATTGCCTGGAACAGAGCGAAAATCGATAACGTACAGTTTGTTGTCAGCAGCCTTACAAGTGACCTTGCTGCTGTAAATGCCCGACTGGAAATTAATTCATCAGTTGAAGCTACTGTAAACCTCAGACTTGTTTCCAGGAATACAAATGAGGAATTGCTTAATAAGCCTGTCAGACTTAAACCGGGATTAAACCTTATCTCTGCATTTTTTGAAATTAAAAAACCTAAACTCTGGTGGCCTAACGGACTTGGTGAACCTTACTTGTATTCAATTGAGTCTTCAATTAATGATGCAAATGACCTTCTCGACCTCTACACCGGTAAACTGGGCTTAAGAACAGTTGACCTTGTTAGAGAAAAAGATGACTCCGGTACAGGATTTTATTTTAAGGTAAACGGCAAACCGGTCTTTATGAAGGGAGCTAACTATATCCCTTCTGACATCTTCTTGGACCTCGTAACTTCTGAGGATTATGAAAAGCTTATTAGATCAGCCTATGAGTCAAATATGAACATGCTGAGGGTCTGGGGCGGCGGTATCTATGAAAAGGATATATTCTATGACTTGTGCGACCAATATGGCATACTTGTCTGGCAGGATTTTATGTTCGCCTGCAGTATGTACCCGGGAGACGAGCAGTTCCTTGAAAATATCCGCCAGGAGGCTGTAGATAATGTGAAACGCCTCAGAAACCACCCTTCAATTGCCCTCTGGTGCGGTAATAATGAGATCGAGGACGCCTGGGCTAACTGGGGATGGAAACATAACTTCTCCTTCAGCCAGCAGAAAACAATTTATGATACTTATAAGGAAATCTTTCTTAATATTCTTCCTGAGGTCTGCAGAGAGTTTGACGGCACAAGAGCCTACTGGCCCTCATCCCCTTCTTCTGACTTCGGAAGACCTTCTGGCTCTAACTCAGGCGATATGCACTACTGGGGAGTGTGGCACGCTAAGGAGCCTTTTGAGAACTTCGATAAGAAAGTCGGAAGGTTCGTAAGCGAATACGGATTCCAGTCCTTCCCTGAATTTAAGACGGTTAAATCATATACGCTTCCTGAAGACTGGGATATTGAGTCTGAGGTAATGGCCGCCCACCAGAGAAGCGGCATCGGAAACTTAAGAATACGCGATTATCTGAAAATGTATTATAAAACCCCGAAGGACTTTCAGTCATTCCTTTACGCAGGACAGGTATTGCAGGCCTATGGCATTAAACAGGCAATTGAAGCCCACCGCAGAAATATGCCTTATTGCATGGGCACTCTTTACTGGCAGCTGGATGACTGCTGGCCTGTGGCCAGCTGGTCCAGCATCGATTACTTTAAACGCTGGAAGGCTCAGCAGTATATTGCTAAAAAGGCTTTTCAGAATGTGCTTATCTCCCCTGTCGAAAAAGATGGACTGCTGAGATTTTATGTAATTAGCGACCTGCTTGATGATTTTACTGGGGAAATTACAATTAAAACAATTGACTTTTCAGGTAAAGAGCTCTATAAAAAAACGCTTCCTGTTTTGGTTAAAGCTGCCTCAGGCAGATCTTACCTCAGCTTAAGCTTAAATGAACTGCTTGCCGGTGGCAATAAGGATAATTCTGCCGTCCTGGCCCAGATTAGCTCAGATGGTGAGGTGCTTTCTGAAAACTTGTTTTATTTTAAGAAACCTAAGGACCTTGAGCTTGAAGATCCCGGAATTAAATTCAGGGTTTCCCGTTCCAAAGAAGGCTATATTATCGATGTTTCTTCGGTGAAGCTTGCAAAGGACGTATTTCTAAGCCTTGAAGACAATAGCCGGACTGAAACTAAAAGCGGATTCCTAGCTGAAAGCCTGAAAATTGAAGGCTTTTATAAAGATGAAGGCTTCTTTACTGATAATTATTTTGACCTTGTTCCCGGCAGCACAAAAAAAGTGATCCTAAGGACTTCTGCAGATATTCCTGAAATTGAAAAACGCCTGAAAGTTATCAGCCTGGTTGACAGCTATTAAACCGCTGATGGCTATTTCGGGCACTGAAAGCTATTAAATCGGCGAAATCTCTTGTCCGGAAAATATACTAGTTTGGAATCATGCTCCTGTGGTGAACTATTCTGAATTCACGCGGGGACATATTGTACTTTTTCTTGAATAAGTGATAAAAATGACTCAGATTGTCAAATCCCGATTCTCCTGAGATCTCAATTATCTGAACATCAGAGTTTGTGAGCATATTTGCTGCATAGTTTAAACGTAATTCATTTATGTACTCTGTCGGCGTTAGTCTTAAATGTTTCTTAAATACGCGGCAAAGATGCTCCTGCGTTTTCTCAGATATCTTCTGCAGTGCCGACAGCCCTGCAGCAAAATTCTCTTTCTTGCTCATCTCCTCCATCAGATATTCCAGCCATTCAGGCAGCTGCCCTGCTTTTTTATGAGCTTCCTTCGGAAAATACTTTGTTATCAGCTCAAGCAGTAGTATTCTTAGCTTTGTTTTTATTTCACTCTTATTTACTCTTGGCAGCGTATTTAATTCACCCAGCTTTTCTGCTACTATGTTCTTTTCTGTCTGCGATAAAATTATAACCGGCGGGTCAGAGGCCGTAAGAAGCCTTTCTGAAGAAAAACCTTCTCCTAAATATAAAAATAGCTCATCTACTGCCTTCTGCGGAAAAGCCAGATTGATAAGCTCACATACCCGTTCTCCGTCTTTTTCATAATAATGCGCATCTTTCGGACGTATAAAAACAAGCGAACCTTCGTTTAAGACCTCTTTTTTTCCGTTGATCCTGTGAACTACACTCCCTTTTGTGATAATAAATAATTCATAGAAGTCATGACTGTGCGGCGAGGTAATATTTTTTAGACTTTTATGGAATGCAAAATGTATCTCTGTCTTCGGATCTATTAGACTTTCAGCTGTTAAAATAGTAATCATTTTATTTGTCCCCGGTTATCTGAATGTCAATATAATACAATTTTGGCGTCATTTGAAAACAAGAAATATTTGCACCATTATGCTATTTTATCCTTCAGAAACGGAATCTTTAATTTGTATGCTATAAATATGAATACCAATATACTACAAACCGAACTTAAGTTTACCGAAACTTACAAAAAATTTAAGGACGCCCATATAGCTGTCAGAGAAGCTATGTGCCTTAAAGTCCAGTATCCGGCTTTTTTTACTGCGGTAAAACCATGCGACCTGTTTGCAGGCAGAATCAAACATACTCTCGTTGGACTTACGCCGGATGAATGGGGGCTTACTTCTTTTGGATACTACTGCCGGGAAGACGAAATAAGGGAACTGATCGAACGCGAAAAACCCGATAATGACCTTAAATCTAAAATTGAGGAAATGCTTCGCTTCTGGAAAACTGAGAATACTTCAGCAAAGGTACGCCAGGCATATGATCATAAAACCTCCAGATGGCTTCCTTCTGATAACTGGATGGGTGAACCTGGAATCGCCTTCCCTTTATATAGATTGACCGGCGGCAATATAGATTTCGGAAAACTCTTACAGCTGGGCATTCCCGGACTTATGATGGAAATTGAGGTCTGCAGAGCTCAGAAGGCTGCCAACGGCGTTGATACCGGTATTTATGACGCTATGCTTATTGCCCTGGGTGTATTTATTGATACATGCAGGCATTATGCTGCAGAAATTTCTGAACTTGCCGCAATTGAAACTGAAGTTGAACGGCACAGCGAACTTATGATGATGAAGGATATCCTCGTGGTAATTACTATCAGCCGCCCTAAAAGCTTCCGCGAGGCTATCCAGCTCTTCTGGCTCTATTCTCTTATCTCCGATTGCCGCAACTATGGTCGAATGGATGTTTACCTGGGAGACTTCCTCGTGCGCGACCTTGAAAGCGGCTTTCTTACTCAGGAAAAAGCTCAGACACTTGTTAATTCCCTCTGGCAGCTTATGGCTGACCGCCATACGGTTGTACATAACAGGGTCATTATTGGCGGCAAAGGACGTGAAAATGAGTCTAATGCTGATGTTTTTGCTCTCCTTGCAATTGAGGCCACAAGGCAGATAAAAGAAATTGAACCTCAGCTTTCCCTTAGGTTCTATAAGGGTATGAATCCTGAACTTATGAAAAATGCGCTTGATTCAATCGGCGAAGGCAGAACTTTCCCTATTCTCTATAATGACGATGTAAATATCCCTGCCGTCCGGAAGGCTTTCGGCTTTACTTACCAGGAGGCGCTTCAGTATGTGCCTTATGGATGCGGTGAGTATATTCTGGATCATAAAAGCTTCGGCACCCCAAGCGGCGTAATTAACCTGCTTAAAGCTCTTGAGGTTACACTCCATAACGGAATTGACCCTCTTTCTGGCAGACAGATCGGCCTTTCACTCGGCAATCTAAATGATTTTGACTGTTTTGAAAAACTATGGAATGCCTACTGCCTCCAGATTGAACATTTTGTCGATATTATGGCTCAGCAGCAGGAACTTGAATATAAGATTGCAGGCCGGGAAGCACCATTTCTCTATATGAGCATGCTTTATGACGATTGCCTTCTGAGGGCTGAGGGTATGTTCTCCGGCGGCGTTAAATACCTTGGCGGCACACTCGAGACCTATGGAAATACCAGCACGGCCGATAGCCTTACGGCAATTAAAGACCTGGTTTATGACAGAAAAATCCTGTCGCTTTCTGAACTGGTTAAAGTTTTGGACCAGAATTTCCTGGGATTCGAAAAAGAAAGACGCTTGATGCTTCAGGCCCCTAAATATGGCAACGATAATGAATGCGCCGATAATATGCTCCTTAAAGTCCATAACCATATCGCTAATTATAC
Organism: Bacillota bacterium; assembly: GCA_050262615.1. GTDB lineage: Bacteria > Bacteroidota > Ignavibacteria > Ignavibacteriales > SURF-24 > JAUZPB01. The sequence goes on from JBLNEL010000318.1 coordinate 17,089, forward strand.
CCGCCAGCAGAAGCATAAAACATCACTCGACTCTTATCTGATCGTTATTATTAATAACAGCGCCAATACTCTTATGGGCCGCTATACCTCGGCTTCGGCTGACGGCAGACTCTCTGGTGAATCAATGAACAATGGGAACACCCCTTCAAGCGGACGCGATATAAATGGAATTACAGCAATGCTTAATTCTATTGTAAAACCTTCGACTGCAATCCACGCCGGCGCAGTACAGAATATGAAGTTCAGCCGTAATATGTTCAGCAAAAACCGCCTGCAGCTGGAAGCTCTTCTTAATACTTATTTCGAAATGGGCGGAGCTCAGGCAATGCTTACTGTCGTCGATAGAAATGAACTCGAAAAAGCTATGAGGGAACCAGAAAAATATGGACATATATTCGTCCGCGTAGGCGGATTCAGCGCCAGATTCGTTGAACTTTCCCAGGACGTCCAGCGCGATATTTTAAACAGAACGCTTTATTAGACTTTGTGAGCTGAACTGATGGATCTTTTAGGACTTGTTTTCGATATACAGAGATTTTCACTCCACGATGGACCTGGAATTAGAACGACAGTGTTTCTTAAGGGCTGCCCTCTTAATTGCCTGTGGTGCCATAACCCTGAATCTAAAAGCTTTAAGCCTCAGGTCTCCTATGACCAATCTAAATGTGTCAACTGTATGGAATGCGTTAAATCCTGCAGCTCAGGCGCACATAAGAATGTTGACGGCAAACATCAATTCGACTTTTCTAAAAGCTCTCAGTGCACCGGCAGCTGCGTAAAGGCCTGCGCCTATGGCGCACTGAAACTGATCGGCAGACAGATGAGCGTTGATGAAGTATTGCAGGAAGTTCTCAAAGATGCACTGTATTATAAAAACTCAGGCGGCGGAGTTACTATCTCCGGAGGAGAACCTCTGCTGCAATTTGACTTTACACTTCAGCTGCTTAAAAAATTAAAAGAACATGACATTAGTACTTGCGTTGAAACTTGCGGTCAGACTTCAAAAGGCAGACTTCATGAAATAATGCCCTATACTGACCTTTTTCTTTATGACTATAAAGCTACCGGAAACAACTCACACCAAAGATTTACAGGTGTTAATAACACTAACATTATTTCAAATTTTAATTACCTCTATTCTTCCGGTGCTGATATGATCCTAAGATGCCCGCTTGTCCCCGGTGTCAACGATCAGCCTGAACACTTAAAACAGATTGCACAGCTTAGCAATGACTACCCCCGCCTGAAAGCAGTAGAGATAATGCCATATCATGACTTGGGTAATGATAAATCCAGGAAGATCGGAGAATTTCCCGCCTTAAATAATATCCCCGCTGCTGATGAAAATAAAAAAAATCAGTGGATTGAATTATTAAAACAGTTTAACTGCAGCAGCCTTTTACAGATTCCCTAAAATAGACAAGTTAATTACCATGTGCCTCAGGAAGACTCTTGACCTGAACGATTAATTTTTATATATTATAATCGGAATTTTTAGTCTGAATATAATGTTGTAATAAATATTAACACAGACTCAGGTACCAAAATAAACCTGAGGATCAAAATAACGTAACTAGAGATAATAATTTAATATAAAGGGTACTTACAAATGAACAGCACAGTTAAAAATTATTCCGAATCATTGCTTAAGGATATCGTAGCTTTAAACTATAAAGCAGCCTCAGTATTTGAAAAATACGGTATCGACTTCTGCTGCCGGGGAAACCGCCCGTTAAAAGAAGCATGCGAAAAGAAAAATGTAAACCTTGATTATGTCCTGGCTGACTTGGAAAATATGGATCAGACTGTCGTTAACGGTGATAACAACCGATATAACCTTTGGGAACTGGACTACCTGATTCAGTATATAGTCAATAATCATCACAGATATGTTCTTTCGCAGGTTCCTGTTGTTTCAGCTCACTTATCTAAAATTGCCAGCGTACATGGCAATAATCACCCTTATTTAGCTGAAGTTGCCTCTCTTTTTACAGAACTTTCCAACGAACTCCTCTCACATATGTATAAGGAAGAGAAAATGCTCTTTCCGATGATAACAAAAATGGTCGAAATCAAAAACTCCAACGGCTGCCTTAATGGTACTAACGTAAGCGTAACTATGCCGATTGCGGTTATGGAAAGCGAACACACTTCAGCTGGATCTATACTCGAAAAAATACGCGAAATTACAGATAATCTTACACTGCCTGCTGATGCATGCAATACGTTTGCTTTAACTTACACTGAAATTGATGAATTCGAAAAGGATTTACATAGACACATATTCCTCGAAAATAGTATATTATTTCCTAAAGCAATTGAAATGGAAGCAAGCCTGAAAAAATAATGGCTTTCGGAAAGGAATAAAACTTTGATAAACCGGGAAGAAAAACTCAACCGGCTGAATAAAGACTACCCTGGGATCCTTGAGGTATTGTGGTTCCTCTCGGGAAATATAAGCAGACTTAACAGGGAATTTATTTATAATTCCCTGGGCAACCGCACTTCTCTAGAACAGTTCGCTGAAATTGAACACCTGGAGGTTGATGACCTTATCGACTACCTGCATATTTCAACTGGAAACCTTCAGGAACTCGGGACTGAAAATAAAATTCACCGCACTGATATTCCTGAAATTGGGAAAAATAAAATACCTCAGTTCCTTCAGGCTCTTCAGGAAGTAGATATTATTGAAATTGATGTGAGAAAAGATATCCTCTCAGGACAGGATCCTATAAATAGGATCAAGACCGCTATAGGTCAGCTTAATGATGAAAACGCCGTACGCTTGATAAATATTTTTGAACCGGTACCTCTTTATTTCGTCCTGGGCAGAAAAGGTATAAAGCACTGGTCTGAGTATAAGGACAATAACTGGTATATATATTTTTATAAATAAGCCCTCATTTTTTTTTGTGTGATTTTATAAGATGGATCGGAATGCTGCGTTTCATCTTTTCATTCATCTTGCTATATTGGTATAAAGAATCTTAAACAATTAAGGAAAGTTATGGAACTTAGTCAAAAAGATATTAACAACAAACTTTTCGACGCAATTACATGTATTCAGAATACCTTACATTCTATGAAAACAATGATTTCGCACCGTGGCGACAGAGAAGTTCCTGAATTTGTTTCCAACTTAGAAACATTAGACCAAATCGTTAAGGACCTCTCAACATCTATTGAATCAAAACACCTTAAGTTTCCTGATATAGGCTAATGGCTTGAAATTTTATTCAGGCAAAATCATTTTACATGCATCTGCTTGTTTTTTCTCTGCTGTATTTGGATTTTGCCTGAATATTTATAAAAGTTCCACCTTAAATTCTAATCTCTTTTCACCACTGTTTTATGACCTCAGCTACACTGAAATTTATTATTAAAAATTATACTATAGTAAAAATTTGTGATATCGCCCCATGCTGTTTTTGCTTAATTGTTTGTTATTAAAGCACTTAGGATCTGGAACATTTTTTGAGCTCATATCAATTGAATTTTTTGATCTTATAAAATTTAAATAATAAAGATAAAAACCTTGTAATAATATCGGCTACTTGATATATTGAACGCCGATAAATCAAGGAGTACTAAGATGATTCATTTTACTGTTCCGCTAACTCAATATGACTGGAAGGAAAATCAGGAAATCGTAATACTGAGCATATTCAGCGACATTAAAGAGAAAAACAAGCAACTTGATTATCCCATTCTAAGAGAATATCTTAAATTAAATCACCCTCGCCTAAGTGAATTAGCAAAGGAAATATGGCAGGTAATTTCGGAATTAGAATACAACAAAAGGAAACTCTATGAAAATAACTGATATAAAAGCTACTGGAATACTGCTCGAGACTGAACGTGAAGTCGAAATGGTGGCCTATATTATATCTGAATTAATGGGCTGGGATTATGTCGACGACCCTGATTCTATAGCTTTTCAGGCAATTGAAGTTCAGGATTTCTTTTCCACACAATCTGATTTTGTAATGGAAGTTGAAGGTGAAAAAGTCAGCTATAAAGAAGAATTCGAATATCTGAAGAAATCTGTTATGAATATGTCTGAGGATGAAGCAATTCAGTTTAAACTGACAGAAGAGATGAAAGAAAGGATCGATGATATCCTTCCTGCTTATGATGATGAGGATGATGAAGAATAATTGTTTCTAAAGCTGAACCCTGCAGAAAAATAACCCCCTTGCATTCTTTTATTAAATATTTTTCTGCAGGATCATTCTTTTATATCAGTTTTATTTTATTTCCTTTTTTACTGCGTTTTATTGCAGCTTCTTTTTTTCTGCCTCGCCTTTTTTCTGCCTCGTCTTTTTTATGCAGTTCTATTTTTTATCCCAGCTTCTTTTTCATACGGTTCCTTTACTGCAGATTATCTGCTATAGTAAAATAAAATCTGCTCCCCTTGCCTTCTTCTGATTCAACCCATATGCTCCCATGATGCTGCTCTACAATTTTTTTGCATATTGTAAGCCCTATGCCTGTACCAGGATATTTATCCCGCGTGTGAAGCCTCTGAAACATTATAAATATCTTTTCGAAGTACTCTTCTTCTATTCCAATACCATTATCCTGAACTGAAAAAAGCCAGCAGTTTTCCTTCCTCTCTGCTTTTATCGTTACCACAGGAGTTCTGCCGTGACAGAATTTTAGCGCATTGCCAATCAGATTAAGAAATAACTGATAGATCTGAAGCTTGTCGGCACGGACTACCGGAAGACCGCTGAAATTTATAAACGCATTTGTTTGCTCTATATCAGGCCGCAGTTCTTTCTTTACTTCGTTTACTGTTTCATTAATGTCAACAGGTTCGAACGGCTTGGCTCTGGCCGATAACCTTGAGTAAATAAGCAGATCCTTTATCATCTCACTCATCCTCTTCGCACCATCGATCGAAAAGTTCATGTATGTCCTGGCCGTTGAATCTAACTTATTTCCATAGCGGCGCTCAAGTAGTGAAAGATAACTGGATATCATCCTCAAAGGCTCCTGCAGATCATGCGATGAAACATAGGCAAACTGAGCAAGGTCTTTGTTCGAAAGCTTCAGCTCTTCTAACGTGGACTGCAGTATAGTTTGATTTTTCTTCTTTGAATCAATATCCTCTATTATTGCAATAAAATACTTCGGATTTCCAAGCTCATCTCTTACTATTGCTGCTGTTAAAAGTCCCCAGATAACTGCTCCGTCTTTTTGTATATACCGCTTTTCCATCTGATAGGTCTGTATCTCTCCGTTAAGAAGTTTATTTGCATACTGAAGATCATCTGAAAGATCATCCGGATGTGTTATCTGCTGAAATGTAAGCGCCTGCATTTCCTCTTTTGTATAGCCTGATATTGAAGCAAGTTTTCTGTTTACTTTTAAGAACCTGCCATTAAGATCAACATGGGCAATGCCTACTTCAGCTTCTTCAAATGTTGCCCTGTAGAGCTCTTCACTCTGACGCAGCTGGTCTTCTGTCTTCCTTAAATCTGTAACATCAAACCCTGTGGAAATAACCTGAAATAATTTGTGCTCTTCATCTGTAATTGGAATAAATGTTATAATTACAGTCCTTTCTTCCAAATTGTTTTCATATTTTACTTCAACTGTCTGTGGCTCAAGTGTTTCAATTGCTCTGTAGAATGAAGGCAGATATTGCTGAGTTATATTACTGGGAAATACTTCCTGGTCTTTTCTACCAATTATCTTATCACTGTCTATGCCTGCTTCTTTGCAGAAACACGGATTGACATACTGGTAATGTCCTTCAGTATCAAATATGCAGAATTGAAAATTAAAATGGTCTGCTGCAAGCTGCAGCCTTTTCTGATAAAGCTTTATAGATTCTTCTCTTTTTTTATGCTCAGTTATATCTACATTGACAATTATTTCACCAACAATCTGTTCTTCTTTATAAAACGGAACAGCTGAATTTAATATCAGCTTTTTGCTTCCGTCAAAACATTCAATTAATATTTCTTCAGAAAGCGAGCTTTCACCTTTTTTTGTAGCTCTTACTGAAGCCCATTCCTCCGGCTTTATTTCATCTCCTGTATCTGCCCACCAGCCCTTATATTTTTCAAGATCTTTTCTGCTGTCATACCTTATTCCCTCCCAGATCTGACCTGCCATTTTATTACTGATGATCTTATTGCCTTCTTTATCTATTACCCATACTCCTACAGGAATTAACTCAAGCACGTCTTTTAAGAGCTTCTGCTGCGACTTTAACTTCTCCTCCGTCTCCTTCCTTGCAATGATCTCGCTTCTGAGCTGATTGTTAATATTTTCCAGCTCAGCATTTTTTTCCTTTAATGATTCTACATATTTTTCTGTCAGTAATATCTGCCCGAGCGTCTGATTTATTTTGTCAATTCCTGTATCCCCTTTTATATATTCCTGAGGAGGTACATAATGATAATTTCTGCAGGACTTACCCTGATATATAATTACAGGGTGCGACATAATAACAAGCTCAAGTATTTCAGGACTGAAATGATTTATATTGTACTGGCATAAAGCCGATATTTTCAAATCCCTTATCAGATCGTTTACCCTTGATTCATAATCCAGGAATTCTCTTATTAATGCCCCGTCAGCCTTTATCCAGCTTGCTTCACCTGTAACCCTCAGCCCGCTGAAGCCTTCACGCTTGGTTCCCTCTGCAAGTTCTGACAGAAGTTCCAGCATCTTTTCTGTTCTGAATTCTCCTTCTTTAAGATAGGCTTCATTATCCCTGAGAATTATTAGTTCGCCTTTTTCTATGGCACAACTTAATACCTCACTATCAGCCCTGAATATGTCGGTTATATCCTGAACGCCGTTCTCAGCAGCTATATATATGCATTTTTCCTTATTGCTTAGACCTTCTTTAATAAATGGAATGACGGATGACATTTGCTCATCTTTCGTCTGATATATTGAACAAATATGATTATGCTGATGAATCTCATTTCCCTTTTCCCCATGAACTGCATGTGATTCAATCGATCCGGCTATCATACCCATTTCCCCCAAACAAATGTTTACTCAATAAATATTTATCCGCCAATAGCACCCGGAAGTCAGACTTTTCCGGTATATCCAATTTTATCTAAAGTTAGCACAATAATTATAAACCTGCAATTACTGAATTCTCTGCTGGAATTTATCTCTGCTGGAATTTATCTCTGCTGGAATTTATTCCAAACTTATATTCTGTTATAAGGCAGCTTGAATATTTCCGGCCGGTTTGATCACTGGATGAATTGCTCGCTGGATAAATTGCTCGCAGGATGAATTGCTCGCTGGTTTGATTTGATACCTTAGGCAGTTGGAGTTACGGCCTGTATCTGTTAATTACTTTAATGATTGTCTGATTAATATCCTCTGAAGCTTTTAACCATAACGTTATACCTGTAAATACAAGTGCGATAATAAGTGATCTTACTGCAGTATCCAGCAGAAAATGATTCGGAATATGAGGCATCAGATAGTTTAATATCAAAACAACTGCCGCTGCTGCTGCTACCTTTATGGTATTAAATGTAAATGGCTGAATTCTTAGCTTATATAAAATAAACAGATACCTGGTAGAGTTTATAGAAATAATTGATAATGCCGATGCAATGCCTGCACCTGTCATTCCGAACTTTGGGATCATCACCATGTTAAGCCCGATTGCAAGGATGCTTAAAACCGCATACAGGAAGAGATCGTATTTATAATATTTTGAATACCCTATTATCTCAGCATTGATACCTGTTGCAAGATCAAACATTTTCCCAATCCCAAAGAAAAACACCACCCACTTGCCCAGTATGTATGTATTCCCATTTGGAATTACCTTAAATATGCTCTCCAGATTACACCATATGACAAGAAATATCAGCCCGCCTATTATAAGCTGATTAATTGATGATTTCTTATATAATTCTTCTATTTTCAGAATATCGTTTTTCTTCGTTGCCTCGGCTACAAGAGGAGCAATAACCTGAGACATCGAGCGCCTTGGAATTTCAATTACCAGCGCAATATTAAGTGCAATGCTGTATATACCATTGCTCCTTAAGCCCGCATATGCACTAAGCATCAGACTGTCAATGTTGCGTATTATTATATCACTCGTATTCGCCAGCAGCATAAAGCCTGAATATGCAACTATCGTCTTTAAATATTCACTTTTTATTACTCCTGCATTTGGACGTATGTGCAGCTGCCCTAAAGTCTTTAGGTATATGGCAATTAGTATCATTCCAACAGCATATATTACAGGCAATAGATCAATATAAAAGGAAAAACTTATAAGGTGAAAAAATACTGCCAGTACCCCAAGTGATAATAGAACTCTTATTAGAAAATCCCTGATAAACCTGGGCACTACTGGCTTTAGCTGAGCTAAAGAAAATGCTTCAAAAATAATTGTTATAAGTACAATAAATGTAAATGGTATCAGATAATAGTAATAATTGATCAGCCCGGGAGAATTCTTTGCAAATACTGAAATAAAAACATTCTTTAAGCTTAAGAAAACTATAACAAATAATAAAAACCCCGTTAACCCCAGCATCAGTAAAAAGAAAAGAAATCCGTTATTCCCCCTCTCCTTATCCCTGAAGTATGGAAAAAACCTTACACTTATCTGCGGAGTCCCCAGACATGCAAAGGCTGAGAACAAGGTGGCTGAATTGATGAGAATGCTCTGAAGTCCTATCTGCTCAGGCGAAAAAGCAAGTGGATAGAGAATAAGTACATTTATATACCCGATTACAAAACCAATATAACTGATCACAAGCGTTCTGGCACTCTGCCTTATTACTATTCCCATCTGCTTCCGCTTTAATATTTATTTTGTCTTTAATCAAATATATGTATTTTCACTATTAAAAGGACCGATTGATATTTTATTAGAGGATGTTTATGAACACCGAGGCCACTTGGTCAATGGATTTTTCAGTAAAGGAAATTCCTCTCTTTTCTGAACTTGATGATCAGCAGCTTGAGCTTATAAATAATATCTGCAAAACAGTTCAGTTTAAAAAGCACGATACAATATTCCTTAGTGGCAATGCCTACAAAGGGTTTTATGTTGTATTAAAAGGTAAGGTTAAAATCTATAGGTTGTCTGCCTCTGGAAAGGAAACTATCCTTCATATAATTAAACCTGTTAATATGTTTGCTGACGTGCCTCTCTTTGAAGGCAAATGCTACCCGGTAAATGCAGAGACTCTTGAGGAAAGTGTGCTGCTTTTTATTCCAAAAAAGGAGTTTATAGATCTCCTTGAAAGTAATGTTAAAATATGCATGAAAATGCTGGCCGGTTTTGCAAAGAGACTGAAATTTTTAACTCAGAGGTTAGATGAATTGTCCAATAAGGAAGTAACCTCAAGACTGGCAGAATACCTTATTGGAGAAATTGAAAAAGGAGGCAAAATGGTGTCAACTGAACCGGTGTTAAGGTTAAATGACTCGAAAAGAACTATTGCCTCCTATCTTGGGACAATAACTGAAACTATCTCCCGGTCGTTTAGAAAACTGCAGGATGATAATATAATAAAAATAGAGGGCAGAAAAATATTCATTAAAGACTATCCCGCACTGAAAAAGCTTGCGGAAAAATGAGTTTTTCTGACTTAAGTCAAGGAATAGCTTAATCAGGTTCTATAAATTACACTCAGTATCCGGTTTTAATATGACCGTGATCTATTTAATTATAAATCATTAAAGGGGTGTAAAATGAAGTTTTTTAAATTAAACTATTTGCTTACAGCTGCTATTTTTACAATTCTTCTTTCTTCTTCAAAAATATATGCCCACTGCGATGGGGTTGACGGACCGGTTGTAAAATCCGCTAAAAAAGCCCTTGAGACTGGGAATGTGAACCTGGTTTTGATCTGGGTAGGGAAAAATGATGAGAATACTATTAAAGATTCTTTCAGCAAAACCATGAAAGTAAGAAAATTAAACGATGAAGCCCGCGAACTTGCAGATTCATACTTTTTTGAAACTCTTGTCAGAATCCATAGAGCCGGCGAAGGTGAGCCTTATACCGGACTTAAACCTTCAGGCAGAGACTTGGGCCCTGTTATACCGGCAGCTGACAGGTCAATTGAAGAGGGTTCAATTAAACCGCTAAAAGATGTCTTTGCCGCTAAAAACCTTAATACTTCTAAAGTTGAAAGCCTATTCAACGCTGTTATGAAAAACCGCAGCTATGAAACTAATGACATCCAGGCAGGAAGAAAATATGTCCATTCATATGTCGAATTCCTGCACACTGCAGAACACCTCTATGAATCAGGCAGAGCAGGCGACCAGAAAAAAGATAATCACCATAAGTTAGAATCGGCAGAAAAACCAGCTCATTCCCACTGACCTTTTTTCTACCTGATTGTCATTATTACTGGTCTGTTTTAATTATATTTTCAGGATCTGCCTTAAGCTCTTATTTTTCAGGCAGATCCCTTGATCGAGGGTTTTATGTGAGCCTTAATTCCGTCCCGTTAATTCCTTTCCTTTTATTCCAGTCTGCTTATTCCGGCCTGATTATTCCGACCTGTGCCAGCTTAATATCTTCCAGCTTTTCTTTGCAGAATCTTTTATTAAGAAGATTGTGTGAAAGTGCTCCTGGTCTTTTGCCTGTGACGTAGTCTTCAGCATTATGCAGGCGGCATTCTTTTCTTCGTTCACGTTTACTTTATAAAACCCTATCTTCCGGTCTTCTCCTTCGGTGAGCGAAATGTTTTTATTCTTACCGGAAACAACATCATAAAGCAGCTCAAACTTTGTACCTGAAACAGCATATGCATCAAGGGAAACATACTTCTTCGAGTTTTCAAAGTTTCTCCCGTAAATAATATCCTGGATAACATCCATGAATTCGATCTCCTTAGGCGGCCAGTCATCACCCACAAAGAAACCCCATAGATTCATCGATAATATTGTCCAGGCAAACAGAAAGGAAAACTTTTTTACTGACATATTATGCCTCTTTTTAAGTATGGTGAAAAAATAGTTTATTGAAGGAACATAAAAGCAGTATAATTGGCCGATAGTCAGTTGTGGTTTGTTTTTGAATAATTTTTATTTTTCTTTGAACTTAAATTAAATAAACTAAAACTTATTTCAAGGTATAAAATGATGCCCTAAATTTTCACTATCCTTTCGTTTACATTCCCTGGACGAAAACTGCTGTTTGCATATCTAAGCCAGTTGATTGTTTCTGGCTCCAGATAATCAATGCTCTCAGGAGAAAAATTCTTATTAAGAAGTTTCAGAAATATAAACCTCATCACTCCTGCATGCGTAACTACAAGTATTCTGCCTTCAGGATTTCTTTCAGCATGATGTCTCATTGCACTTGTTGCACGGTCAATTACTTCCTGCCTGCTCTCCCCTTCTGGCGGCATATAATTCCAGTCGTTCTCAAAATCCCACTTTTCAAGATATGCCCTGTCTGAAGCATATATTTCATTTAAGCTCAGCCCGGACCACCTTCCCCAGGATTGCTCCCTTAGCTCAGGAATTGAAATTACCGGAAGCCTTAATGACTCGTTTATAAGTTCAGCTGTATGAATTGCCCGCCCAAGATCGCTTGTAAGAATAAGCTTCCATCTGTACCTGTTTAATGCATCCCCCCACTGCCTGGCAAGCCTTACTCCATCTTCTGTAAGAGGTGAATCTAATTGTCCCTGGATTTTCCCGTGAAGGTTCATTATCGTGGGCGCATGCCGGATAAGTCCAAAATGTGTTGGCATAAGAAGTTTCCGGGTAGTAATGTGATGGGCGGAATATACCGCCTGTATATCCCGCCTGAATTATAAATAAAACATTTTTCCGTTTATTTATAGTGCCACTGGCTATAGCGCTACTAACACACCAGCTACTATTGTAAGATAATTTGCATCTGAAATTATGTTGTACTTAAGATTAAGATCAAGATCAAGATTTGGAGGCATGTGTAGCCTTATGCCTGCCATAGGCGCAAAGCCGAATTTTGTGTCGTTTGTACTCTCATCTCCAACTAGCGGAGTAGTCGTTTTTGTATTTAAGAAGTGTATCCCGAGTGCTGCACCTGCATAGGGATGAAAATCACCAGCCATCAGCAGATATCTTGCGCCGACTAAAAGCGGAATATCTGCAATGCTGAAATCATATCCGGGAGGCAGATCGTTCTTTGAACCCCATGAGTAAAATCCCAGCGATACATCCAGCCCAAGCTGTGGAGTAAATCTGTATTCGAACGTACCCTCTCCGCCTATTCCAAGTGAAGCCGCATCACCAAAATTTCCAGTTGGTATTGCAACACCCGCCTGAAGTCCTACTCCTGTATTGGAACTTGGCTCCTGATAAGTATATACCTGCTGGGCATTGGTTAGATCTATTGCGATAATAAGAATAAATACTATAAATAATAACCGTTTCATAGTTTCACCTCAAATTATTTCAGAAGAACTGACAATTATTCCATCATATAGGTCATTAAAACATTGTACCTATTTAACAAAATAAAATCAAGAATAATTGTCAGACATTCCTAGTTGTTTGAGGCTTCTGCTACAGCCAGTCCTTTTAACTGTTTTTCCACAAGTGAGGCATAATAGCCTGTAGAATAGATCAGCTCTGAATGTGTCCCCTGCTCGATTATCTGTCCGTTCCTTAAGACAAGTATACGGTCTGCATTTACAATTGTTGAAAGCCTGTGCGCAATAACAAACGTCGTACGCCCTTTTATTAGCCTCTGCAAGGCTTCCTGTACAAGATACTCTAATTCTGCATCAAGAGCCGATGTTGCCTCATCAAGCACAATTACAGGTGCATCTTTTAATATTGCCCTTGCGATCGCTATTCTCTGCCTCTCTCCTACTGAAAGACGGCTTCCCCGCTCACCTACTATTGTATCGTATCCGTTCTCAAGCTTCATAATGAACTCATGCGCATTTGCTGCCTTTGCAGCTTCTTCAATCTCCTTCATGCTCGCATTAGGCTTTCCGTAAGCAATATTATCCTTGACCGATTCATTGAACAAAAGCGCATCCTGAAGCACTACTCCAATCTGCTTCCTGAGCCAGTTCTGCTTTAAGTAGCGAACATCAACCCCATCCATTTTAACTGAGCCTTTCGATGTGTCGTAAAACCTCATAAGCAGCGCCATCAAAGTTGTCTTGCCTGACCCGCTTGGACCAACAAGCGCTATCATCTCCCCTGGTTTAACGTGTATATCTATTCCCCTTAAGACCGGATTTAGTGCTTCGTTATATGAGAAATGTACATCTTCAAATATTACTTCCCCCTTGAAATCCTTTAATTCGACTGCGTGAGGATCATCACCTAAGAAATCATTTGTATCCAGGATTGAAAATACCTGGTCTAATGATACCGAAGCCGTGCGCATCGTCCGGTATATACCAGTTAATCCCTGTACGGGTCCAAATAATCCGCCTACATATCCCTGAAATGCTATTAGCGTGCCTAAAGTAGACTGATGCTGTACGATCAGATACGCCCCGAATGCAATTGCTGAAACCCTTGCGATAGTTACGATCATATTCTGTGCAACCCCGGCATATGTGTCAAACCTGATACCGTCAACAACAAGCTGGTTTGTTTTATCTACATCTTTAAGAAAACGCCCTTTTTCTGCATCTTCCATTGCAAAACTGCGCACTGTCACAATTGCCGAAAGCACTTCGTTAAAACGGCTGTATATCTTAACCCATCTGTCTAAAAGCGTCTGTTCACGCCTTGTCTGCCTTGGAGCTATGGTTGCTGCAATTAAGCCCGGAAGCGGAGCAAAAGCAAGCACAACCAGCGTAAGCCTCCAGTCTAGCTGCACCATGACTATAACTGAGATTACAAGATAAGCCAGCGCCGGCAGCATGTTAAAAGATATCTCGCTAATTGCGTTAATAAAACCTGAAATTCCCCTGTCCAGACGCGTCATTATGGCGCCTACACCCTCTTTCCTGTGCAGGTCATGCGGAAGACGGTGAAGCTTTTCTACAGTTGCATCTAAAAGTCCATATTGAATGCTGAGCCTTGTTCTCCATGTAAGCCAGTTCGAAAATCCTGAGGCTGCCTCCCTTAATAGCCCAAAGCCCAGAAGAAGTGCTATTCCAACTATAATTGTATTTACAACGGTATTGCCGCCTAGTCCATCAAAAATGTATTTCATTATAAGCGGCTCAGCAGCGTTCATTGCTGCAATAAAAAGAGTTATTAGGAGTATGGCTGAAACAGCCATGCGGTGCTTGCTTGTATATGATAACGCCCGGCGCAGCCTTACCCATTGCCTGCCCAGGTCAGCACGTATGCTCTTAAGATCAGTTTTCCGGCTTTCCCCCCCGGAGACATTTATTCCATTCAAATCTGCTCTACCCTGCTATTAATCGTTGACTTAATCTTTTCTTACAATTCCACTCATAAACCATCTGTTCAATTGTACAAAGTCTGCACAAATCGACCGCGCAATAATAGAAGAATAATTTCACCTTTACAATGCAAAATCCCAGACCTTTAAGCCTAGGATAGGCCAAAAATCCTATAGAACTTCCCTGCCTTTGGACTAAACGACTTTGGACTTCCTTAGACTCCCCGGCCCTGCCCGATTTAGTATCGGATAAAAATGCTGTTTTATTTAGTGCAATTAATTATCCCATAAATAATATTACTCAGGAACAATCTGCTCACTCTATATTAAATCTACCCGGGATTTGATATTTTCTACCTGTGGTGTATTTCGCGTGAATTTGAAGTTTTTTGTTATTCCGCTGCTTAATATCCCCAAACTTTACTAAATAGATAAATGGACTTATTCCCGGAATACTGAAATAGTCCCGGCATTCTGTTACTCAGTCTTTATAAGGCTTAATAACATCTCTGAACATCGCCATTCCATTTGTAAATAGTTCTTTTAATACTCTTATTTCATCCTCTTCCCATTCAGTAATATGTTCTTTTCCTTCAGAATTTACTGCGGGTACATTATATCCCTGAAATAATTTGTCATATATTTTGTCTGCCTCATCCATATCTACATCAAAGTTTCTTCCTGTACTGCCGGCAATGTCCGTCCATAGATTCCATATGCCGTTAAATTCAGTAAAATTGATCAGATCCGGATCATTTCCATCAATCCATTCTGCAACAAGATCCAGGTTGTTCATTATTGTCTCTTCCTGATCAATAACTATCCTATTCATTGAAGCATATTCAAGCAATTCCTCCAGGGAACGAAAACTGATAACCTCCCCTGTGGTATTTGTAATAACACCGTCTGTTTCGTCTGAATACCAGATAAGATAACTATCCCTTTTATCCAGCCTGTACCTTAATATATAATATTCTTTTTCCATAAATTTACTTTGTCCCTGATGATAAACTAATTTTCTAAGTCAGAACCGCCGCACGGCATTATATCTGCCTCGAAACAAAAGACGAAATTACCAATAATTCATATTATTTGTCTACAGGTAAGAAAATATTCTTTTATGATAAAATATTTGGATGATTCAGTTTTCTTTTGTGAAATGATATTTTTTCTCAAAGACTAGATGACTTTTGGACTAGATGATTTTCATTTTAAATAGAAAAGCGTAATATTCTGACAATTGCCCGAACTTGATTCCATCTGAAGTCGCACCAAGCCTCTCTGAAGCAAACTTTGTGTACCCTAATCTGAATAAAAGGTAGGCAGATATGTAAAACTTTAGCCTCTCACTTATAGTTTTATCATGCGATAGTTCTTTATACCTGGATAAAAAATAATTTTCCATGTCAGTACTAAGTCCGCACTCTGTTATTACTCCGGCCACATCCCAGGCAATATCAATATTTCCAGGCAGCAGGTGATCTGAATGATGATGTATCGAATCTGTTTTGATTAACCCATTTTTTGTCTTTATCCATTCATATGGAAGCATCCTTCCGTCAATCTCAACTGAATGCTCCTCAAATGCCTCCGGGATTGATAAATAGATCCCGTCTGTTTTTCCTGTCCACTCTTCACCTAAACCTTTATTAACATTTATCCTGATCATTTCCTTTATTTCTTCAATAGTCATCGATGGCTTTGCTGGAAATTCTTTCTTAATAAAAGCCAGATAATGGGCAAACTTGTCTAATACTTCCCGTTTTATATCTTCTTTTTCTAATGGCCTTCCATCTATAAGCTCGAACCATATAAATCCATTTGAAATTTTCTGTGCCTTCGGCGAAAACCCGGCTTCAGCAAGTTTAAGTGCCCGCTCAAATAACTTCCTGCCATAATGTCCGAGTCCAGCAAATTTAATGAAAAATGTGGACTCATCTCTGAAAATATATTTTCTCTGCTCAAAGTTCTGATAAACAGCCGGTGACCTGGATTCATCTTTATAAAATAACTCTCTCCACTTGCCTGCTGATATGTCATGAATATTTCCATAGTGCTTTTGCCCTGTAAGCCTGCCGCTTTCAAGCATTACTGTTTCAAAAGCAGCTGTATATTTTTCATGCTTTCTGTAGCGCTCTTTCGCCAGTCCGGAAACAAAGTTATCCGGATCAGCTTCATAGCTTGGAAATAAAATGATTTTTTCATCTTCTATCCCTAAATTAGAAAGATACTCGGCAACTGAACAAAATGAACTCCCGCTTAAGCCCGGACCTTCGTCAATAATTAGGTAATAGCTGTTTTTTTTATTAAGAATTGACTTAAGTTTATCACTAATCTTTACTTCACGGTTATAATACTCACCTCTCGGCCTTATTGTAACAAGCTCATCTAAACATCCCTTCAGTTTCATGCACGCAGCTACAGCAGCAGAAAGACTTGTTCCAATTGAACGTATTCCAATTACAATTACATTCTCCGGGTTTCGCTTTTCAGTAAACTCCTCTGCTGAAACAAGATACATCTCAGGATAAAGTCCATAATAGGCATACCCCTCAGGAAGACTTATTGTGATATTTTCCGGCAGATCCATATTGGCAAGCCGGCTTAATATTCTGTTAAGCTTGCCTGCTGCTTCATATGATCCTGAATAATTGGAGTTATATGAATAACTGGAATTATATGAATAATTAAATATTAACCCGCATAAAAGAGAAGCCTCCCGTAATGTGCATATAAGAATATTATGATCATCCTCTGATGCAGATAATAGATCTGTAAGTGCCGACTCAAACTCCCCGAAAATTATCAATAGCTCAGTATTAATAGAGTGATCACTGAATGATCTTTCTTCAGCTGTGTCAAGCACTCTCCTGATCCTGAAAATGTATTCAAGTGTATTGTATTCAGTTTTATGATCTGCGTAAATGAGCATGATGTTTCCTTATATTATTTTTTCTTTAATTCAGGAATTTCATCTGTATCATTTATACACTGGATCTGCGGCCCCCAGTCATCTACAGTTATTATGCTTACCGATGCTGTCGATATATTTAACCTTAACATAAAATCCATCGGCATTCCTGCATAATATACTATTGCTGTCCTTATCGGATCTCCATGACTTACAATTGCAACTGTTCCGTCTGGATGTAATTGCCTTAAACGTTCTATTTCAGTTACCATTCGCATCTGTATCTCTATCATATGCTCACCGTTCGGCGCTCGCGTTCCGCTTCGGAATATGTGAAATAGTTTCCACTTCTGATCCTTTTCAAGCTCATCGAATGTTTTTCCAGTCCAGTCACCAAAATCCACTTCAATGATCTTTTCGAGCACCTGGGGCTCTAAATTATGTTTCTCTGCTACAGCTTTTGCTGTCTCCATCGTCCTTTCCATCGGACTGCAGTATATTGCATCAAACTTAACATTTGCAAGACGCTCCCCTAAGTTTTTTGCCTGCTGCTGCCCGTTTTCACTTAAGTGATAACCGCGGTCCCGCCCCGATATCTTGCTCCCTGCTGTTGTGTTGCCATGCCGTATTAAATAAAATGTTGTCATCGTTTATTATCCCTCGTTTTTTATAATAAGCCCGACTGCTTTGTTCAGCTTATTTCACGCACTTTATCTATTTCATGAGCTTTAATTATTTTATCCATGCACTTTATTTATTATCATCTTAAATATTCTTTTATCCTTCGCACCCCAGTTATATTTGTATTCTTCAGCACCCATTAGAAAATCAAACTGCTTAAATCCTGCATTTATTATATCTTCCATTATATATAGCAGAAGCACTGAACCCGGACTAAATTTTTTCATATCAGGATCAAATCCGCCGATATAATAATAAAGTACCGGATATTTTATCATCGAATATGCTGCAGCAATTGCCTTTCCATTATATCTTAACCTAGATAGCCTCAGAGAATTGCTTTTTAGAAATCTCTTCGATGATTCTCTGTGAAATGTTTTTATCGCCTCGCCGTCTAATACTCCGCTGGCGTTTCTTCCTTCCCAGCTTTTTTTATGCAGATTGAACAGATTGTATAAAAATTCATCAAGCGTTCTATCTGTTGCTGTCTCATATGTTAGCTCTCCCTGCTTGTCAAGATTGTTCCTTGCTCTTATTGTGTTTTTCCTGAATGAAACAGGCAGCCCTGAAAGTAATTCCTCAATGTCTTCAGGAAGGTTCGAAACTGGACAAACTTCAAAGGGCATTGTCCTTATTGTAATCCCCGCCGCTTCCCGGATCTTCAGCAGCGGTGATTTCTCTTTTAACCCCTGAAAGTAGCATATATCCCATTCGGAATGATTTGCAGCTAAATATGTGTATATCGCCTCTGTTACTATTTCAGCAAAACCATCTTCTGAAAGAATATCCAGGTAATCACTGTTTCCTGTGCCGATCAGTGCTGCCTGCCTTAATCCTGAATCCTTAAGCCGGTAGATATATAAAGGTGCAAACCCTATCAGCCTCTGATTATGCCTTACATATAAAATAAAAAGTTTTCCTGCCCCAAATACCTTCCACCAGGGAATTATCCAGTCCGGCGACTGAAACGGTGTCGTTGAAGCTGAGCCTTCATACAACCTTTTCCATTCATCACTTAGTTGCTCTAATAAACGAAAATCACTGACCTTCCCGACAGAAATTGCTTCAGCGGTTTTATCCATTTGCCGCCTGCCTGTGTTTTCTTTCTGATCTGCTTTTTGAAATGATGCTGCCGTAGAGTGCAAAATACCGTTCGATCATTTTTTCTGAAGAATATCTCTCCCTTGCTGTCTGCCTGCAGACTATTGGATCGATCTCAGATATTTTTTTTATCGCGTCTGCCATCTCATCAATGCTGTTTACAAGAAAACCTGTCTTCCCGTCCTCTACTATCTCCTTTAATGCTCCCTGAGGATATGCTATAACAGGTGTGCCTGATGCCATGGCCTCCATTGCTACAAGCGAACTTGTCTCAGGCACCAGACTCGGAATTAAAACACACCGTGCCTCCTTGAGCAGTTTTCTCTTTCTCTCTGTTCCAACCGGTCCGATAAATTTATAATCCCTTCCATCAAGCCTTGGAGCAATTTCTATCCTGTAAAATTCCTGATGATATTCATACGGGAAAAGCTCCCCTGCAATAACTAAAGATATGCCTGCTTTCTTTGCTGCATCAAGCGCACAATGGTAACCCTTTTCTACACATACACGCCCTAAGCATAGCGCATAATTGCTTTTTAAGTATCCTTCAGCTCCGGTGCCTTCCTTATATTCCTCCGGATTGTTTTTCTCCGGATTATTTTTCTTTGGACTATTTCCTTTAGGACTATTTTCCTCAGGAATCTTTTTTTCAAGGTTATTATTATCCAGGCTGACTTCTTCATAGTCTGATATGTCAACACCGTTTTCTATAAAAGGCATCATACCTTTTAGCTTCGGACAACTTTCTTTCTGAGATTTTGATACACAGTTAAAAAATGTTTTCGGCCTTGTTATTTTATTTATACTCTCTGAATACCATTCCGGCGGCAGGTGCAATGTTACTAGCACTGGAATACCCTCCGGCGGAAGATAATTCTCAAAATCGATTCCATGCATGTGAATAAGATCAATATCCCACTTTTTTATTGCTTCACTGATCGCTGCTCTGTGCTTTTTATGTACATAGCTTTCAACTCTGCCGTCAATTTTACCATCCGGCCCGGGAGTTTCGATTAATATCCCCTCCGGAGTTGAATCTTTTGAGGCAATTACTATTGAGGTATGCCCATGCTTAACTAAGGCAGAATCTAACATAGCTAGTACGTGCTCGGCCCCGCCTGCAGTATCCTGCCTTACAGGCGCAAACGGATAGGCTACACTCAGTATGGTAAACTTCTTCCGGCTTAATTTTTTCTTCATATCCCGGCTTGCACCTTTATTCATATATCCGGTCTCTTAAGATCTCCATTATTGCCTCACTTGCCAGACTCCGCCACTGTTCGCCCCTGACTCCCCAGTCAAAATATTCATAGTAAAGCCTCCCTTCATGCGGCTCTTTTGTGAAATCATATTCCGGCGCACTGCGGAATGCTTCAAGACTTACTGGGAAATACTGAAGTACATTCCTCTGGGTTCCGAAACAATCAAACATTCGCTCTTTTAATAACTGCTTTTCCGGGGAAAGTAATGATGTGTATTTTTCAATCCGGCTGTCTGGCAGGAAATCAAAGGTCACCATCCGGCCGTTATCTGAAAAATATGAGGAAAATTCTAACAGCACTGGCATTTTACCCGGATTGCCTTTTTGCCTTAATTTCTTTAAAGCATGATGAACGGCAAAGGCTGTCGAGTCATGATCCGGATGCCCTCCTTCATATGGATGTGTTATTATTACATCTGGCTCCAGTGAACTGAATATCTCCAGCAGATCATTTGTCATTTTTACCAGATTAAATGCCGATTCCTGGTCAACATAACCTAGCTCAATGCATGAACAAACCGGGTGCCCGGCAAGCTGCATTACACTGCAGAACTCATCATATCTCTTCTTCGCGTACTCTTCTCTTGAATTAAACCCGACTGCATTTGCATCTTTCATATTCCTGGGAGCACCATCGGTCGTGTGAATAAATGTTAAATTCTTCAGCTCCGGTATCTTTGCACCAAGCCCTATTACTTCATCATCCGGATGAGCCGAGATGACAAGTAGCGAAGGCTGCTCTCCTGTAAATTCAGCGTGGTTACATAAGTATCCTAAATACTCTAGTCTGAGCTCAGCATCTGTCCATTTGGCCATAATTCTTTTCTCCTGTACCCTGCTCTGGTTTTCTTTTTCCCTTACCCTGCCTGTGCCTGCTGCCGTGCAAGTAAAAGCTTTATCGCTTCCCTGTATCCATTGAAAGTCCCTACATCCACATATGACTCACCCATTGGAATTCCTTTTGCCCTGCCACCTTTTTCTATATAAGCGTTTACTAGTGTACCCA
>JBLNEL010000319.1:0-22020 GCA_050262615.1 Bacillota bacterium
ATCGACAGGATCTTATAGAGCACTTCAGATTGAGGCGCCCCCTGAGGAAAGAGATTAATTCTTTCGACTAAACTTCTATAGGCCGAACGGACAGTTAAATGTCCCAAGTTAAACCTTTGCTAATGAAAGTAATTCCCTGATCAGAAGAAAACTAAACTATTTTTTTATTACATACAATGCACTTGCCTGAATTTATGGAAATAACTAAGTTGAGCACATAGAACAATGAATTTATCTTTTATAATACAAATACTAGGTCTAAACTGGAGATATAATGGAACGAGCTAAGTATTCAATTATAATTTTCATTGCAGGCGTTTTTCTTTTTACTTTAGGCTGCAATAAGAGCACTGAACCCGAAGGAGAAAAATCAGAAATAAGAAATGCTCCTAAGACTATTACATTTGATGCAGATCCTGGATCTTTAACAAAAGAACATTTCCCATCTTATTCAACCGATTATTCTGCATTGAAGATAAACGGCCTCAGCCTGAATGCTGTCAAATCCTCTTACCCTGAATATGCTGACAAAGAATTTATAATAGCTGCAGGCGATTCATTTTTAATAGAAATTAAAAACTGCAAAAAGGACAGCAAGTGGAAAATTGATACAGGCGATTTAGACATTGCAGATGACTTCAGATGGATAAACTCAGAAGTATTATTATTAAAGTCTGATAAATATTCCAATCCTGACAGCACGGTAAACTACCGCTTTACTTTTAAGGGATTAAAAAACTCAAAAGGATATATTTGTTTTATTGAGAACAGTTCTTCAAATGCCTCTCATGGATTAATAATTGGATATACTATAAATCCGTTAAATAAAGTTATACTTTCTGTAGATGACATTAAGTGGAAATTTAATACTGAAAAGGGATCATTCAGCTATGTGAAAGTCTGGTTAAAAGGCACAACAAATGCCTACAGACTAAGAGGAATGACATATGGCGACGGACTGTCTATGGCTATGGAAATCCCGGTTGTAAATAACAATTTTGAAATCGAGATACCTGTTTCGTTCAGCCATAATGAAGGTATAACACTTACTACAAATACTGAATTGTTGCTTTATGGAACAACCGGATTACCCTTAACTGTTAAACTAATTAATCCTAAATCCTAGATTAATACAATTAATCTAGATTAATATGGATCTGGCAGAATAATAAACCATAGCTCTTTCCTGAAAAAACAACTATTTGAACCGGTTCTTAACCAGATTGGTTTCAGTTAATTAATTTTTGTTATTCAGTTTAGCAGATGACCTGTATAATAATTTATGAAAGTTATAAACGGACCGTGCTTTGATGTTTTTAATATGAAAGAACTTCTATTTTACACATTATACTATTGACCTCAGTATAAATAAGCTTTACATATAAGGAATTTTATGAAAGAACTTTTGTTACAAACTGCAGCCCGTGCAATAAGTTATCTTGAAGGACTTGAAAACCGTAAAGTTGCTCCTGACAAATGTGCCATCGAAAAACTTTCGCTATTAAATACACCTCTTCCAGATAATCCCACAAGGCCGGAAGACGTGGTGGAGAAATTAGATGAATTTGGATCAAGGGCAACTATGGCAATGGCTGGCCCACGCTTCTTTGGCCTAGTCATAGGCGGATCACTTCCTGCTGCACTTGCGGCTAACTGGATGGTTTCAGCATGGGATCAGAATAGTGCTTTTTATAACCTGTCCCCTGCTGCTGCCCTTATAGAGCAAATATCTCTTAACTGGCTGCTTGATATTTTGCAATTGCCTTCAGATTCAGCAGGGGCATTTGTCACTGGGACAACCGTTGCAAACTTCACAGCACTGGCAGCTGCCCGGCATGCAGTACTTAAAAAAGTTGGGTGGAATGTTGAAGCCGATGGACTCTTTGGCGCTCCCTCTATTACTGTTATAGCCGGCCAAGAGGCTCATCCTACATTACTAAAATCCCTTGGTATGCTGGGACTCGGACGCAGTCGGATAATAAGAATACCCGTTGATTTGCAGGGAAGAATGAGATCAGATTCATTGCCGCATATTGAAGGCCCAACTATTGTTTGCCTTCAGGCTGGAAATGTTAATACCGGAGCAATTGATCCAATTGATGAGATCTGCGATTATGCACATGATCGCGGAGCCTGGGTACATATTGACGGCGCTTTTGGACTTTGGGCCCGTACTGCTTCTACTCGCCTTTTCTTAACAAAAGGCATTGAACAAGCCGACTCCTGGGCAACTGATCTGCATAAATGGCTGAATGTTCCTTATGACAGCGGTATTGCAATAGTAAAAGATAAAAATGCCCTGCGTGCTGCAATGTCTATTACTGCTGAATATCTTCCCTCTGAAAGTGAAAATCGTAATCCTTCGGACTATACACCTGAACTATCACGACGTGCACGGGGCGTTGATGTATGGGCAGCAATGCTTTCTTTAGGCAGAAGTGGTTTGGCAGACCTGATAGAAAGAACATGCAGGCACGCCAGGCGTTTTGCCGAAGCCTTTAGCTTAGCCGGGTTTCAAATCCTTAATGATGTTGTGCTCAATCAGGTGCTTGTTTCCTTCGGCACGGCTGAAATAACAAACCAGGTTATTACTGAACTCCAGGAAGAAGGTACTTGCTGGTGCGGAGGAACTGTCTGGCAGGGTCAGACTGCAATGAGAATAAGCGTTTCTTCATGGAAAACAACTGATGAGGATGTAGAAAAAAGTATTGAAGCGATTCTGAAAATTGCCCGGAAATATGGCGGAATACAGCCTTAATATACTATTGCCTTAATATATTATTGCCTTAATATACTATTGCCTTAATATACCTACAACTAGGTATTTCCCCGTCTTTGGCTTTTCCGTAGATTTGCGATGGTTAAATAGCTTAAAGCCGGGAAATTACTCCCATACGCCTTTTATTATTAACCATTTGGGGTAACTGCTTTATTTTGGAATTTGGGCCAACTTAATATTGGAATACAAGTTAAAAACAAAACTTCCTGCAGACAATTGTTCTGAAAATATGGAAGTTAAGGACAGAAATCTGGAGTTCCTGAACTCTTTAGCAATAAAACTAGCTGATCTGCCTTCAGATATTAGCCTTTCTGAGTTTCTGCCAGGAGAATTAAAAAAGTTTACCGGCGCAACTATATCACTTTATTCAGATTACGATGAGCATAAGCGGGCCTTGATCATTCGCCATATTGAAGCAAGTTCCTGGCTGCTCAATTACATGATAGAGGTTATGGGCAACAATATTACAAATGTTGTTTCACCTGTTAGTGACCATATATATCAGGAGATAATTAAAGAAACAGTCGGACTCAGAAATTCCTTCGCAGAAATATCCTTTGGGGCTATCCCTGAAATAGCCGATAAAGCATTAAGGGCTTTTACAGGAATTACCCACTTGTATGGCATAGCTCTGGTTGTAGAAGGAAGACTTTTTGGTACATTGGTCCTTGCCTTTAAGGATAACCAGATTGAACCTTCAATTGAGATGCTTAAATCTTTTGCTCATCTTGCAGCTGTCTCTCTACGAAGAAAACAGGCAGAGGATAAATTAAAACAAAGTGAAATCCACTACAGAACCCTTTTTGATAATGCCGCAATTGGCATATACCGTATTTCCCACGATGGAAATATACTGATGATAAACCAGGCCCTTTACAGAATATTCGGATATCTGCCCGGTGAAGGAACTAAAAGCCTTGAAAATATACTCTTCCATAATGAGCACAAACATTCAGCATTTAACAATCAGCTGCAGAATAGAAATCATATCTGCATTGAATCAAAATATGAAAGATCCGACGGCCAGGTAATTTTTGCAAGAGAAAATATAACGGCAGTAAGAGATAATTCGGGAAATATTCTCTACTATGACGGCACTATTGAAGATATATCAGATAGAAAAAAAGAAGAGGAGTTGGGTGTTTTTGTACGCGATCTGTATGCACACTTAAATTCAATGACAGACCTTACAGAAGCTATGGCTTATCTGCTTGAAAGTTTCTGCAAAATTGACTGTATTGATAGCGGCGGATTGTACTTAGTAGACCAAAATACAGGTGTAATTGATTTAATTTATCACAACGGTCTCTCAGAAGACTTTGTAAAGAATGTTTCACATTATGAACCTGATTCCTTAAATGCCAGGATCATTATGGCTGGAAAACCTGTTTTTGAAACTTACCCCAATGCTGTAATGAATTCCGCTGGTGAGAGCAAACTTAAAGAAGGAATAAGAGTCTTAGCTATTCTGCCGATTATGCACCAGGGCAAAGTTGTTGCTGTAATTAACCTGGCTTCACATGAAAAAAATAGCATCCCTGCTAATGTCAGATCTGCTCTCGAAATAATTACCCTGCAATTTGGCGGAACGATTTCCAGATTAAAAGCAGAAGATGAAATCAGAAATATCATTAAACAGCTCAATGAATCAAACTCCGCAAAGGATAAATTGTTTTCTATTGTCGCCCATGATCTCCGGGGTCCTTTTGCAGGTTTTATGGAATTGACAGAAACAATGTCTCAGAATCTACATACTCTTACACAGGAAGAAATTGTTGAGTACTCTTCGGTTATGCATGATACATCCAAAAGATTATTTGATCTCCTAACGAATCTTCTGGACTGGTCAAGGCTGCAGACCGGCAGGATCCAATTCAGGCCTGAGAAGGTAAATCTTTTTTGTGAGGTTGAAATTATTATAAGTCTTTTCTCATCAGCAGCCGCAAGCAAAGGCATCCATACAATTAATATGATTAGTCAGGATACTCATGTCTATTCTGATATCAACATGCTTTCTACAGTATTAAGAAATTTGCTCTCCAATGCCACTAAATTTACTCTGTCAGGGGGAACTGTTAAAATTAGTTCGGAAAAAACTTCTGACCAAACTTGGATTTCGGTTAGTGATACCGGCATTGGAATACCGGCAGAGAAGTTGGATATGGTACTAAAGGCCGGCTCATTTTATACAACAAGAGGAACAAATGGAGAAAGCGGCTCCGGCTTTGGTTTAATACTATGCAGAGAACTTGTGGAAAAAAATGAAGGGCAATTTTACATAAGCAGTACTCCCGGACAAGGGAGCACCTTTTCATTTAGCTTACCCTCAAATATGCATTGAGTGATATAACTTATCATATTTTTATATATCTTTCTTAAAACACTCTTTTCTGTTTTTTCTTTTTAAATGTACCTTTAAGAGTGATTTCTGGAATTACTCACCTAGAAAATCGGAAATTGCTTTGTTTACCTTCTCAGATTCGCATCCCGGAGCAAGATGTCCGCAGTCACTGTTAAGTTCAATTACTTTGGCTTTCAGTAAGTCTCCGAATTCCATAGCAGGAACAGGATTGACGATCCGGTCTTTCAGTGCAACTATTATTAATGTCTTTGCTTTGACAGCCTTGGCAGTCTTTTCCATTGAACCTCCGAAATCTTTACTTATATCCAGTGACATCATTGCCCGCGTCTGCCTGATCTTATCATTTGAATCAAAACCTTTTTGGTCTTTAGCTTTCTCCAACTCACGGAAAATATTATCTCTTGTCATTTTTTTATTCAGATCTTCCGGGGTTGTAAGTATCAGAGCATTGAATTCAGCCTCCGCTGCACGTGCAGGATTCTCAGTATAATTTCCATTGTTCCAGCCTGGATCTGTCATAATCGAACGGATAACTGCATTATGAAGTACAAGATCATATGGAGTAAGACGCGTCGAGCCTACAATAGGTATAACCTTATCCATAAAATCAGGATAAGAGATCATCCACTGAAATGCCTGCATTCCCCCCATTGATGTTCCAACTACTGCTTTAATATGGTTTAAATTAAAAAACTTTGTAAGAAGCGTATATTGGCTGTTTACCATATCTGCAATTGTCACTTCAGGGAAATTCATCCTTGGCTGCAGAATACTGTTAGATGGTGAGGATGAAACACCATTGCAAAGGGCATCAACAGCAATAACGTAGTATCTTGAGCTATCGATCAGCTTCCCTTTTCCGATATTTGAACTAAGCTGCAAACTTACCCCTGAAGCCCAGGTCGGCATTAGAACAATGTTTGATTTATCTTTATTCAGGGTTCCAAATGTCCTGTATCCAATCCGGCAGTCTTTTATATACTCTCCGCTTACTAATTTGAAATCTCCCAATTGAACAAATTTCAGTTCCTGAGGAAAAATATTATTAAAAAGAAGTATATTTAATGTAAAAAGACATATAAGTAAGAAGTTCTTATTTCTCAATTCGTAAATCCTTAAGTTAAAATTATGGCCTTATGTGAGATCTGTTTTAGCGAAGAACAATATAGGTATAAACCGTTTTTTTTCAAAATTAAGGTCTTAAGCTGGTCTTATGAGCTGTTAGTTACTAAGTGACATACTTGATTTTACTTTGGAGAGAAATAGAAACAGCAGGCTTTAAAATAAAAAAACCGGCAAGAGCATGGAAGTATTTGGCTTCAAGTGCCTTTACTGTATAAATCTTTTTTTTTCATATCCATTCGAGCTTTTCAATGAAAACAAGTAATATTAACTATTACTTACTTTCATCTTTTTAGGCGCTGACTCTTTTTGGATATTCATTGTACAGTATTTGCGTTTAATTCCGCCACATGCTGTTTGCCGATCTATTTCATTTACTCTTCTCCGAAAAGAATTTCAATGAACTGATATTATAGTAAAATAATTCCTTTAGAGAGACAATACCTAAAAGAGTCCATGACCGGCTTTATGCCTTTAATAAGCGTTGTCTGGATGTTCTTACTTATTTCCCACATACCTTTTCAAATACACGCAGGAAATTTTCACCCAGGATCTTTCTTATTTCTGTTATCGAATATCTGCGTCTTAAGAGTTCAAGTGTCAGTTCTGGAAATTTTGTTACATTTTCCAGACCAGTAACAGTTCTTTCAATTCCATCAAAGTCTGAACCTATTGCCACATGGTCAATTCCTGCAACTTTTACTATGTAATCTATATGATTAGCTACTGTTGTAATATTTGTATTTCCTGCAGATAAAAACGGCGGGTAAAATACAACTCCAATTACACCGCCTGAACTGGCAATGTCTTTGATCTGATAATCATACAGATTCCTGTAATGATTTCTTAAAGCTCTTGCCCCGGAGTGTGAAGCAATTATTGGATTTTTAGTTAGGCTAAGGACATCCTTGATTGTCTTTATACCAGTATGAGAGACATCAATAATAACTCCTAACGAATCCAGAGTTCTTATGACCTGTTTGCCGAATTCACTTAGGCCTGTAGTTTCTGAGAGACTGTCCTGCGCTGAAATTGCCCAGTTCGTACTGTTATTCCAGGTAAGTGTAAAGTATCTCATTCCGTATTTATATAAATTTTTAAGTTTCTCAAGATCATTTTCAATAGTGTGACCACCTTCAACTGCCATTACGGCTGCTATTTTATGATCTTTATTGAGTGAAAGTGCTTCTGCTTTTGTATGCGCCTGTCCCATACTTTCCCGGTTCTTATTTAGCTCTGACTTAAAGATCCCTATCATTTTTTCAGCCTGATTGTAACTATTTCCGGCATACTTAACCGGATCGACCCAGACAGCAAAAAGCTGAAGATCAACTCCCCCGGCTTTTAGCCTTGGGATATCTGTGTGGTTATTTGTATGATGATCTGCCAGATGATATGTTGAATCTGCAGCCATTTTTTCCAGAATATCATTGTGCAGATCTGCTAGTATGCTGTTAGAGTGAATGGTTTCAAGCTTATGATTAAAATATTCCCCGCCGCTTATATTTGCTTTTTCAGCATAGGGCATATACCCGAATTTTGATAAGCTTATTAATATTGAATTTGTATTTTGGTGACTAATTGGCTGCCTGCTAATGCTTGAAGTAACGCTATTTTCCTGCCTGAACCTGGTAAGCCCTGTTCCGCTTGCCCTGTCTGTGAGGATCATTTTTCTCGTAATACTTCTGTTTCCAGCCCTGACATTAATAAAATATACTCCGGCGCTTCCTTTGGCATTCCACTGAATAGAATAACTTCCTTTTTCCAGATATTCTTCATATGAATCTATAATTTCACCTATAGCATTAACTATTTGTACCTTTACACTACCTCTTTCAGGAATATTAAGGTTGATTTTAGTAGAGGGATTAAAAGGATTAGGATAGTTTTGTGAAACACTGAATTCCTCAGGAAATGCTGAACTCCTCTCTGCTGAAGTAAAAGACAAATCAAACGCCCAGAATCCGGATGCATTTGTATGCGTCGAATCTGTCTGAGCTGTCATTACATTTGTAATATAAATCGTAACATTATTAATTCCTGCCCCGGTTAAACTATCTGAAACCTGACCTCCTATGTGAATGGTATTAAACTGGCTGTATGACTGATTACTAACAAGCAATGAAATGATTGTAAGTGTTAGGAATTTCAATACATATCTGCCGCTTTTCCTCAGCTGCATATGCCGTCCATTATTAATTGGAATTTACTTACGTAAAATAAACCTAATTCAGGAAATATCATGCTGCAAAGGGTAAGTTTGTCAATAAGGAAATTTTTCTCTATTTTAACACTTCAAATTCTACAAAGGTTTGCAGTAATGAAACCTTCAGTGAAAAAGTTACCCTGAAGGAGGTAATTTCCCTGAAGGTTTTATCATATACTGCTAAAGTTTTTATGATAAAGACACAGTTTTTCAATTAATTAATTTCATAAACTTATTATACATAGAGATCATGGACTTTATTTTTTCATTATTTTCGACTCCAAGTATAGCATCAACGATTCTATATCTTTGTCTTGCAGCATTTTCAGGCGTTTTAATCGGAAAAGTAGAAATCAAAAACATAAAGCTCGGCATTGCAGGAGTACTTTTCTCAGGATTAATAATTTCGCATTTTGGAGCACGTGCAGAAGAATCAATAGTTCATTTTGCACGTGAGTTTGGTTTAATTTTATTTGTATATTCTATCGGACTTGATATTGGTCCAAGATTCTTTTCAACTTTTAAGAATGAAGGCTTAAAACTAAACCTTTTTGCTGTTTCAATTGTCCTGCTGAACCTTATTATCACTTACAGTCTTTATCTGATATATGGACTTCCTCCTGCACTTATCACCGGCATAATGTGCGGTTCAGTAACTAATACTCCTAGCCTTGGTTCTACTCAGCAGGTCCTTCACGAGTTTACTGCCAATGGAGCTCAGAATGCAAACTTAGCCGGAATGGGTTATGCAGTTGCTTACCCGTTTGGCGTTCTTGGAATTATTCTTACAATGATACTTGTAAGACTGTTTTTCAGAATAAAAGTCAAAGAAGAAGCCGAGAAATATACCAGCAGCCTGGATAATTCAAGTATAAAACTTGAGAGTGTAAGCATCGATGTTACAAATCCGCAATTATTCGGCAAGAAAATTGGCTATATAAAAAGCATTATTGATAAAGAACTTGTTATCTCAAGGATCTTTAGAGACGGACAATTCATCTTAGCCTTAGATCAGGAGACTATATTAGAAGGCGATGTTCTCTTTGGAGTATCTTCGGTTAACCATATAGAAAATCTTGGACTAAAGATAGGAGTAGTCAAAATCCAGGAAAAACGCGAGATAAGCGGCGAACTTTCAATGGCTCACGTTCTTGTAACCAACAGAAAATACGCCGGTAAGACTGTCCAGCAGATTGGTATCTACCGCAGATATGAAGCAAATATCACAAGAATATTCAGAGCCGGAATGGAAATACTTCCCTCGCTTGACACAACAGTTGAATTAGGCGATACTGTCAGAATAGTCGGCAAAACAGAGCTTTTGCCTGAGATCCGGAATGAACTTGGAAATTCTGTTAAAGAATTAGCTTTGCCTAATACTGTTCCGATCTTTATTGGTATATTTTTGGGTATAATTCTCGGTAGTATTCCAATATTCATTCCCGGTGTGCCGGCACCTGCAAAGCTTGGTCTGGCAGGAGGACCATTGATCATTGCTATTCTGCTTGGATACAAAGGCAGAATTGGAAAAATGGACTTCTATATGACTCCCGGAGCTAATATGATGCTTCGTGAGATCGGGATAATTCTCTTCCTGGCATGCGTCGGACTCTCTTCGGGTGCAAACTTCTTTAACACAATTTGGAACGGCGGGTATTGGTGGATGCTTTACGGCGCTGCAATTACATTTTTCCCTATTATGATTGTTGCCATAGCTGCTCGTTTTATGAAGTTCAACTATCTGAAAATATGTGGACTTATCAGCGGTACAATGACTGACCCTCCGGCACTGGAGTTTGCAAACTCACTGGCCCCGGTTCAGGCTCAGTCGACTGCTTATGCTACGGTTTATCCATTAGCCATGTTCTTAAGAGTTCTCGTTGCTCAGATATTTATACTTTCTACTTTATAGGTACTAATCATCTAAAGTATATTTGTTAAATTATATAAATACAAGTTGTCTAAAGGGCTGTCTCTCTTAATAAAGGGGCAGCCCTTTTTCAATTTTAAATCTTTATTATAAATTATATCATTTTACATATCATGAACAAAGTGATTTATTAAACTTTGCTTATTTTTTAAATGTCAAAAAAGTATTATTAAAGAAAACTAATAAAGAGAATTATAACTATTAATGGGAAGTCGTGGAATGAAATTATGTGCTACTTTGATCTATTGTGTTCTTATGATCTGCTCTGTTGCATTTGCTCAGGCAGCAAAACCTTCTTCAGGCGGGGTAATTTCCGGAAAAGTCATAGATGCACAGACAGGTAAACCGGTCGAATATGCCACTGTTGTGGTCTTCAGCATTCAGGAAGCTAATAAGGTAAATGGCGCAGTAACTGACAAGGAAGGTAATTTCGAAATAAGTGAAATTAAGCCTGGCAGTTATTTTGTTGAAGTATCCTTTATTGGTTACGAAAAAAAAAGAATAAAAGATATAAACCTAAACAAGTCTTCTCCTGAGGCTTTACTGGGTGAAATTCAAATTAATCCCTCAGCTGTAAACGTTGGTAACGTAGTTGTAGAAGGACAAAGGGTTCCTTTTACATATCAGGTCGATAAAAAAGTAATTAACGTTGATCAGCTTCCGATGGCATCCTCAGGCACTGCTGTTGACGTGCTTGAAAATGTGCCTTCTGTTTCGGTTGATATTGACGGAAATGTCAGCTTAAGAGGAAGCGGAAGTTTTACTGTCTTGATCGATGGCCGGCCTACTATGATGGATCCGCAGGATCTGCTTCAGCAGATACCTGCAAGTTCAATTGAAAATATTGAGATAATTACAAATCCTTCGGTAAAATATGATCCGGAAGGCGTTGCAGGCATAATAAACCTCGTATTAAAGAAAAACAAAAACCTGGGCTTAAGCGGAGTAGCCAACCTTAATGCAGGACTTAAAGATAAGTATGGCAGTGATTTCCTTTTTGAATATAAAGCCCCGCTTTTTAGTTCGGTTTTCGGCCTGGACTACAGAAAAAGAACCATGACTGAAACCGGACGGGAGGAGAAAAGATATGACTACCAGGGGAGTTCTTCCTTTATAAATTCAATTAGCGAAGGCAGAATGGGAAGAAACGGATATGGCATAAGGGGCAATATTAATTTTAACCTTGGCGAAACTGACATTCTGGGCTTCGGAGGCAGATATCACAACCGGGAAATGAACCGCGGCTCCTCTGCAGATTACTCCGAGATTTCTCTTCAGCTGCCTCTGGGGTTGTCATATATCAATAAAAACGAGAGTAAAAGAACAGGTAACTCCTATTCTCTGAGTATGAACTACCAGCATAAGTTTGAAACTAAAGGACATGAACTGACTGCCGATTTGTCATATGAATCTGAGGATGGTGATGATTATAGTTTAAGTGAACTGATCAGAAATCAGACAATAACAGAGGGAAAGAAAACTACAGAAGGCGGCCCCGGAGGAGAATTCAATACAAAGATTGATTATACTCTTCCAACTGGCACTGACAGTAAGTTTGAATCAGGGATAGAAGGCCAGACAGAATTTCAGGAAGAATCAACAGGTTATTTTGAATTCAGCTCTAATGCATCGGATTACTTTTTAATGCCGCAATATAGCTTTTCCACAAAGTCCAGAAACGATGAATATTCTGTTTATTCTGTGTTTTCAAGTATGATCGGAAATTTCGGCTATCAGGCAGGCGCAAGGGGTGAATATACTTATAGAAAGATCAGGATCCCTTCTAAACTAAGCGAATTTACTGTCGACAGGTTTGACTATTTCCCTACTCTGCACTTTTCATATAAGTTAAATTCTGGTGAACAGTTTATTGCCAGCTATACAAAAAGAATACACCGGCCCCATAACTGGGAACTTGAACCATTTGATACATGGGTCGATGCAAATACAGTTCACCGCGGAAACCCTTCCTTGCAGCCTGAACTGATAGATTCCTATGAATTCGGCTTTCAGACACTTTTGGGACTTGTCTCATTCTCCTCTGAACTGTATTACAGAGTGAATAATAATAAGATCGAAAGCCTCAGGTCAGTTTATGCAGATAATGTAACTTTAGAGTCATTTGATAACATTGGCTCAGATTATTCCTTAGGTACAGAACTAATGGCGAGCTTTGACTTATTTAAGTTCTGGAATGTTGATCTTACTGGAAATCTTTATGATTACAGACTTAAGACTAACTTTAATGGCCAGTCAAATACAAAGAAAAGCTTTAACTGGCGCTCAAGAATGAGCAATTCTCTTAAAGTGGGCAGTATACTTCAGCTCCAGTTAAATGCTGAGTACCGCGGCCCAACGGTTTCACTGCAGGGAAGAACTGAAGACTCCTTTTCGCTTGATCTTGCAGTAAAGAAAGAACTTCTTGAAAGACAATTAACACTTACTCTTCAGGTAAGAGATATGCTTTCAACAGCAAGATATCAGTCAGTAACAGAAGCTACAGGCCTCTGTTCTTTCAGTAAACGCAACAGAGAGTCCCCAATGCTCATGCTGAACTTAAAATACTCTATCAATAACTTTAAACAACAAAGAGACAGAGATCAGGGTGGTGATGATTTCGGTGAAGAAGGAATGTAACTGTTTTTGACGCATAAGATTCCTTAATAGTTTATATAAATAAGGCGCTGATAAATCGATTTGTCAGCGCCTTTTTTCTATGAATATAGAGAGCTACTTAATAAGCATCATTTTTTTTGTCGATATCAGATTTCTTTCACTAGAAAGTGATTTAGCTGAAATCCTGAGTATATACATCCCTGAAGCCACCTGCGCTCCATGATCATCAAGGGATTTCCAGATATTCTGATGTCTTCCGGCCGGAAGCTGATCATCAACTAAAGTTGCAACTTCCCTGCCTAGTACATTATAAATGACAACACTTACTTTGCTATCTTCAGGTAAATCATATTGTATGGTAGTGCTTGGATTAAATGGATTGGGATAATTTTGGAAAAGAGTATATTCTGTTGGAATTATCTCCTCACCATTCTCCTTGGCCAGGCCGGAGGAACTCATTACCTTAATATTCCCGCCGCCTGTAGGCTTAGCCAGCTTTAAACTGGTCGTTTTTGTTCCATTCCAGTTACTTGAGAATAATAAACCAGATGATGGATCCTGCAAGGTTATTAAAATATAATCATTTTCGTTGTTCTTAGGATCATCATACATTTCAACACTCAGCGATAGTGACCCGCCTAATGCAATTGGAATTAAAGGATTTGTAATATCCGTTAAATTAGCTTTTGTATTAAAACTTGCAGCTTTTCCCGGCATATCCTTGATTGCATAGGCTGAAAGACTATTAATAGCATTACTTTTTATCTGATAGATCTTTCCATCATCTCCTCGAATAATAATATTTGCCTGACCCTGAATGTTCTTCCCGGTTTTATTATATTTCATCGTAAAACCGAAGTTTGTCTTTGATCCGGCTTTACTGCGGTATTTACCAGCTGAATTATTTGTAACTATAAAACCACCGCCTGACACATTATCTCCTCCTGGAACACCAATTGTAATTAGTGTCGGTTCACTTATCTTAGCATAGCGGCCATTTACAATAGTATAAATATTAAAAGTGGTTCCACTGTTACTTAGCTCACTAGAGCTTAATGTCCGGGTAAACGGCTGAGTTATTACACTGCCTGTAGTTTTATCTGAAGCATCAATTAAAAATACAGGTAAGAACTCTTCTGCCTTAATGCTGCTAACAATATCCAGATATGCTCCGCTTAGCGGTCCTTCCTTAAATGCTGCTTTTGCATATGTTATTTCTCCCCTGTTATCATCTGCTATATCCTTGATGGTAGATGAATAGGTTAAAGTTGCCTGAGCAGATGTTAACGAAGGAGTGGAAAAATATTGTGAACCGGAATATTCAGCCAATGCATCCTCCTGACTGACTGTTAGCGGACCAAACGGGGCGGCATTTGACGATCCATCAAAACTATTAAGATCATTCGGAGTAAATACAGCTAATATTTTGTATGTGCCGGGAGCAAAATTGCAGGTAAATGTGTAAGTGAAATTTAAGACTCCGCTTTCAATCGTTGAAGTTATTACTGTGCTTAAAGTTACTGCTGCTCCGCTTCCTGACTGGTATTTAAATTCAACACTCCCGCCTGCAGCATTAAGATCCCCCTGCGCAGTTGGTGAAGTTACAATTGCAGTTAATGTAACCTGGTCGGAATATTGAACTGCTGCTGCCAATACTGAAACAGCAGTTTGCGCTTTTGTTATTTCAAGATCTGCTTTTGCAGTACTTCCTTTGTAAGGACTCGCTTCTGAAAAACTTGCACCAATATAATCCTTGTGCAGCCCAACACTTATCCCTGCTAAATCGACATCTGTCTTGGTTGCTGCTCCATCATTATCTGTAACAGCACTGCCAGCAGATACATTGTTCAGTGTAAACTCTATTGTCTTTCCGCTTAAAGGAATATCCAGCGATGTAAGTTTTGCTGAAAGGTTAACCTTGCTGCCATAGACTGCCGTTACTTTGTCGATTGCAACTACAGTAGGTGCAAGCGTAACCTCAAGCTGTCCTTTAGCTGCACAGGAAGCATAGTTACCTCCTGAAGGTGAGAAATCTGCCTCTATGTAGTCGTTATATGTTCCTACATCCAAGCCAATAATGCTTACATCCTTTAGAGTGGCTCTTCCATTGTTATCTGTTTCAGCTGAACCTTTATATGTGCCATTGAGTTTGAAATCTATTGATTTGTTACTTAATGGGTCCCCGGATGAAGAAATGGTTAGCACTGCAGCAAAATTGACTTTACCTCCGAACGGTCCGCTGGCCTTTTCTACAACAATATTTACCGGTGCCTGCTTGATAGTAAGATCAGCAGTATTTGAACTGGAAGCATAATTGCCTGTTGCTGTGAAACTTGCCTCAATGGCATTTAGGTAAGAACCTGCATCAATTCCTGATAAACTAACCCCGCTAACTTTTGCAATTCCAGACTGGTCAGTTTTCCCGCTGCCGGCAATTGATCCATTCAACTTAAATTCAACATCCATCCCGCTTAATGGTAAACCTGCCGAAGTTAAAGTAGCTGAAAGTTCAACATTTTCACCATATGTAACTGTAGCTGGAGATACAATTATCATTGTAGCTGCTGGATCAATCGTAAGATCTCCTGTTGCTGCAGCAGCTGCATACCCGTTTGCAGCTGCAAATTCTGCTTTTACTGCATCAGTATATGTTCCTGCGTTAATGCCTGAAAGACTAAAATTATAACTGGCAGTTCCCATAGCATCGGTTGTTGAACTTCCAAGAAGAATTCCGTTTACAGTAAAACTGATCATTCTTCCAGATAACGGTGTGCCCGAAGCAGTAAGTGTTGCTTCTAGTTTAACAGTACTGCCAAATTCTGCTTTAACATCTTTTACAATGAGTTCTGTTGGCAATTCCTTTATAGTCAGAGTTGCGGACCCGGAGGCTGATTGATAGTTTCCGCCTGAAGGTGAAAAATCGGCAGTTATATAACCAGAATATGTACCTGCTCCAAGGTTAGGTATGGCTGCATTAAAATAAGTAGCTTTACCATTCATGTCTGTTAAAGCAGTTCCTAATAATATACCTCCAAGTGAGAAACTGATTGTCATATTTGGAATACCTGTACCTGAAGATGTAAGTGTCGCCGTAAGATCGACATTGCTTCCATATGGAGCCTCTACCGGATCAGCAATCAGTACTGCCGAAGCCTTATTAACAATCAGATTTCCTGAATTTGTACTCCCCTTATAATTAGTTGTAGCTGTAAAAGTCGCTCTGATAAAATTAATATGTGTGCCTGCATTTATTTCTCCAAGCGGAACACTTAATATAGTAGCAAGACCGCTGGGATTTGTTTTGCCTGAATATATGGTTCCGTTAAAGCTGAAACTTATATCCTCTCCGGGCACAGGTAAGCCCTTTGAAGTTAATAGTGCCGAAAGGTCAACTGTACCCCCAAATGTACCTGTTGATGTTGACACACTAAGTGTGGTATTTGCCTGATCAATTGTAAGGTTTGCTGACCCTGTACTTCCGGCATAATTTCCAAAAGCCTCAAATCTGGCTGTAATAAAATTCGTATACGCCCCTGCATCTATACCTGAAACTGCGATATTATGCAGTGTTACCTTGCCGCCCCCAATTGTCTGGCCACGCCCGGCTTCAGTGCCATTAATATAGAAAATAACGGTTTGTCCGCTCAAGGCTGCTCCGCCGGCGGTAAGCGTTGCACTTAGATCAGCCGTACCCCCGTAAATACCAGTGGCGTTATCAACAATAAGGCTTGTAGACATTGGATTTATTGTCAGATCTGCAGGAGATGCATTTGATGATGAATATGTTGTATTTCCGGCAAAACTTGCACCAATATAACCTGTATGAACACCTGCATCAATCCCTGCAATGCTGACATTGAGCGCTGCAACACCGCTGCTATTAGTTGTGGCAGTTCCCGCAGAAGATCCATTCAAAGTAAATGTAATAGTTTGCCCTGCAATAGCCTGATCAGCAGCGGTTTTAAGTGTTGCGCTCAGATTTACAGTACCGTTGTAATCTCCTGCCGCAGGAAGTACAGTTAGTTTTGTACCTGTAAGACTTACATAAGTAAACGTGCCCGGAACTGATTTTGTTATGCCCGAAGACAATTCTTTGACTATTATTGAAACACCTCCTGCCGAATGAGCCGGAGATATAACTGTCAGAGTTTTATTATCAGGACGATTTACATTTGTGCCAGGGGTTCCGCCGAATGTTATCTGATAGTCTGAAGCACTTCCGTTAATTGCATTCCCGCTGATTGTTACCAGTGTCCCGCCCGAGACCGATCCGCCTGAAGGTGTGAAACTGCTAACATTAAAAGCATCAGTAAAAGTAGTCTGGGCTGTAAATCCCGAGTTTAATCCTAATGCTGTAAGTATGAAAGTTTCTCCA
The DNA here is from genome assembly GCA_050262615.1 of Bacillota bacterium. Classification (GTDB taxonomy): domain Bacteria; phylum Bacteroidota; class Ignavibacteria; order Ignavibacteriales; family SURF-24; genus JAUZPB01. The sequence continues at coordinate 17,391 of JBLNEL010000319.1, forward strand.
TAGTGACTTTCAGTTATTAGATATTGCGCATTGTAGATATTGCCTTCATTATCTGCAGCTGCAATCAAAGTATCTGTTCCTGTTGTAACAGTCGAGTGACTGAATACCAGTTTGACCGTTTCTCCTGGCTGCCAGTTTGAACCCGTTACTATAACTGAATCCCCAGGCTGGTAATCAGGTTTATCTGTCAGAACTGTTGCTGATATTGTTGGTGTGGCTTGTGCAAATGCCATTACAGGAACTAACACAGGCAAAAGAATTACACAAAGAATAAACCGTATCAATATAGTTTTCATCGGCCCTCCAAAGATTTTGTGAATCTATATTTTTTAAAAAGGAATTCACAAGCTATATTACCAGATTACTTTGCTCTATCTATCTGACTATATTTATATGTTAATTTGAAAATCTTTGGATAAATTGGATTTAGGCATTAAGATTCATTTAAATCTATTTGGGAAATAAGATGTAGTTATTTAAAAAATCGCGAAATTAAATACAGTGCATTTTTTTAGCTACTCACATTTTCAATGTCAGAGATCACAGAATTACACACTTTATAATTCAATATTACAGATGTCTTATCAATGGAATGATTATAAATTATCAGCCTCAATTGCTGAGCTGAAATTTATTTACAATTTATTTACATCTTTGTTACATGCAATTCCCCGGCTTTCCTGATATTACAAACAACATCAAAGGGAATTCCAAACAATGAAAATCCGGAGTACATTGATTATTATTTTAATTACATTCCGTCCTCTTTCCTTCATAACTGCCAGCCAGCAAGGGAAAGACAGCCTTTCAGAATACTCAAAGTTTGAGTATTCACACTTTGAAGATAAATCAATTGAACCTCTTCCAATATTATCCTATGATACTGATACGGGCATAGGTTATGGAGCTAAAGTCTTTTTCCTCAATCAGCTTGATTTTAATGAATCAATCGATTTGCTGCTCTTTAACAGCAGCAAAGGTGAAGGCTGGTACAGAATTGCCTTTTCTATGCCTGATTATGAACATAGACAGGGAAAGATATTTCCATTGGCAATTGATATTGTTGCTGATTATGATAAACTGGTAAGTATCGGATATTACGGACCAGGAAGCGAATCTAAAAAAGAGAGTAAAGACATTTACTCAAAAAAATTGTTCAATTTATCATTTGATTTTAGCAGAGGCTTTACTCCTAATCTTTATGGCCAGTTTGGAATTAAATATAAATCATCATCAAATTCGAATTTATCCGAAGGCGGCATACTGATTAAGCATAACGACCCGTTAAGCCGTTCAACTCTCAGATCACATTCAGTTTATTTCCTCTTCCGTTATGATACCCGCGATAGCTATATTAATCCCAGTCAGGGAATTACTCTGCAGGGAACTTATGAATATGCTTTCCAGTCTCAGCTTGTTAATATCAATTACACCTATTGGGAATCATCCTTTAATTATTACACACACTTCCTTTTTCAAAATACTACACTGGCACTAAAAACTGCGCTGCAGACTGTTCTCTCTGAGAGAAGCCCCGTACAAATACTTCTACCATTAGGAGGGAACAAAACTCTTCGCGGTTACCCACAGGATCGTTTTTTAGATAAGGCTGTTACATTGGTTAATTCCGAAATTCGTTTTCCAGTTTATAAAAGGCTGGGCGCAATAGCAGGATTTGATATAGGAAAGGTATGGCCTTCAATTAGTAAAATTAACTTGAACAGATGGGTGTGTTCACCAGCTTTAGGTTTGAGATTTTATATGGAAAACTTTATTATACGCCTGGATGCCGGTTTTTCAAATGAATCTACCGGTATCTATCTCAACTTTAATCACATTTTTTGAAAAGAGCCTCTAAAAAAAGGAGCCAGAAAAGAAAAAAGCACCAGAAAGCTTTTTTCTGCTTCCTGATGCTCTTTTTGTTAGTAATTAATATCCAGGGATTGATTATCTGACCAAAGACATTTTTTTGGTTTCAGAATAATTTCCACTCTGCAATCTGTAAATGTAAATGCCGCTTGGATTACTTCCGGCATTCCAGACTACCTTATGCATTCCCTTTTTCATCATCCCCTGTGCAAGTACAGCTACTTCCCTTCCGAGTATATCGTATACCTTCAGACTTACGTTTTCATCATTCATTGTGCTGAATTCAATTACAGTAGATGGGTTAAATGGATTCGGATAGTTCTGCAATAAAGCATAACCTTCAACTGCTGCACTGTTTGGCTTATCGTTAACATCTGTAGTAGCAGGATATTTTACTCTCAGGTTATCAAGATATATTGTACCAGTGTAGGTCTGTCCTGAAACCATCGAACTCTGATATCTTAACTGAATCTCAAGTTTTGTTAATACAGCCGGATAATAAAATGTTCCGCTGCCCACCGGCGCAAAAGTCTTCAATGGTGTGGGAATTGACTTAAACTTATCCGGAGTATCAATATAGCCAAATGCATTTACTCTGAAGAGCTCTTCATCATTATCTGAGAAAATGAAAGATAGTTTATGCTTTGCTGTATCAGTCCTTGAATCTATAAACAAACTGTCCGGAATTCCATATACAGGAATATTTGTATTTAAGTATACCATGCTTGCAACTGTTGGATTATATGTAAACCGGTAGTCAAGCTTCAAAGCACCTGTGCCTTGTGTTTTATTGTCAGTTACAACTGAGAGCTTTGTTTTTGCAGTGTCAATGTTTAAACCTGTGACTTTCCAGTTAGAAAGATTTTCCATCTGATCTAAAACTGAATAGCCTTTTCCTATCTGTACACTTAAGCTTACTGTATCAGCTGTTACTCCTGGTATAGATGCAATTATTTTTACCTGTCCTTCTGATATTCCTTTAATAATCCCTAAGGAATCTACTATAGCAACTGATGTGTTGGTGGATTTCCAGATAACATCTGCATATGCAATACTCCTTGGCATATCATCCATATCAGCAGCACTAATTGTAAGACTGAAAGGTTTGATATTATCGATCAGATTTACCTTTGGAGTAAGAGTAACTTTACTAACCGACTTAACATAAATATATGTTGAATCTGTAAAGTTATTATATTTAACTCTAATGTATCCTTTAACAGAACTATTCCCTGCCGTAAAAACTCCTTTACTATCAACACTGCCAAGTGTGGATGAACTGAGTGTATACTGAATTGCTGAAGGATCGATGAGCTTTGGATTGTTATATTCATCAAGGGCAAAAACATTAAGTTTAACTTTATCGCCTTTATAAACACGCCTGTTGTGTATATTTAATGAAATATTTTTTTCACTGCTGAACTGATTTGGTGCAGTTGAGACGACCAAAAAACCATTACCATCAGAACGTTCAATTCCGCCGCCTGAAGGATAATTCATCAGAGAATCCCTTACTAATATTGTAGTTGATCCGCCGCCATCCAGATTTATTCCGTGATATACTCCAATCCTGACTAACAGATCTGCCAGTTCAGCCAAAGTAGCTCCCACGCTGGCATTCCTTCCATCTAACGTAACCAGGTATAAGTATGAACTGTCTTTTGAAATACCGGCTGCCGTTCTGGGCTCCCTTGTGTAAGTGCTTGATCCGCTTTCGTATTTCAGAGCTGTTTCAACATAATTTTGCCCGTTATTAACTATTCTTGGCACACCGCCTACCATCTCTTTAAGTCTCTTAAGACCTGGATTAATACCCTGATAGATCTTTATTGTGTCACCTGCATGAAGATTGTTGCTTATAAACGTAGCAGCTGCACCATGTCCTGAAAGAACAGCCTTCCCTGCTGGAACTGTCATATTGCCAACTGAAGCTACAATACTTTCAACAACACATTTCATCGTGTCATTTACAACCCAGCCATTAACCGGACTTATTAAAGCTTCTGTGCCGCTTGTATTGGTTTTTGTTGAATTCATAAAATCATTGTAAAGTATCAGCTGGTCAGCTCCACGGCCCTGATTAACTTCGTTGATCTTAAGCTGTGTTCCGTTTGCAAAAACCTTTGAATCCATTGTAACGAGCGCCATCATCGGTTTATTGCTCCAGTCAAAGCCTATAACACTGTGCTTTGTAGGTCCCCTGAGTACTTTTCCTTCGGCAATCTGAATGTTTATCATCTCACCGGTTCCCATATCAAAATAGTCGGCATTAATTGCTCCAACAACATAATGCCCTGGATAACTTTTCCTTGCTGCCATTGAACTAAGATCTTCAAGACCAAGATATTTATCCTTAGCTTTAACAGTTTCAAGTTTAAGACTTGGATTTTTTAAATCAACCCTTAAGATGTCGATGTCCCATGGTACAGTAGGAGCCTTGATCTCTGTATAAAGAACTCCTGGTCCTACATAATAACTGGCAAGAGTATCTAAAAAGACCTGGGCATGAAGACTTGAGCATATAAATAAAAATAATAGTAAAAGTTTTTTCATAACACATCCCTGATATTTAAGAAATTTCAAAAATAGCAGAATTAACTTAATCTATTTTTCAGATAATAGGTATGGTTTTTTATAAAAAAATCTATAACTTGCAGAACTTTTTTCCAGAGATTATTTGCCTCTAACTTTATAGGGTATATGATCTCACTATTAAAATTTATTATATAATAAGGCTTTTATCTGATGATTTTCTCCAAAA